>JACQDV010000094.1 GCA_016200915.1 Sphingobacteriales bacterium
GGAAGATTGCTGCCAAACAATGCATTGAGATGTACTTTGAAATTTTTATTGGTACTCAAATAATCCTGGAAGAACATACCGAAAGTAATTAAGCGGTCATTGGGTCTTCTTAACCAACCACCATTTACTTTTACGCTATCGGTTGGCTGATTTAATGAATCTAACTTGTAATTGTACCAGCTATCGTTATTTAAATTTTCCCGGCTGCGCATAATGCCAATGCTGATCCAGCTTTCTGCATCTTTTACAATTTCACCAAAGAGTCTTGCTTCCACACCCATGGTATATGCTTTGGCCATGTTCTCACCAAAGTAACGGATGCGAACATTGTCCACATCATAAGGCACTACATCGGTCATGTATTTATAATAAGCTTCTAATTGCAGGCGATACACCCGGTTGTTATTGCTTTTGAAATTATAATCCATACCGGCAACGGCCTGCCAGCTTTTTTGTGATTTAAGATTAGTGTTCACCGTTCCATCATATCTTCTTAACTCACGATAGAATGGTGGCTGATTGTAAGAACCTATAGAAGCTCTTAACACCACATCTTTCTTCCACAATGGTTTCCACGATGCCTGCAAACGGGGCGATAATAAAAACTCTTTGTTGAGTGTGTTGTAATTAAAACGAAGCCCGGCCTGGAGGGTAAATCTTGTAGTGTCTTTAAACAAAATATTATCTTGTATATAACCCTGTATCCTTGTAATATCAATATCAGCTTTTGATTTTAAAACTTTATTGAGAGTAAGGATGTTTGGATTGTAGGGCAATGTATAGCCACCGGAATCCTGCAATTCCCATTCATTAAGTTTATCGTTGATGATCTGTCTTTCGGCACTTAATCCCCATTGATAAAAATTTCTTCCTTTTTCCAATGAACCTTTATGTGATACATTATAGACATCTATGTTGAGACGGTTGCGGGCATAGTTTTGAAATACACCGGCACCGAGTGGATTAGTGATCAAACCAAAATCAGATTTAGCCCGGTCAAATTCTCTTTCACCAAATAAATACGCACCGGTAATATCCACAGATTCCCTTTCGTTGTTTTGAAAACGGCTGGCCATCCATTTCAGCTTTACATTTTTTCTTGGCTGATTATTGATAGCGATGCCTACCATGTTGGTGATATAACGATCCACTTCTCTTCCGTCAAAATAAATATCCAATCCAAGATTGGCAGTGAAATATGGAGAGAAAACTGAAGATGTTTGTTGAGAGAATTCCGGTGTGAGTTTAAATTTTGTTCTGGAAATATTGCCCAATGCTTCCAAACTCCATTTGTTGCTTAACTGCCAGGTGAGATAAGATTGAAAATCGATTGATGAAGGAACATAAACACCTTTTACTTCCTGGCTGCCGAGCAAGCTGGCATTGGTACGCTGACGGAGACCTGTAATAAAGGTGAACTTATTATTCTTTGATGTGCCTTCCAGTTCTAATCCCTGCTCCAATAAACTTACATAAGCAGAGCCACCAAAATGTTTTGGTTTACGATACTGAATATCGAGTACAGAAGACATTTTATCACCATACTTCGCCTGGAAACCTCCGTTATAGAAATTAATGTTACGCACCATTTCAGGATTTATAAAACTTAACCCTTCCTGCTGACCACTGCGAACGAGGTATGGACGAAATACTTCAAAGTCGTTTACATAAATAAGATTCTCATCATAACTACCACCTCTTACTGAATATTGAGAAGTAAGTTCATTATTACTTCCCACAAATACTTTGATCAAACTTTCAATACCGCCGGTTGCAGTGGGAATGGTTAATGCCAGTTTGGGATTGGTTATTTTTATTAAGCCAGTTTGTGTACGATCGTTTTGATTGGTAACTACTACTTCTTCTAATTGTTTTGCACCACCTTTTTCTAATCGTACAATTATTTTTTCCTGTTCGTTTTCGCTGAGATAGAAATTGCGTTGCTCGGTACGATAACCCAGAAAAGTAAATACCAACGCAAAAGGTTTTTCAGCCGGTACTTTAATACGGAAGGTTCCGGAGTCTGATGAAAGCACTCCATTTTGACGACCTAATATTTCAATAGAAACTTTAGCGAGTGCTTGCTCATTATCATCTACCACTTTACCGGAAACATAAGCATATTTCTTTTGGGCATGAAGGGTAAGTACAGAAAGAAACAGTACGAGCAGTATTGGTAAGCTTTTGCTTTTCACTAAAATGGGTTTAGATAAGAACCTAAAAATACTTGTTTCATTTAAATAAGCGGGGATTATTAATCTGCTTAACCGCCGTCAGGGTTTTCAACCGCTGACGGGGTTGTTACTTCACAACCCTTCCCAGCTTTAGCACAATGGGGAAGCTGATGTGTTTTACTTCACCCGACTTCCATAACGCTTTTAGAGGTGTTTCTATTTTATCTACTGGCGGGTAATGCTGCTCTTTTTCAAAGTTTTTGGTGGCTGACCAGCTGGTTAAATAGCCGAGGAAATGATCACGGGTCCAATCGGCTTTTATTTCAAATGATTGGGTGGGCAAAAGTTCATAATCAAAGGCCACGGTTGTGTAATTATCATCCACGTATTTTCGTTCAGCATCCCAATAAGGGCCAACAATGTTTTTATAGAAATCGAGTAACAGTTCATCTACAGCTTTATCATCAGTGGAAAGCAGGTTATACATCCAAACTGCGATAACAGCTCCCGGTTTTGCCACCCTCATTACTTCGTGACGGAAATGATCCCAGTTGATCCAATGATAAGCTTGGGCAACGGTGATGAGATCAAAACTATTATCAGCAAACAAGGTGTTTTCTGCCGGGCTGATGCTGTAGTCGATATTATCTTTTGCTGCTGCATTTTTTATTTGCGTTTTGCTGATGTCCGTTGCATACACTTTTTTAAAATGCTCAGCCAGTAAAACAGCGGCCTGACCGTTGCCGGTGGCACAATCCCATGCGGCTTCTTTTTCTTTGCAGAAGGAAACAATGTACTCAATCAATGCTGGCGGATATACGGGCCTGAACTTTGCATATTCATTTGCCTGTGCAGAGAAAAGGTCCTTGGCCATAGCATTACATTTTTTTCAATAAGGAAATTGTTTCTTTTGGATTGGGGGATTTGAAAACGGTATTGCCAGCCACTAATACATCTGCACCTGCATCCATTATTGATTTTGCATTTTCAATAGTAACACCGCCATCAATTTCAATCTTTGCTTTGCTGCCCGTTTCATTAATTAATTTTTTTAATTCTTTTATGCGAGTGAGTGTATGGGGAATGAATGATTGTCCGCCAAAGCCTGGGTTCACACTCATCATACAAACCAAATCAATATCTGCAATTACATCTTTTAATGAATCAATGGGTGTATGCGGATTGATGGCTACGCCTGCCTGCATACCCAATGATTTTATTTGCTGAATATTGCGGTGAAGATGAGGACAAGCTTCAATGTGTACCGATAAAATATCTGCACCGGCTTTTTTAAATGCTTCAGCATATTTCTCCGGCTCCAGTATCATTAAATGCACATCACACACTTTGGTGGTTGTTTTACGAATGAACTCGATGATCATTGGGCCAAAGCTGATGTTGGGTACAAATCTTCCATCCATTACATCTAAATGAAACCAGTCTGCCTCACTTTCATTGAGCATTTTGCATTCAGCATCCAGTTTAAGAAAATCTGCGGCTAATAGTGATGGTGCTACGATGGACATGTTTTTTGTTTATGGTTTATGGTTTGTGGTTTGTGGTTTGTGGTTTGTGGTTTGTGGTTTGTGGTTTGTGGTTTGTTGAAAAAATTAAGGAGTTAAAGTTATTGTTTTAATTACAAATTTATAACCAGCAACTTGCAACCAGTAACCAGCAACTTGCAACCAGTAACCAGCAACCTATTTAATCACTCCTAATCTTTTCAACGCTTCTCTTGCTTCGGTGAATTCCTGGTCTAAGGCTAAGGCTCTTTTATAATTATCTATTGCTTCTTTGCTGTTGTTTAATGCTTCCTGGTTTTTAGCGATCCAGTAATAACCATCGGCAAAACTATTTTTTACAGTAGTTGCTTTTTCAAACACAGCAATCGATTCTTTATACTTTTTCATCTCATATAATAAAGCGCCTTTTTCAATATAGGCATCCATGAAAGTATATTTATCATTGATGCACTGGTCAAAACAGGTTAATGCTTTATTATAATCTTTTATTTTGCCATAATAAATACCACGAAACATTATAAGATCTGTTTCCACACCAAAAGCCAGTTCATTGCGGAACATATAATCTATCAACTGCAGTGCCCGGTTGTTTTTTTGTTCTGTATATAAATTAATGAGTCGTATATATGCTTCCTGTAAATTTTTTTGCCGCACAATTGTTTTTTCATACGCATCAATGGCTCCGGCTGTATCTTTTTTTGCTTCTAATAAAGAACCTTTGTTAAGCCATATTACTGCGTTATCGCCAATTTTTTTATAGAGACTATCGTTTTCTTTTAATGCTTCATCAATCATATTGTCCTGTTCTAACTGCTGAATTAATTGCTGACGATAAGTAGCGGAATCAGGATTAACCAACACCAGTTTCTTCAGCGAATCTGCGGCTGCACTAAATTGGTTGGCAACTGATTTGGGTGAATCTTCTTTAACTGGTTTATCAGCATTATTGCAGGCATAAAAACTCATTGAAATAGCAGCCAGCAATACAGTAAAGGCTTTCAGCGAAGGGATACCTGAATTCATGGCGCAAAACTAACCGATTTTGTTGATTGGTTTATGACAAAGTTTTGACACATTTACAATCCCCGCAGCCCATCTTTGCCGGGAGTATAAACGAACGCCAATGAGAAAACTTATTTACCTCTTGCCTTTAGTTTTGTTAATCTTAGTAAGTGCATTCCGTAATTTACCATTCACTATTCACCATTCACTACTCACGGAAGACACTCTTCATTATGCTGATGAAAAACATTTTAAAAATATTCAACAGCTAACTTTCGGTGGTGATAATGCTGAAGCTTATTTCAGCTTTGATGGTAAGTGGATCGTTTTTCAAAGAACCAATCCAAAAGAAGGATTAAAGTGCGACCAGATATTTGTTGGGCGTGTACCAAAGTTTGGAGAGCAGTTCACTTATAAAATGATAAGCAGCGGCAAAGGAAGAACCACCTGCGGATCAATAACCAAAGATGGTAAATATGTTATTTATGCTTCTACACATTTGGGGGCTGATACTTGTCCCCCCGTGCCTGATCGCAAGAAGTATGGTAACAAATACATCTGGCCGTTGTATGACAGCTACGATATTTTTATGGCCGATATGAACGGAAAGATTGTTAAGCAATTAACGAAGAGTAAAGGATATGATGCTGAAGCTACTTTATCTCCTGATGGAAAGAAGATGATCTATACAAGCGATAAAGATGGTGATATTGATCTGTATATAATGGATTTAAAAACAGGCAAAGAAAAAAGATTTACTAATACATTGGGCTATGATGGCGGTGCATGGTTTAGTCCTGATGGGAAGAAGATTATTTGGAGAGCCAGCCGACCAACTACTGATGAGGAAGTGAAAGAATACAAAGATCTGCTGGCAGAAAATTTAGTAGCACCTACACACATGGAAGTTTATATTGCTAATGTTGATGGAAGCAATGTTAAACAGGTTACCAATTATGGACAGGCAAACTGGGCACCTGCTTATTTTCATGACAGTAAACGAATCATCTTCGCCAGCAATCATGAATACAAAAGAGGATTTCCTTTTAATTTATATACGATAAATGAAGATGGAAGCAATTTGCAAAAGATAAGCCGTGATAAAGGTTTTGATGCGTTTCCGATGTTTAGTCCGGATGGAAAGAAAATTATTTTTTGCAGTAACCGTAATAATGGTGGAACAAGAGATACCAATGTGTTTATTGCTGATTGGGTAGAGTGAGAAAGTGCTAATTTGAAAATGGCTCAATGGCTCAATGTGATAATATGATAATGTGCTGATTTGATAATGTAGTGTCAGATATTTTAGGGGCATCCCAAATTTTCGCTGAGCTGGAATTTATGTTTTACAAATAAGAGGTTGTTTATCCCCTCCTTTGGGAGGGGCCAGGACATTTAAAATATAAATATGTTTAAAAGGGGTGGGTGAAGGAACCGAAAATTTGAGATGCACCCATATTTTATAATATGAATGAAGGATTGTAGTTTTGAAACAACTTTCAATCTTCAAATCTTTAAATTTTTAAATCAGATGGCTTCAGGCTTACTTCATCTACACAATTTATTGCGCTGGGTAATTTTAATTTTATTACTGGTGGCATTGTTCCAGGCTTTCACTAAGAAAGAAGGACTTAAGAAAACGAGTTTGTTTTTAATGATTGCAGCTCACATTACTTTACTGATCGGCTTGTATCAATGGTTTGTTGGCCCAATGGGTTTACAACTAATACGGGATAATGGTATGAGCGAAGTGATGAAAAATAGTGTTCACCGTTTTTTTGCAATTGAACATATTACCGGCATGATCATCGCTATTATTCTTATAACAATGGCAAGAGGCAGAGCGAAGAAAGGACTATATGCTCCGGCTTCGTGGATGTTATTAATAGCTTTAATTGCTATTTTAGTTTCAGTGCCATGGCCGTTCAGGGAAGGAATAGGAAGACCATGGTTTCCGGGAATGTAAAAAGATTGATCCCCCCCAACATGTTGGGGGGATTTTTATTTCTTCAATACAATGTATTCGTATGGATTAATGCTGATAGTTGTTGTAAGATTTACCGATGCATTGGTTAAAGCATTTGTCCAGTTGGTTCCTGCTAATGCTGATGGCAAAGTATAATTGATTATGTTGTTTCTTGTGTTTACGAACACAACTACTTCTTCAGTATTGTAAACTTTTTTAAAGCTGGCAATATCATTGTCAGGATAAGCTGTAAGTGTTCCTTTTCTTAGTGCACTTGAACTGTTGTAAAAAGCAAACATGTTTTTATATGCAGTAACCATGTCTGGGTTTTGTGTCCAGTCTATTGGCGAGTTGCTGAAAAATGGGACCGTTGTACTTCTTCCCACTTCCTGGCTGCTGTACAATAATGGAACACCATTGAGATAAGAAGTAATTACTGAAGCTGCCAATGCTCCCTGCTTTCCATAGAATAAAGTATAGGGTGTTGCTTCCCATGCACTCTGATCATGATTAGTGGTGAAGCGTAATTTCTTTTTACCAGCGGGAATACTGCCATATTCAGTAGTGTTAGTGGTAAATAAATTACTGGCTGCATTGCCACTTCTGAAAACATTTTTTACAGTAGTATAAAAATCCCAGGCAAAATTCATTTGAAATCCTGCAGTGAAATGATCAGCCCTGCTGCCTTCAGCCAGAAATATTAAATTTCTGCCCGGCATATTTTTTAATGTATCAATTGCCTGTTTCCAAAAGTCAAATGGAACCATATCTGCTGCATCTGTTCTAAACCCATCAATATTAGCAGCCAGCACCCAATACTTCATTGCCTTAATCATCGCTAACCGCATATCAGCATTATCATAATTCAGATCAGCTACATCATTCCAGCCGGTACCAGCCGGACTAATAATATTGCCAGCACCATCCTGTGTGTACCATGCTTTATTGGTGATCCATGGATTATCCCATGATGTATGATTGGCAACCCAATCAAGCATTACTGCCATATTTTTCTGATGGGCTGTTGAAACAAGATTTCGTAAAATATCTAATGTGCCGAATTCAGGATTTACTTCTTTATAATTGGCAACACAGTAAGGAGAGTTTACACTTTTGGTAGTACCAATAGGATGAATGGGCATTAACCAAATTACATTTACACCTAATGCTTTGATGGAATCTAAACGATCAATGATGCCCTGGAAATTTCCGGCAACACTAAAAGCCCTTTCATTGATCTCATACATTACTATGTCTTCTGTTGCAGGTACATTATTGTAAGGTGTTCCGTATGCAGGTGGATCAGTATCTGTTGCAGTCAGTACTGTAACCTGTACATTATCTGTTGCGGAAGCGCCTTTATTATCGGTTACTTTTAATTGATAGATGTAAGTACCAACCGTTAAATTATTAACAGCGGTGGTTGCTGCTGTTTCACTAACAATAGTGCTGCCTGTTGGGCCGCTTACATAAGTCCATTTATAAGTGCTTATGCTTCCATCAGGATCTGAAGAAGCAGCTCCATTTAATGTGGCTGAGTTGGTTGGTAATGTTATAGTGATATCAACACCAGCATTAGCAACGGGTGATTGATTAACTGGTTCGGGTGATGAACCTTTCTTTTTACACGAGATTGCACAACTCAATACTATAACTACGAAAGCGATCTTTACTTTATTTTGCCACATACCAAAGAGTGTTAATGATGCAATAGAATCAACGGACTAAGTTAGTATAAGAATAGCTGGTTAAGTGTTAACGATATTATCAAAGTTTGAATTTCTTAATCAGTCCTGCTACCTGTTTTTTAAAGTCAGCTAATTCTTCATTTTGCTGTTTTATAAAACTGTTGTTTGCCAGTTTGCCGGTAACTGTTTCCATTTCAGCAACACTTTCATATACCATCTTTCGGAAAGGATTGGTATAATCTTTTGCTCTTGAATCGTAAATGCCTTTAGTGATCCATTCTTTTGTATCAACAGCTTCCTGCAATAATTGTTTAAAGAAAGCTTTATCAATTTTATTGGCAGAAATATCTAATACTTCTAATAGCGATGCAAATGCATGTTGAAATTTATCGGCCCCATATTTATCACCGGTTTTGCGATAAAAATTATGTACCTGGCCCCAGTCTTTTATTTTACCGGCTTTAATGTTTGCTTTCAACTGTTCCAGGTCTTTTTGCTGAATCAATTGCCCGCCTGCATTTAACCAGGCAGTTCTTTTTGCCTTGGCCGGAAGTGATTTTTGTAACTCATCAAATGAACTGATCTTATTTTCTTTGATCAAATCAATTATGCGGTTAACACCATAATAAATGATCTGCTCTTTATACAATTGATAGGCCTGCTGCACTTTTATCAGTTGTACTTTTCGCTTACTGTTTTCAAAACCTTCAGCAATTATTTCCAGTTCATTTACTTCACTGCCGGGTGAATTGAGTAATTGTTTACCAAGATTGATATATTCTTTTTCACTGGCTTCTTTGAATTGAGCTTTTAAATCAGCTTTTCCAACGAGTTTTTCTATCAGTGTTAATGAATCAAACATTTCATTTACACTATCCGGTGCCAGGAAATCATATTCTATCAATTGCGTTTTATCTTGGCGCTGGTCACGGTCAATATATTTCCATGCATTACGGGCCAGTGCATACATGTTGTACATAAACCAATAGCCAGGCATCACTATTATTTTATCATTAGCGGAGTCTAACGATACCAATGAAAATGGAATGGGAATATTTAACTCATAACTGTAATCTCCTTTAGCAACTAATGTATAAGTAGCAAACTTTGAATTGTGTTTTAAACTCACACATAAGCCTGGCCAGAAACCACGACCAGCAATAATCTCACCATCCGGGCTTCTTGAATTATGATTGGAACCGATGGTGGCACCAGCAGCCATATTACTTTGTCCCATCACTACTGCCGCACATAAGAAGGAATTGTTGTGATGCTGTTCATGTGCGGGAAAGATGAGAGAGTTTAATACTTCACAACAGGAGATAGTAGCGTTACTTCCTAAATAAGAGTTGATGAGCCTTGCTCCGTATTTCAACTGCGAATTAGAAGCCATAAAGAAACGAACTGCCTTCACGCCATAAAATATTCTGCAACCAAAACCAACAATGCCATTTACCAGTTCACATCCTTCACCAATTTGAGTTTTAGAATCGGGGTCAGAATTAATGGTAAGGTTTTTTAGTTTATTCGCTCCTTTAACATAAGCGTCGCTGCCAATCCATACATCTTTAATAATTCTTGAATTTTTTATTACCGTTCTGTCACCAATCTTTCCGTAATAGCCTCGTTTATCATCAAATTGTTTTTGCGTAAACTCTTTAAATCTGTTTTGCAATTGTTCATCATCTCTGTAGCGACTCCATAACCATGCATCGCCGGGCAACATGCCATTGAATGGAATAACACTGCGTCCCGCATTTTCATTACATATCTCTAACCATATTCTTATTTTTTCATCTTCGCCCTGTTTAAGAATACCATTACCAAATTTTGAATAATTAGTAGTGCCCAGTTCATTTACATTCGTAATAATTACTTCGTTGCCGATGATATAATGACTCATGTAGTTTACATTATCAATAACTACATTATCGCCAAAGTCACAACTGATGATGGTGCTATTGTATAAACCAACCTGCCCACGAAATCCATGAAACTCGAGGAAGTAGGGTTCTAACTTTCCGATGCGTACAAGGCCATAAAATTTGCAGGACTTTACCAGTTCAGGATTAAAAGCATCCGATACAAATATTTTATTCCAATCGTCGGAAGTATTCCGGTTGCGGACCAATACTTCAATTTCTAAGGCCGTTAAATGCCGGTATTTAATTCCGCTGCGGTTTTGAATATTACGCAGATAGTATTCGTCTTTTCCTTTGGGCAGGTATGAAGAAGGGATAAAATTATATCCCAGCGAACTTATGGGTTGTTTTTTTATGTCGTTCATCGCAGTGCAATTAGCAGTGTAAATATAAGTAATAGGAGGGTGTATAATATAAAAACCCTGTCAGCAAGACAGGGTTTTTAAACCAATGATATAATGATTATTCAACCGTAACACTTTTGGCCAGGTTACGTGGCATATCTACATTGTAACCTTTGGCTGTACCTGCATAATAGGAAAGTAACTGTAATGGAATTACACTCAGCATAGGAGCAATTACTTCATCAGCAGGCGGCACAACAAACACATCATCACTCAAAGTTGGACTGATATTATCACCTTCGGTAATGATGGAAATAACTTTTCCTCTTCTTGCTTTTATCTCCTGCATATTGCTCACTACTTTTTCGTGATAGGAATCTTTGGTGGCAACAAATACTACCGGCAAAGTTTCGGTAACTAACGCAATTGGTCCATGTTTCATTTCAGCAGCCGGGTAACCTTCTGCATGTATGTAAGAAATTTCTTTCAGCTTTAATGCTCCTTCTAATGCTACAGGGAAATTATAACCTCTTCCGAGGAATAATGCATCGCTGGAGTCTTTGTATTTTTCTGCAATGGCTTTAACAGCATCTGCATTTTCCAGTATGGCTTCTACCTTTTCAGGAACAGCTTCCAACTCCGCTAATAAATTATGATAACGTTCATCGCTAATGGTTCCTTTTACTTTAGCAATTTTTAATGCAATCATATTTAATACAGCTAACTGACCAGTGAAGGCTTTAGTAGAAGCAACACCTATTTCTGGTCCGGAGTGAGTATATGCACCGGCATGTGATGCACGGGCAATAGATGAACCTACTGCATTTACCACACCAAATATAATGGCGCCCTGTTCTTTTGCTTTTTCAATAGCAACCAAGGTATCTGCTGTTTCACCACTCTGCGAAATAGCAATAATAACATCGCCTTTATTTACCACGGGGTTACGGTAGCGGAACTCAGAAGCATATTCTACTTCCACCGGTATGCGGCATAAATCTTCAATAACATATTCTGCCACTAATCCAGCATGCCAGCTGGTACCGCAAGCGATGATGATAATGCGGGGAGCATTTTTTAATTGCTCCATATAGTTTTCAACACCGGCCATAGTAATGGTTCCATTGGCTACATCCAACCGGCCACGCAAACAATCATAAATAGTTTTAGGCTGTTCAAAAATTTCTTTCAGCATGAAATGTTCGTAACCACCTTTTTCAATGGCAGCTAAATCCATATCCAGTTTAGTAATATATGGAGTGATCTTTTCGTTACCGAGATTTTTTAAGATAAGCTCATCAGGACGAACAATGGCCAACTCGTAGTCGTTTACATAAACCACTTCTTTGGTGTATTCAATAATGGGTGTTGCATCACTGGCTAAAAAATGTTCTCCTTTGCCAATACCAATCACCAGCGGACTTCCTTTTCTTGCAGCGATGATGGTATGCGGGTCTTCTTTATCAATTAATAAAATACAATAAGCTCCTACTACCCGTTTCAAAGCTACTCTTACCGCTTCTTCCAAAGAGCAATCATTATGTTGCTGAATTTCATCAATGAAGTTGAGCAGTACTTCTGTATCGGTATCACTTTTAAAAGCATATCCTTTGCTGAGTAATTCTTTTTTAATGAGTGCATAGTTTTCAATAATTCCATTGTGAATCATTGATAAACGTCCGCTGGCACTGAGATGGGGATGAGCATTCCTGTCGTTAGGCTCACCATGAGTTGCCCATCTTGTATGTCCAATGCCGATATTGGCATGAACATCCTTGCCAATCAGGCTTTCTTCTAAATCGGCCACTTTGCCTTTCTTTTTATATACTTTCAATCCGCTGTTCAATAATGCTACGCCGGCACTGTCATAGCCACGATATTCTAATCGTTTTAATCCTTTTAATATAACAGGGTACGCTTCTCTTGGTCCTGTGTATCCTACTATTCCGCACATTACAGATGAGTTTATTAGTTTAAAGTTGAAGGTTTAAAGTTTTTTGCAGCAAGGAATAACTTTAAATGTTAAACCTTAAACTTTAAACCTTTTTGCCTTGCAATATTATTGAAAAAAAAGCAGCAATCATAGTTATTGAACTATTCCGTAACTGCAATACCATCAGAGTAAAATACCGCTTAAAAATATATAAGCAACTGAAAAGTAAATTACCAGGCCGGTAACGTCAACCAATGTTGCTACAAACGGGGCAGAAGAAGCAGCAGGATCAGCTCCAAATTTTTTAAGTACTAACGGTAACATGGAACCACTGAATGTTCCCCATAGCACAACTCCAATTAAAGAAAAGCCAACAGTTAAGCCGATCATTAAGTAATGTACTCCATATAAATGCGGAAATATATGGGACCATACAATTACTCTTAAAAAACCAATAGAGCCCAGCATTGTTCCTAATAATAGCCCTTGTAAAATTTCCCGCCGCATCACCCGCCACCAGTCAGTCAGTGTAATTTCTCCCACTGCCATGGCCTGAATGATTAATGTAGAAGCTTGTGAACCACTGTTACCGCCCGATGAAATAATTAACGGAACAAACAACGCCAGTACTACAGCTTTGGCAATTTCATCTTCAAAATATCCCATAGCGGTGGCCGTTAACATTTCGCCAAGAAACAAAACTACTAACCAGGTAATCCTTTTTTTAAATAGTTTGAGAATAGGCATCTCCAAATAAGGCTGATCTAATGCTTCGGTACCGCCAATCTTTTGAATATCTTCACTAAATTCTTCACTGGCCACCCATAATATATCATCGATGGTTACAATGCCGAGTAATTTATTGGTATTGCTTACTACCGGTAAGGCCACCCGGTTGTTCATTTTAAAAACTTCACTGGCTGTTTCCTGGTCATCATAGGCATTTAGTGCAATAAAGCGTTCATCCATGATGTCTTCCACCTTTTTGTCAGGAGCAGCTAATATAAATTCACGGATGCGGATATCATCCAGCAACTCACCTTTATCATTGATCACATAAATGACATTGATCGTTTCACTATCCTTACCATACTTACGAATAGTGTGAAAAACCTCTTCTACCGTATTATGCGGATACACATATACATAATCCGGCGTCATCAAACGGCCAATACTGTTTTCGGGATAACCTAAAAGAGATAAAGTAATTTTTCTTTCATCGGGATCTAATAGTTTGATTAATTCACGAACAACACTGCTGGGTAATTCTTCCAAAAAATCGGTACGGTCATCAGCAGAAAGATGGTTGAGTAATTCAGCTGTTTTAAACGCCGGGAGAGATTGAATGATTCTTTTCTGCTCACCTAAATCGAGGATTTTAAAAACGCTGGCTGCCCGGTGTATCAGTAAATGACTCATGATCTGGCTTTCATATTCTTCATTCTCATAAATCAAATCAGCCACATCACTTATATTCTGGTCATTCAAAAAATCTTTGATGGCCAGTTTATCGTCCCTGGCAATAAGTTGCTCAAACTGCTGTTGCAGTGAAGGCTTTTCAGGTTCAAATTCATTATGTAATTCTTCGGCCATCCGTTATATTGAGCCGCAAATTTAAGTGCTTATATCCTAAAATCGCCGCATAAATTGCGATTAACATTTAATTTAGCTGTATGCGTTTATCCTGTTTATATATTGATAAAACAACACAGAAGGGCAGAGGCGTTTTTACCAATGAAGCAATACCTGCTGATACCTTATTGGAAATTGCTCCTGTAATTGTAATGAGTTTGGATGAAAGAAAATTAATTGATCAAACATTATTGCACGATTATATTTTTTTGTGGGGTGAAAAAGAAGACCGGTGTGCAATGGCCCTTGGGTGGATTCCTGTTTTCAATCATAGTTATCAGAGTAATTGTGAGTACCTGATGGATTTTGAAGAGGAGGCAATGTTTATAAAAACGATAAGAGCTATTGAAGCAGGTGAGGAACTTACCATTAATTACAATGGCGACTGGAATAATAATACGCCTGTTTGGTTTGATGCCCAATAAAAAACCGGATACAAAAGTACCCGGCAATAATTTACGACCTCTTATCAGGATATGGTTGGCTCTTATCCGGTCGCACTGCTTGGATTTTAAAGACGGGCTTAGCCACATATATACTAACGAAATGGTTACAAAGGAAAGGTGTGGTAATGCAGAATAAAAAGGGGTAGTAAGTTTCTTAAACGTTAAGCGGGGTAAAAAATTGTAACTGTTAATAACTAAATCCCTATACTTTACTTGGCAACGTATTAAATTGTTTTTTGAAAGCAAGGGCAAAATTGCTGAGATTAGTATATCCTAACTGAGTACCAACCTCTTTTACTGAAAATCTTCTGGATAATAATAAAGTTCTTGCTCTTTGCATTCTTACTTTTTGATAATATTCATACAGACCTGAACCATACACCTGGCGGAAGTTGCTTTTTAATTTAGAAGGGCTCATGGTGGCTGTTTTCGCTAATTGAGCAATGGTTGGCGCCGGCTGAGAAAAGTCATTTATGAGCAGACTCTCTACCTCCATCAGCTTGTCTATTTCTTTATGTGTTAATAATACTTTTTGTTTTTGTGCCAGCATTGGCATCTTCATTACGAGGCTGCGGAAAAATTTTTCTATCAGCAGCATAATGCGGTTCTGTAAATAAATTTTTTGCAGGGGACTGTCTTTATGATCTTCCAGCACCTCATTAAATAAAACCCTGTATTCAGCATCAAATGGTTCAAAATTAAATCCGGCTGACTTTATTGCCAGGTATTGCTGGAGTACTTCATCGCCTGATTGAATGCCCAAATGACTTTTCATCCATTCCCTGGTGATCAGGATACTGATATTTTTTAATCTTGTGCCCGGGCTAAGTGTATATGATGTGTTGAATAACGTACTATACAATTTGGCTCCGGCATGTACTTTGTCTGACTCTTTTATTATTTCATCCTGTATTTCAATGGTAATGTTACCCGGTACAAATATTTCTTCGAATCGAAGATTGTAAACTTCGGCCGAAGCCCCAATCCGGGATATGATAATTTCTTCTTTTAGCTCGTAATCAGAAACAACGGCCTGTAATCCTTCGGGCAGAGAAAGTAATTTGATATATCCTGCGCCAATTTTTTGGGGAAATTCAAAACAGTCGTTTTCAATCGGGGCACCCACCACATTGGCAAACCCCTGCAGAAATTCTTTGTAATTAATATGACTATAAATGTAGGTTATCACAATCAAGTAATATGAGGCCAACTATTTTCTTAAACTAATTTAATACATACTTTTTTAAAATACGAATTGATCAATGGCTAAAAAAATCAGAATTCACTTGGTAAACGACGGAATTCTTTTTTAAAGGCCAATGTAAAGTTACTAAGGTTAGCATAACCAAGTTTACTGCCAACTTCTTTTACAGAATATTTTTTTGTTAGTAGTAATTCGGCTGCATGCTTCATACGCCTTTTTTGAAAATGTTCGTAAATAGCATTTCCATAAACCGCTTTAAATAATTTTTTCAGTTTGGTAGGACTCATGGCAGCTACTTTGGCAAGTTGTGGTATTGAAGGAGGAGGTGTGTTAAAGCTTTTTATTAAGATAGATTCTACATGTTGTAACCGTTCCAGTTCATCATTATTTATTTTTACGGAAAACAGCCGGCCTTTATGCCGTTCAAAAAGCCGGGTAAAGAATCTTTCAATCAGGATAAGGAGTTTGTTTTGAAGTGACAGTACAGGAAATGGGTTATCGGGATCATCGGTAAAAATTTCATTCATCAAACGGATGTATTCTTCATCCAATGGTTCCAGTTCAAAACGGTCGGCTTTAATTGAAAGATAGGTTGTAAAAACATCCTGGGTATTGTTCAATCCAAGGTATTTTGCCATCCATTCTTTACTGAATAAAATATTAATGCCTTTAAATTTTAACCCTTTGCCGCCAATATAATACCAGTCGAACAAAGAACTGGTTAAATAGGCACTGCCTATTTTTTTTCTGCTCTCTAATTTTTCTTCCCTGTCAATCGCCATGGTAAGACTTTCTGGTATCTCCAGTTCATCAAATCGAAGGGTATAAAACTCTTCGTTACTTTTTATACGGTGTATCCACCAATCCTGGTTGAGGCTGGCATTTATAATATTTACCTGTAAACCATTGGGAAGTTTTGCGCAACGGATATATCCTGTACCCACGTTTTCGGGAAAATGCAATGTGCAGTTCTTGGGTCTTAAGCCTAATTCACGGGCTATGTCATTTAATATAAGTTCGTAATCATTATGGTTGTACTGTAATACGAACAAAGGACAAGCTTTTGACTAAAATAAAAAATCAATTTGGCAATTTCCAATGCTATCTTTAAAAATTAAAGATAACGGAGCGGATTGCGTCTTGCACTGAGGATATAGTTTTTAATATTCATCCAGAACGCCACGAACAGGTAAACAATTACGGGAGAACCCATAGTTAGAAAGGATATATAGATAAAATATTTACGGATAGTGGAAGAAGCTATTCCCAACTTCTCACCAATATAGGTGCAAACCCCAAATGCATGCCACTCAACAAAACTTTTAAAACGGTTCATATTGTAAAATTATGGTATTTAGATAATAAAAAATCCAGATTTTATACCCGGGGCTTGTGTAACAAATGAAGGTGGAAAAAAGTTTGACCAGTGGATTTTTATGAAACACTTTCCCGGTGGATAATGTTTTTAAGTAAATTCGCAACCTGTTTAAGCGTTGATTGTTGATTTTTTAACGACAATCATTAAAATTTCCAAATCTTCAAATTTATACCATGGTTTTCGACCTCAACCTCATTAAAAAGACTTACAGTGAAATACCTGCCAAAGTAGATGCCGCCCGTAAAGCACTGGGCCGCCCATTAACACTGGCAGAGAAAATTTTATATGCCCACCTGTGGAAAGGTGTGGAGCCTAAAGATTTCGAAAGAGGAAAAGCTTATGTGGATTTTGCTCCAGACCGTGTAGCCATGCAGGATGCCACTGCCCAAATGGCTTTGTTGCAGTTTGATACTACCGGCCGTAAAAAAGTGGCGGTTCCGTCAACGGTACACTGCGACCACTTGATTGTGGCTAAAAACGAAAGTAAAGTTGACTTAGCGAAAGCAGTAACGGATAACGAAGAAGTTTATAATTTCCTTTCTTCTATTTCTAATAAATATGGCATTGGTTTCTGGAAACCCGGCGCTGGTATCATTCATCAGGTGGTACTGGAAAACTATGCTTTTCCTGGCGGTATGATGATTGGTACCGATAGCCACACGGTAAATGCTGGTGGTTTGGGTATGATAGCGATTGGCGTAGGCGGTGCTGATGCCTGTGATGTGATGGCAGGGTTAAGCTGGGAACTGCTGATGCCGAAGTTGATTGGTGTAAAACTCACCGGTAAACTAAATGGCTGGACAGCACCTAAAGATGTAATCTTAAAAGTAGCTGGTATCCTCACCGTAAAAGGTGGAACCAATGCAATTGTGGAATATTTTGGCGAAGGCGCTACCAGTATGAGTTGTACCGGTAAATGAACCATTTGTAATATGGGTGCTGAAATTGGAGCTACTACTTCAACATTTGGTTATGATGAAAGCATGAGCCGTTACCTCAAAGCAACCGGCCGTGCAGCAGTAGCAGAAGCAGCAGATAAAATAAAAAATTACTTAACAGGTGATGCAGAAGTATATGCCAATCCTGAAAAGTATTTCGACAAAGTAATTGAAATCAACCTCAGCGAACTGGAACCGCATTTGAATGGTCCCTTCACACCAGATTTAGCTACTCCTATTTCTAAAATGAAAGAAGAAGCAGCTAAGAATAACTGGCCAACTAAAGTGGAAGTAGGTTTAATTGGCAGCTGTACCAACTCTTCTTACGAAGATATTAGCCGTGCAGTAAGTCTGGCGAAGCAGGTAAAGGATAAAGGATTGAAATTAAAATCAGAATTCACCATCACTCCCGGAAGTGAGCAGGTGCGTTATACTATTGAAAGAGATGGGTTCTTAAATACGTTTGAAGATATTGGCGCTACTGTATTTGCCAATGCCTGCGGCCCCTGTATTGGCATGTGGGAAAGAGTAGGTGCTGAAAAACAGGAACGCAATACTATCGTTCACTCCTTCAACCGCAACTTTGCTAAACGGGCCGATGGCAATCCTAACACCTTAGCTTTTGTTGCTTCTCCTGAATTGGTTACAGCCTTAGCTATTGCCGGTGACCTTACTTTCAATCCTGTTACTGATACATTGATAAATGATAAAGGAGAGAAAGTAAAATTAGATCCGCCTGCAGGTGATGAATTACCATTAAAAGGTTTTGCAGTAGAAGATGCCGGTTACCAGGCACCTGCTGAAGATGGAAGTGGTGTGATAGTGGATGTTAAATCAGACAGCAAACGTCTTCAACTGCTTTATCCCTTTGCTGCATGGGAAGGAACTGATTTAAATGGATTGAAACTCCTCATCAAAGCAAAAGGGAAATGTACTACTGATCATATTTCAATGGCTGGTCCGTGGTTAAAGTTCCGTGGTCACTTAGATAACATCAGCAACAACATGCTGATTGGTGCAGTGAATTTCTTTAATGAAAAAACAGACAGTGTAAAAAATCAACTTACCGGTGAATACGGACCTGTGCCTGCTACACAAAGAGCTTATAAAGCAGCAGGTGTTGCTTCAATAGTGGTAGGTGATGAAAACTATGGGGAAGGTTCATCAAGAGAACATGCGGCGATGGAGCCACGTCACTTAGGTGTTCGTGTGGTATTAGTAAAATCATTTGCCCGTATTCACGAAACCAATCTTAAGAAGCAAGGTATGCTGGCATTGACTTTTGCCGATAAAGCAGATTATGATAAAATACAGGAAGATGATACGATTGATATTGAAGGATTGAAAGCCTTTACTCCGGGCAAACAGTTGCAGGTGGTGTTGAATCATAAAGATGGCAGCAGCGAAACCATTCAGGTTAATCATTCATACAACCACCAGCAGATTGAATGGTTTAAAGCCGGTGGTGCGTTGAATGTTATCCGTTCTGAGTTTTCAAAAAAGTAAAAGTCTTTAGAAGCTGTTTAAAAAGAAAGATTTGATTCACTATGTAAGCCATTTGTGAAGACACAAATGGCTACACCCGGTTGTTGGCTGTGTCCCCACAGCCAACGTTAAGCTCAACAAGAAATTCAAATTATCATTTTTAAACAGCTTCTTAGTTAATATCGTTTCAAATCCTGTTACAATTGTAGCAGGATTTTTTGTTTATATTTAGTTTCTTCATACCATAAATTGTCATTATGAGAAAACTATTCTTGCTCCATTGCTTACTTATTGTTTCATTCATTGCCGTTGCACAGGAAACATACACACCTACTGCTGAAAATCTGGAAGCCAGAAAATGGTTTAGCAATGCTAAATATGGTTTATTCATTCACTGGGGGCCATTTAGTGTTCCCGGCTCAGGTGAGTGGGTGATGAATGAAAGAAAAATTACGGTGAAGAATTATACTCGGTTGATGGATTTCTTTAATCCCATTGAGTTTAATGCAGAAGAATGGGTGAGCATGGCAAAGAATGCAGGGATGAAATATATTACGCTTATCACCCGTCATCATGATGGATTTAGTATGTGGAATACGAAGTATTCTGATTTTAATATCATGAATACTCCTTATAAAAAAGATATTGTAAAGTTGCTGGCAGATGAATGTCATAAACAGGGAATAAAATTGTTTCTCTATTATTCCTTGCTCGACTGGAGAAGAGAAGATTATTCATGGACAACAGGAAGAACAGGGAAGACCAGTGGAAGAAAAGTGCAGGGCAAGTGGGAAGATTATATTCAATTCATGAAAAATCAATTGACAGAATTGCTGAAGAATTATGGTGAGATTGGTGGCATATGGTTTGATGGTCACTGGGACCAAACGAATCCTGAAGGTGAGGCTGATCGAACTTCAAGAGTAAACTGGCATTACGATGAAATTTATTCGCTGATACATAAACTGCAGCCGCAATGTTTGGTTGGTAATAATCATCACCTCACACCTTTTCCCGGAGAAGATTTTCAAATGTTTGAAAAAGATTTACCCGGACAAAATACTTCAGGACTGAGTTATCAAAAGCCTTCTGATATAATGCCGTTGGAAACTTGCGAAACAATTAATAATTCATGGGGCTTTAATATTACCGATACAACTTACAAATCAACCGAAACATTAACGCATTATTTGGTGAGAGCATCCTGTCTTGGTGCAAATTTTTTGCTGAACATCGGGCCAATGCCCAATGGAAAAATTCAGCCGGAGTTTACTGAACGGTTATTACAGGTAGGAGATTGGCTAAAGACAAATGGTGAAAGTGTTTACAATACCTCAGCCGGTTATGTTAAACCACAGGATTGGGGAGGTGTAACACAAAACAATAACAAATTATACCTGCATCTTTTCAAAGGGCAGAAAAATATTCATTTGGAAAAATTTCCTTTCAAAAAAATTACTGCGGCTTATTGGTTAGCTGATAAATCAAAAGTTGCTCTTAGTTTTAAAAAAGATGTACTGGATATTAATATCCCGTCTGAAACAACTGGTGATGATACAGTGATAGTGCTGGAATGCAGGAACTAAAATTAAGTTAAACGTATATTAAGTAAACCTCACAGGTCTTAGAGCACAACTGTTCGGAAGATTTCTTTCGGGAGAATTCATAAACAGTTTTTGCACCGGAATTACGAGGCGTTCCGATGGAACGCTTATGAATTTGATTGGTTATTTTACCCACCAAATGTTCCTCTGGAACATCTTCCGAACACTTATGTCTTAGAGGCTGTCTAAAAATAAAATTTTGATTCGCCAGGCAAGCCATTCGTGGGGACACGAATGGCTGCACACTGTTGTGGGCTGTGTTCCCACAGCCCACTTTAAGTTCAATAAGAAATTCAACCAATCTTTTTTAGACAGCCTCTTATAAATTGTTTCTTTCTTTAGCCGCACTTAAAGACCTGTGAGGTTTTAGCAGTAGGTTGAATGTAATAGAAACTAAAATAGTTTCAGTTGTTCTATTGGCCGTTTCTTTATGGCGGGAGTGAATTTGCCGTTTGCTTCTACATAAAAAACTTCCGAGGCTGCATAACGGGATGCCACTACAATTTTTACATTACCGGCATGTGGAGTAAACAACGATTCAACAATTTCTGGCTTGTTATTGTTTTGAGAAAGATGGGAGAGTATTAACAACTGTAGCTGTTTTGGTTTATGCTTCAGAAATAATTCCAATGCCTGTGTATTGGATAAATGACCTTCATCACTGCTGATCCTTTTCTTCAGATGATAAGGATAGTTTCCATTAGTCAGCATATCTTCACAATAATTACTTTCTAAGAAAACAGCATCACACTTTTTAAAAGCTTTAATTACCTCCTTGCAGGCGTGACCAATATCGGTGATAACGCCAATATTAACCGTTTTACTGCTCACTAAAAAACTATAAGGGTCTGCAGCATCATGATATTTTGTAAAAGGAGTAACCGTTAAATTCCCAATAGTAACAGGTTTATTATGTTCAAAACGATTAATCAATTCCTTTTCTACATACAAGCTACTTTGTTTATGAGTGGATGGTGTAATGTAAACGGGTAGTTTGTGTTTCTTGCAAAGACTGTTAATGCCATTGATATGGTCAGTATGTTCGTGTGATACAAAAATGGCTTTTACTTTATCCATCGCAAGTCCAAGTAACTTCATTCTTTTTTCTGTTTCCCGGCAGCTTAATCCTGCATCTATTAAAACTGCTTCATCATGGTTACCCACATAATAGCAGTTAGCATTACTCCCCGAATTGATGGAACAAATAAACAGCGACATAGCATTTCAAAAGTAAGAAGATTCTATATTAACATGTTGTGCTATTGTAATTAAAAAGCTTATCAGTTGCATAGCAATTAAAAACCACGCAAAGGCGCAAAGTAATAAAGACGCAATGTTTTCTTTGTGTTATAGTTTTCACTTTGCGCCTTTGCGTGGAAAAATAAAGGGAAAAGTCCCGTCCCGTTTAAAACGGGACGGGACAGTTTATCACAAGGATATTTATAGTTTTTAATGGGCTATTATCTGTCATCATCGTCATCATCTCTTCTGCGGCGGTCATCATCATCCCATCTTCCTTTACCATGTTTGTGTTTTTTGTAATGGCCGTACTTGTTACCACGGCCATTATTCCAGTTGCCATTGCTGTGGTCGTAACGTTTATCATCACAATCACGGTTATTTCCATAGCCACCGTTGTTGCCATTGTTATTCCAGCCACCATTATTATTCCATCCGCCATTGTTATTATTATATCCATATTCATTAATGCGGGCCCGTCCATAATTATCAATATCAATTTGAATATCCGAATTTCTTAACTGGAATTGTTGGGTTGATACCAGTGTCCTTTTCTTGATATTAAAAATTCCTGAACGTCTTACTTCATAAACCTGCAGTGTGTGTGATCCCTGGTAGAGATCGGGAATAACTACAGCGTTACTTTCGTAAGTGCGACCATCAATAGCTACATCATAATCTACGCCAGTGTTATTTGTATTGTAAACACTTACTGTAACCTGCGGTTGCCGGGCAAAACTGATTATTGCCATCAGCATACCAAAAGAAAGTGTAAAAAGCTTTTTCATCATTTTCATATTTATACTTTTTCTTTTTAATCCCAACCGGTAAAAATTAAAAAGGAAATTGGTTTATTCCGGTTGATTGTTTAGTTGAATTATATATTTCAAGGGAGATGCCAGAAAATTCAAAAGAAAACTCAATGACTTGTTAAAAGCTGTTAAGATGTGAAGTGAAAAGATTAAAGTAAAAATCCTCCCGCAAGGCAGGAGGATATGCAGAAAGGCAATTGCTAAAGCTACTCAACAAATGAATGTTTTATTAGCATTAGCAATATGATATACGCAGTAGAATGAAAACCAGATTTAGCGAAGATGAAATAGTATGATGAATTTTATAAACTTCCCACCATACAAACTTTATCAATAGTAGGACTCTTGCTGCCACCACGGGGTTCAATGCTTACCGCAAATGCTTTCGCATTGTTGATATCTTTTTGCCAGCTGGCTTCAAGATGTCCATCTTTATATTCAAATACGCCAGCATCAACAGGTGTTTTGCCATCATTTACCATGCCCCATAACTGGTATTGTTCATTGGGAGAAAGCTGAGGCAGGTTGGCACTCATCAATAATACTTTTTTGGTTTGCGGGTGCCAGTACAATAAAATAAAATTGCCTTCTTTGGTTAATGTATTTGGTTGATTAGTGAATGGATTAAAGGCAACTGTTTTTACTTCTACCCGTTTACTAAAAATATCCTGCACCACCTGCATCTGCTTTTGATAAGCATCATCTGCCTCTTTATATTTTGCATTTTCAGCCAGCAGTTGTTCCTGGCTTGATTTTATTTCAGCAATTTCTTTTCTTAAACTGTTTTGCTGGCTCCACATTAATAAAGCTAATGCAGTAGTGAGGAATAATCCACCAATCATCGCTGCAACAGCTACCCGGCTCATGGATACAACTATAGATTTAGTTTGAGTTGTTATTGGAACAACAGGAGTTGAAGCTGATTTACTCTTTGCAAAAATTTCCTGCAAATTTTTATCAGCTTCTGCATTACTCAATACTTCACCACCAGCAGCATAATAAGCCACCATTGCCTGTTCAATCTGTTCGATCTCTCTGGCTACTTCCGGGTATTGTGAAGCATAAGCAGCTATCTCTCTCATTTCCGTTTCAGGTAATGAGCCAGCTACGTATAATTCTAATTTCCCGGATGATATGATGTCTGACGGATTCATTTATTGTTCGCTAAATTGTTTTTTTAATTCCATAATGGCCGAACGTAATCTTGTTTTTACTGTTCCCACCGGTAAATTTAATTTTTCTGCTGCCTCACTGTGACTGTAACCCAACATATACACTGTATTCACCACCTGCCGCTGATCTTCATTTAATACCTGCAGCATTTTATTTACACCAATTGTTTCAGGATTGGGTGAAATATTTTGACTTTCCTGCACAAAACTAACCAGGTCAAATGACTGGTTACGACTTTGATTTTTAAAATCCTTACTCCTGGTTTTATCAATCGCCATATTACGGCATACATTCAGCATCCAGGTAAACAACGTTCCTTTACCGGCGTCATAAGTATGGATGTTGTTCCATATTTTCAGCATGGCTTCCTGAAATACATCTCTCGCAGTTTCCCCGTCATCGTTCACTACTTTCTTAATTACATTTAACAGGGCCTGTCCATAGTTTTTATACACCATCGCAAAGGCTTGTTCATCCTTTTGCTGAAGGCGGAAAACCAAAGATGCTTGTATGGGCATAGTCTGCTCCAGGTTAAATTGCCGTTTGTCTGCAAATAAATGTACGAAGGAAGAACAAAGCTGGTTTTAAACCGGGCAGATTTATTTTCATAGCTTCTCTGTTGCAATCCTGAACCGGGTTTAAGCACTAAATTTACTGTATGACAGAAAATGAACGCCTCATTGAAAGGTTTTATACTGCCTTTCAGCAATTAGATTATAAAACCATGCAGGATTGCTACGCTGAAGAGGCAGTATTCAGCGATCCCGCATTTGGAACGCTAAATGGAAATGAAGTAAGAGCTATGTGGGAGATGTTATGTAAGCAGGCAAAAGCTTTCTCCCTCAGTTTTTCCAATATCAAAGCTTTGGATGAGGAGTATAATACCTGTAACTGGATAGCTACTTATAATTTTTCAAAAACCGGCAGAAAGGTGATAAACAATATTACTGCTCATATCCGCATACAAAACGGAAAGATCACTGAGCACACCGATAATTTTGATTTGTGGAAATGGAGCAGGCAGGCATTGGGTACTCCGGGATTATTGCTGGGCTGGACTCCAATGATTCAAAATAAAATTAAGAATACTGCAAGAAAAAATCTTGAAAGATTTATAAATAGCTCCGTTAAAAATAATTAATGTTTTCTGAATTTATGTTTACCCTTTGCTGTGTTATTATTTGAAACATTTTTCTTCTCTGAAACTTCTTGTGTTTTGGAAGAATGACTTACAAGTGAGTTGATCTCTTTCATCTCTGCATCACTCAAATAACGCCATTTACCAACAGGGATAACATCTAACTTTATATTCATTATTCTAACCCGTTTTAAACTTTCCACTTCGTATTCAAAGTGTTCACACATACGACGTATCTGACGGTTCAGTCCTTCTGTAAGTGTTATTTTAAAAACCTGTTTACCTATGCGAAATACCTTGCAGGGTTTTGTGACAGTACCCAGCATAGGAACACCAGTACTCATTTTTTGAAGGAACAGATCATCAAAAGGTTTGTTTACTCTTACGATGTATTCTTTTTCATGTTCATTGCCTGCACGGAGTATTTTGTTGACGATATCTCCATCGTTAGTAAGAAAGATTAATCCTTCAGAATCTTTATCTAACCTTCCGATTGGAAATATTCTCTTGGGATAATTAATGAAGGTGATGATATTTCCTTTTATATTCTCATCAGTAGTAGAAGTAATTCCAACAGGTTTATTAAAAGCGAGGTAAACAAATTTTTCTTTCTTTGGAGCGGTGATATAGCTGCCATCAACTTCAACTGTATCACCTTCAGTATAGCGGTTACCAGGCTGGGCCAGTTCATTGTTAAGAAATACCCTGCCTTGTTCAATCAAACGATCGGCTTCCCGGCGGGAACAATAACCGGAGTCGGCAATAAATTTATTGAGGCTTACAGAATATTTTTCCAAGACAAAATGTTTGAATGAGGGCAAATGTCGTTATAAATTGCTATCAATTTTCAAAACCTTAACGTATAAACGGCTAATTTTATAACCTAAATTTTAGTGAATGAAATTCTTTGTTGGCATATTTTCCTTGCTCATCAGTTTTAACCTTGCAGCCCAGGATTATTTTCCTGACTTCCGCAGAAAAAATGAAAGCTTATTGAAAGTAGGTGAGAAGGATGTAAGGGCCGATATAGTAACATTCAGTTTAAAAGGTGTGGAAGAAAATATACACCAGGAAAAATTACCAAAACTACCTGTTACTGCTTACGATCAGCTCTCTATTCAGTATGAAGGAACAAATATTCCCTATATGCTGGTTACCAGTAATACTATTAAAGTAAAAGTAACCACTGATTTCTTTGACAGTACCAAACGTAAGATCATGAAATCAAGCGGGCATGTGGTAAAGATCAATAACCGGCCTTTTTATGGAAGCTATGGAGTAATGCCCGTAACTTATGTAAAAGAAGTATTGGTGATGATTAATAAAGATACAATTGCTATTCCCCCTTCGGCGTACAATGATCTTTTCAATATGAAATTTGCTTATACAGATAAACAGGGTGTTGAACGTACACAAAGCGGAGTTTTTCTTTCAGCAGACAGAAGAAAAATATACATTTATATTTTTTGTAAAGATGATAAAGGTAGTTATGAAGTAACCTGGGTAATACAGGATAAACAATATTTAAGACGGGTGTTGGATTATGATGTATTGCAATAAGTAGATAATTCTTTTTTCACTCTTTCCCTAATCACTTACGCTGTTATAAAGGAAATCATTGAATGCTCAGTTTGTGTTCATAACTAAGCCTGTTTATTTGGCGTGATGGAATAGTTGTTGTTGAGGTTTGATTTTATTTCTTAACAAAAAAGGAGGCAGTTATGTCAAATGTAGCATTGTATGTTCGGTTAGAAGCCAAAAAAGGTAAAGAAGCCGAAGTTGAAAATTTCCTGCGTAATGGTTTGCGCATTGCGGAGAATGAACCATCCACTACATCGTGGTATGCGGTGCGTATGGGACCATCCACATTCGGGATATTTGATACTTTCCCGGATAATAATGAAAGGGAGACGCACTTAAAAGGTGAATTGGCAAAAGCACTGAAAGCAAAGACAAATGAATTATTTTCAAAAGAACCGGTAATAGAAAAATTAGATATTCTTGCCGCAAAGATGCCTGAACTGGCACATCATTAATTTTTTTACAGTTGGTTCAGCAGGTGCAGGTAGTAAAAATAATTAATCTACCTGCACTTTATTTTAAGTTGGATGGAATCATCTTGTTTGCCCTGTTCCTTTAATGATCCATTTTTCGGAAACCAATTTTTCCAATGCAAATGGGCCACGGGCATGTAATTTTTGCGTGGAGATACCAATCTCTGCACCCAAACCAAATTCTTCGCCATCAGTAAACCGGGTAGATGCATTGCTGTAAACAACTGCTGCATCTACTTCTTGCAAAAAACGCTGACATTGTTTTTTGTTTTCAGAAACGATGGATTCAGAATGTTTGGTGGAATATTGCTGAATATGTTCCAGCGCTTCATCAATATTCTTTACCAGTTTTACAGCGCATTTTAAACTAACGAACTCACGGCCAAAATCTGCTGCGGTTGCTTTATGTAAATGCGGATAACCTTTCAGTAACGCATAAGCTTTTTTATCAGCAAATAGTTCTACCGGGTATTTGTTGAATGCCGGTTGAAGTTGGTTTAAAAATTTTGGAGCAATAGCTTCATCAATAATCACCGTGTCCATTGCATTACAAACAGAAGGACGGGTAACTTTTGCATTCACTACAATATCTACTGCTTTATTGATGTTGGCATCTTTCTCAATATAAACATGCACCACACCTGCGCCTGTTTCAATTACCGGTACACGGCTATTCTCTCTAACATATTTTATTAACGAATCAGAACCTCTTGGAATAATTACATCTACATATTTAGTAGCGGTGAACAGATCATTTACAGATTCTCTTTCGGAAGGTAACAGGTTCACCACATCAGGATGAATCTTGTTTTGCTTTAATACTTCTTTAATGAGCTTAATAGAAACTTTGTTAGTATGTTCAGCTTCCTTGCTTCCCTTAAGCACAGCAGCATTACGACTGCGGATGCATAATGCGGCAATATCAAATGTTACATTGGGTCTTGATTCATAAATTGCACCTATTACCCCCAACGGAACAGTTTGTTTTTCTAATTGCAATCCATTGTATAATGTTTTCTTCTCTAAAACTTTTCCTGTTGGATCGGGAAGCTTGTTTACTTTACGAATGCTGCTGGCGATTGCTTTTAATCGTTGCTCATTTAATAGTAAACGATCAATCCTGGGATTGTTGGCATCGTAATTAGCAAGGTCTTTTTTATTGGCTCTAATGATAGCAACACTATTATTTTCAATGGCAGCGGCAATGCCATTCAGCACATTCTTTATTTGTGTGGCAGAGACTGTTCTTAATGTTCCCGATGCTTTATATGTTTTTGCTATGATTACCTGAACCTTGTTCATGATTAAAATATTACAATATCATCTGCATGTGCTGCGATAATATTTTTCTGATTTAAACTTTTATTGATATCTGCTGCTGAAATTTTTGTTTTAGCTACACCCATAATTGCTCCATCGTCGTTCACTAACTGCACTACTTCGCTAATACCAAAGGAGCCGTTTACATTTTTGATACCTACCGTTAATAAACTCTTACGATTGAGCAATGCTTTGGCAGCACCTTTATCTACTTCAATACTGCCAATGGTGATGGATCCGCTGGCTAACCATTTTTGTCTGGCTTTTAAATTAGATTTTTTAGCAGTGAAAGTAGTGCCTGATTTACCAGCTATCGCTGCTGCAAATGGATTATCTCCTTTCAATCCGCACATTATTACTTTTATGCCTAATGAAGTAGCTAATCTTGTAAAAGTGAGTTTGGATAACATGCCACCTAATCCCAAACTGCTTTTATCTGTACTCACAAAACCCATAATAACTCCATTGATATTTTCAACTAATGGAATGATTTGTTTTTTGTCATCCATAAATCCACCAACTGAAGTGCAGATGATCAGCGTTTCTGCATCAAACCCAACGGCAATTAAAGTGGCTAATTCATCATTATCACTAAACTTCAGCTCCACATTGCTTACCAGGTCGTTTTCATTTACTACCGGTATAATATCATGCTTCCAGAATTCAGCAAAAGTTTCTTTTAACTGAACAAACTGCAGTCGATTAGAAAAATGATGCCGTTCACACAATGCCTGGGCTACATTAATCCCATGTCTGGAAAAATATTTATCGTAAAGCCTGATTAAAATTGGATTGCCAACAGCTGCCGCCGCTTTTCTTTCAATTAATGTGCCTTTATAATTTTTGATAAAAGCCTTACCGCTCCCCACTGCACCACTGGATACCATTACAATATTATATTCACGGGACAGTGTTACTACTTCTTCCACCAATTTTTTGATGAGAGCAACATTGATAGCGCCATCATTACTGGAAATAACCGCCGAACCTAACTTAATAATCAATACCGGTTTTTGCATGCTGTAAAAATACTTCAGTATTGCTGCGCAGCCAAAGAGCAAACAATTGTTTGGTTATGATGTAAGAGAAATAAAAAAGGGAAGCATCGCTTCCCCTGATCAGTTATTTTGAAACAATTACCAACGGTTATTGTTTCTGCGATCTCCACCGCCACCACCGAAAGAACGTTTGCCGCCACCGCCGCCGCCAGCACCTTCTTCTTTAGGTTTAGCAACGTTAACACGGATAGCACGACCGTCAACAGTAGCGCCGTTTAATTCAGCAATTGCTTTTTGAGCAGCTGCATCATCACTCATTTCCACAAATCCAAAGCCACGGCTTTTTTGTGTGAATTTGTCTGTGATAACTTTTGCAGATGTTACTTCGCCATACTCAGCGAAGAATTCTCTTAAGTCCTCATCCTGCACAGAGTAACTTAAGTTTGAAACGTAGATGTTCATTTAAAATGATTAATAATGATAAAAACTGAATAAAACGGCGAGGCGTAAATGAGACTAACTATTTAGCAGATTATGCGTAGCAGAAAACCTGATTACTGACCAAGAGCTGTAATACTCAAATTAACGGCACAAAGATAAGGAAAGTTTTTGGTTTATGGTGTATTGTTTCTGAATTACTTCAATAATGCTTCGTCTTCATTTCATATTCTCTGCAATAATTAAAAGAAGACGATTGAAAGCTGATAATAACAGTCAATGATTAATTGTGGTGCATAACTAACTGAACAGTAGGAGAAAGCTGCTTATTAATGAATTGGAGTACATCTCTGTGACATAAACAAATAAAATGTCTGCCTATTTTTCAGTAAAATTTTTATTTCCGCTACGATACTGATAATCACTTGCATACTTGCCACTCGTAAAATTACCTGTGTTAACCCATTAGGCTGGCATAATTATGGGTAATACTTTTACACTCGTATCGAAAACTACTAAGGCGCAGTTTAACCCGGAAACTTGAAAAACCCAATTGTCCGTCCCCCGGAAATTATGCTGCGGTAAAAATCCTTCCTCTATTCTATCGAAAGCTGGTTATTGTTAAATCCAAATTCAAGGGTCGGCATTGTTTTATCTAAAAAACTAAAACGATGTTGAACAATCTAACAATGAAACGCTTTTTAACTATTTTATTAATCGCCGTTTATTCCGGAAGTAGTGCAAAACAAATTTCGGTTACGGATTCCTGTATCATTACTTGTAATGATAGTATGAAGGCGGAAGCAGCACCTGCCACACCTGCTCCGTCTCCCAAAATTCAGCTGAATAAGTTTGCTAATTCTTATGTTAAGTCCTACATCAAAGAAAATGGAAAAGGACTGGAAAAGATTAAGCAACAAAGTAAACCCGGATTTAAAACCATTGAATCCATCTTTATCAAATATGATATTCCTGTAGAGTTAAAATACCTGGCTGTTGTTGAATCTAAGATGAACAATAAGGCAACTTCTGCAGTTGGAGCAAAAGGATACTGGCAGTTTATGCCTTCTACTGCTGTATTATACGGTTTAAAAGTAAAAGGTAAGGTTGATGAACGTACACATCAATATAAAAGCACGGTAGCTGCTGCTAAATATTTAAGATCATTGTATGATGATTTAGGTGATTGGCTGCTTGTTGTTGCTGCTTACAATTCTGGCCCTGGCTATGTTTACAAAGCTATTAAACAATCAGGCAGCAGGGATTTCTGGAGATTACAATCATTTCTTCCAAAAGAAACCCGTAATCATGTGAAGCGTTTTATCAGCATTCACTATTTCTTTGAAGGTGAAGGAAGTGAAGCTACTGCTACAAAAGCTGAATGGAGTAAATATCAAAAGGACCTCGTATCGTTTGCTTCAGTAAAAACAGAAATAACTGAACCTGTAAGAACTACAGTAGTATCGAACGAACAGAAATAAGGTTATTAGCATAATTAATTTTCAAAAGAGGATCAACGAAAGTTGATCCTCTTCTTTTATGTAATAGATGGAAAATACTTTGATGGTAATTATCATGCTAAAAACATTGTTATATCATCTAAAAATAAAATCTTTGCACCCGTTTTGTTACTGAACAACCAGAAACCAGCAACAAACAACCAGAATGATCCAGGCATATAATTTTTTAGCAAGCTGGCAATTGTTTCCTGAAAAGGGAACGTATGAATATGGAGAACGGCCAAAAAGCGCTATTTATAAAATTGATAGCGATAAAGAAAATAAGGAGCTGTTGATTCATCACAATTGGGTCTCCTTGGAAAACCAGGCTTTCGCTGCTCAATATAAAGTGATAGCTGATGGAAGTATCAATACTTTCCCTGATAAAGCACTGGCAGATTCAGTACAGGTAAACTTTCCTGATGGAATAAATTTTGAAATTCATTTTTACCGCAATGGACAAGTAGTGTTGCATGTAGTGCATGAGATAATGCCGAATGGGTATTTAAAAATTTCACAACAAGGATTTAAACAAGACAATACGCCATATACCAATACAGAAGTTTATCATAAACAACTAAGTGTACTACCATATTCTGCTTCAGTCTCCGGAGCAGTTATCAGGCATACCGAAGAAGGAGTTATAAAACACAAAGCTTTAACTGCAATGGAAGAACAAACCAATATGCAGTTAGAGCAAATACGTAAACAAATTGAATTGTTAGCATTGCAGGCACAGGAAATACAAAAGCGGAAAGAGTTATCAATGATGATTTATAATGCAAGGCTTTCTTTTAAACCCAATATTGGTCAGACTTATTATTTATATGAAAAGCAGGATGGTGATCATATGCTATCTTTAGTAGCTCCCAAAGAATGGGGCGGTTCAGGTCCATTTAAAAGATTTGTTGCAGCAGTAAAGTTGCTGGCTGATCATACCTGGACGGAATTGTAAATGTGCAATCAGAAATAATTAATAAGAAATGAGAAAGTGAAATAATCTTTAACCAAAAATATTGATATCATAAATGAATTTAAATTTTCCGATAGAACTTAAAAAAAGCAGGATAACCGGCACGGGGGCTTATTCATTAAAAGCGATAACAGCAAAGAAGAAGATTGGTAATATGACCGGTGAAATCATCAGCTATAAAGAAGCACAAAAGCGGGTGAAGCAACAGCCGGGTAATGTATTGTTTATGGTGGAATTTGATAATGATGATATTGCCTTAGACGCCAGTGTGAACAGTAATGAGTTGCGTTTTATCAATCATTCCTGTGATCCGAATGTTTATATGCGCCGTGCTTATCAAAAAGTGGAGTATTATGCATTGCGTAATATTAAAAAAGGTGAGGAGCTTACCTGTGATTATGGTGAAACACATCATGAAGGAACCTTACCGTGTAAATGCGGAGCTAAGAACTGCCGCGGATTTATTTAATTGTAATTTTGAAACATGACTAAACTTTCTGTAAATATTAATAAGATTGCCACCTTACGCAATTCAAGAGGTGGTAATAATCCTGATGTAGTAAAAACGGCTGTGGATGTACAATTATTCGGCGCCGATGGTGTTACTGTACATCCCAGACCGGATGAACGGCATATCCGTTACAGTGATGTAAGAGCTATTAAAAAGATTATCACTACAGAATTTAATATTGAAGGTAATTGTACGGAACAAAAATTTGTTGATCTCGTACTCGAAACAAAACCTCACCAGGTAACATTAGTTCCCGATGCGGAAGGACAATTAACCAGTGATCATGGATGGGATACGATTAAGCACAAAGATTATTTAATTGAAATGATCAGTGTATTTAAAAAAGCAGGTATCCGTGTTTCTATTTTTGTTGACCCGGTTGTTGAAATGGTGGAAGGTGCTGCAGCCACAGGAACTGATCGTATTGAATTATATACGGAAGGTTATGCAAAACAATATGCAATGGGCAACATGCAACAAGCTATTCAACCGTATGCTGCTGCGGCTGAAAAAGCAAAAGAATTAGGATTAGGATTAAATGCCGGTCACGATCTGGATATGCATAACTTAAAATTCTTCAAACAAAATATTCCCTGGCTGGATGAAGTAAGTATTGGTCATGCATTGATATGTGATGCTATTTATTTTGGGTTGGAGAATACTGTTCAACTTTATAAAAGACAACTGCAATAAAAAAAGCCCCGCCTCGTTTTAAACGAGGCGGGACTTTTCATCATTTTTATTCTTTAATATCTGTATTTGTTTTTGGTTTATCGTATTCCCATTCACTCGTAATAAGTTTTCTTTGTGCCGGATAAATTTCATCACAGGTATTTCCATCGTATAATCTTCCATTCTTCATTACCCATTTAATAGTGTTGCTATTACGTATATTTTCCAATGGATTTTTATCAAGGATGATCATATCGGCTAATTTGCCCACTTCAATACTCCCTAAATCTTTATCCAATCCTAAGCCTTCTGCTCCGAGAATAGTAGCTACTCTTAAAGCATTCATATTACTCATACCACCACTTTGCATAGCCCATAATTCCCAATGATAACCTAAGCCCTGGAATTCACCGTGACTACCAATACCAACCAATCCACCAGCTTCTACTAAGTTCTTCATGTTCTTAGCATGCTTGGGGAACACATGTTCTTCAGGCATAAACCAAAGACCAGGGCGACGGGTTTTAGCAGCTAATTCTTCATATGCAAAGAAGTGCTGAACCTTTGGATCATGATATGGATCTTCTGTTTCCCAGAAATAATTTTCTGCAAATGGTCCACCATAAGATACCAGTAACGTTGGTGTTACAATCATACCGGCCTTTGCGATAGAAGTAAATACATCTTTATACAATGGATAAATTGGTAAGGCATGTTCATGACCAGGATAACCATCTAATAAGTTAGTCATGTTCAGTTTGAAATCCAAACCACCTTCTGTTGTTGGCATTATCTGCTGATTGCTGGCAGCTTTAATGATCCACTCACGTTGTTTACGATTACCGGTTAAATACATTTTGATGTATTTGGTGTGAAAGTATTTGCTATACTGCTGTAAAATACTTTCAGCCTGAGCAGAATCCTTGATGTTATAAAACCAGTATCCAACACCTGGTCCCGTAGAGTAAACCCTTGGCCCTATCATCATACCTGCATCTACCATATCACCATAAGTCAGTACATCCGTAGTACCAGTCTGTGGATCTCTGGTGGTAGTAACACCATACGCAAGGTTAGTAGCATAAATCCATAACTGGTTTTTATGTACTCCCCAGTTAGGCCACATATGCGAATGCGGATCAACAAAGCCCGGTATAATTGTTTTGCCTGTAACATCCATTGTCTTTATTCCGGCAGGTGGGGATAACGTTCCGCTTTTACCAACTGCTTTTATGCGGTTATTTTCCACCCATACATCTCCATTCTCAATTACTTCTTCCCCTTTCATTGTTACAATCCTGGCGCCTTTTAGTAATACACTACCTTGTGGAATATCTTTTTTGAAGAATACTTTTACATCTTTTTCTTCAGCTTTATACTTAGGTTCTTCTTTCTTTTCATCTTTTTTGGCAGTAGTATCTTTTGCTTTAATAGAATCCTGCACTTTCTTTAATGAATCAGCAGTTTTCTTTAAAACAGAATCGGCATTAACTCTTGCAGTGGAATCTTCAATACGTTTTGTTTCTGCTTTTTTAGCATCGGCTACGCTGTATTCAAAGAATTGTGCACGGTCAACATCATATGAGAAGTGTGCACTGCCCAAACTCCAGTGTACTGTTTTACCATCATTTTGCCAGAAGGGAAATTCTCCTCCTATCTCTGTCAGTTTTCTTGATGGATAATCAGCCCCACTTGCGTCTGCTACAGAAACGTTGGTAAGTTTGCCTGTTTGGGGAACAGTAATTATATAAATATCGTTGTTCACCTGTGCTAAAGCTCTTTTGCCATCAGGTGCTATAGTTATTATTGATGCAGGTGAGGGGAGCGTAAGTTCTCTTTCTTTATCTGCTTCATCATTTTCGGGAATGATACATTTCATTTGGTCCGGATCAGGTCTTCCATTCTTTGTAGCAACAGTTCCATAGGTAGTGATACCGGTTACATGCAATATTCTTTTTTCATCTGTACCATCCCATTTAATGGATAACAGATCACCATTAAAATGAGTGAGATAAATTCTGTCAGGCGCTGATTTTATAAAATGAGGATTGAATCTTCCTAATGCCTTATCAATTACTGTAACATCACCACCATTGGAAGGTATCCAGCAAAGATCATCTTCATTGCCATCATAACCCGGTCCATAAGCTTCTTTATAAGCCCTGTTTTTGGTACGATAAAAAACTATTTTATCACCGGCCGGATTATAAACAGCAAACTGGTAAAGCCCTGCTTCTTTGGTCAGCTTTTGTAATGCATTTGTCTTAGCAGTTAAATTTAGTTTATACAGGTTGCCACCATCAGCATTCCAGGTGGTAAACAACAGTGAATTGCCATCAGGACTCCAGGCTGGTTGTGCTTCTGTAAATTCATTAGTGGTTACACGTTTTGGAGTACCATTAGGATAATCCATCACATACAAACGATTTAATACCGTAAAAGCTAATTTCTTTCCATCAGGCGAAGGAACACCATCTCTTATTTGTGTTGATTGCTGGTAAGCGGTATCTGAAACAGTATATTTAAATGCTAACTGAGGTCCTAATTCAAGATCGACATCAACGGTAAATGGAATTTCTGTGATAGCACTTCCATCAACCGGTATGTGATGTATCTTTCCTCCATAAGAAGCCAATATTGCTTTACTGTCAGGTGTAAATGTCATAGCTGGCAACACACCTAATGGAGCGATTGATTCCTGCTCATCTCTTTGCACAGGATAAGCAAGCCATTTTTCATCCCCGCTTTGCAGGTTACGTAAAACCAGGCCCGTTTTATCTTCATACCTGGTTCCGTACACTAACCATTTACCATCTTTTGATAATGCTGGTGTAAAACCTGATCCATATCGTGAAGTAATAAAACTGGTTTTTGCATTTTTACGATCATAAACACCAACCTGGTACTGGGGCAACAATGCATTGTAATTCCATGCACCAAAACGGGCAGAATAATAAACTAAATTTCCATCCGCACTCACAGCAGGGTCAATTGTTTTTAAAGCATTAGGTCCTTCAATCAGTTGTGATCCACCACCACCTTTGCGATGAACCATAAACAGTTTAGGATTACGGCGACCCTTACAATAAATGATATAATCTCCATCGGGAGTCCAGCAAGCATCAGGAAAGTACTGGTTGCGATCAGATGTTAACTGAACTGTGTCTTTCTTTTCTGTATCTATATACCAAACATTATCTGCACCATCTCTGTCAGAAATGAAAAGAATTTTCTTTCCATCAGGACTATACCTGGGATGAACATCATATGCTAATCCTTTGGTGATAGCAGTTGCTTTGCCACCAGTAGCCGGCATGGTATATAAGTCGCCCATTAAATCGAAGATGATTGTTTTTCCATCAGGACTAATATCTAAGCTCATCCAGCTTCCTTCATTGGTATTAAAACTGATTTTTCTCGTGGGCTTTAATGGAAGATTTTTGTAAACAGCATATTTTACTGTGTCTTTCTTTGCACTGTCTGCAAATACTTCATACTTGTTTAGTGAAATTTTTTCTTTCTGATTTTGTGAAAGATAGGTCAATACTCCAAAAACGGCCGTACCGAGGAGTATGATTGAAGTCAATCGCATAATGGTTGATTTTTGTTGATGGAAGAAAGGAATCTGTTTTTTGACAAATAATTTTTTGGTGAGCAGCAAAAAATGATTAATGAATGGTAATTCTATTACGTGGCAGGTCGTTACCAGTTATTAATTTTATAAAATGAAACTTACTATTGCCAGGGGGGTAATTATATTATTTATACTTATTCCTGTAACTGTTATTAGCCAGCGGGAAATAAAAAGGCCTGTGATAAGCGGTTATTATGCCGGAAGCCTTACAGCTATAGACAGTTTTTCAGTAAATAAGCTGGATTATATTATTTTCAGTTTTTGTCATTTAAAAGATAATCAATTGCATGTTGGAAGTAATAAGGATAGTTTATTGATTCAAAAAATGGCTGGGTATAAAATCAATAACCCGGGATTGAAAATTATTTTGTCGTTAGGTGGTTGGGGTGGATGCAGGGATTGCTCTCCTGTATTTTCTACTAAAACGGGGCGTAAAGAATTTGCTAAGTCCACCAGGGAATTATTAGATTATTTCAATGCAGATGGAATTGATCTTGATTGGGAATATCCTGCTGTGGCTGGTTATCCCGGTCACCCTTATTCATTGGATGATAAAGAAAATTTCACCGCATTAATTAAAATGCTGCGCAGAAAATTAGGCAAAAAAAAAGAGATAAGCTTTGCAGCAGGAGGATTATCCAATTGTATAGACTCCAGTTTTGAATGGAAAAAAGTAATGCAGAAGGCTGATAAAGTTAACCTGATGAGTTATGATTTAGTGAATGGTTACAGTACACAAACTGGTCATCATACTCCATTGTATTCAAATGCTGTGCAAAAAGAATCAACTGCTAATGCTGTAGATAAAATGATTGCGGCAGGAGTGCCGTCAAACAAAATTATTATTGGTGCAGCTATCTATGCCCGGTTTTTTGAAGTGTCGGATACATTGAATAATGGTTTGTACCGGCCGGCAATATTTCAGCGGGGAGTTTCCTATAAAAATATTTATGATTCATTGGATACTGCCAAAGGTTTTATCAAATATTTTGACCCGGTTTCAAAGGCTCCTTATGCATTTAACAGTAATAGGAAACTGTTTGTAACCTATGATGACAGTATTTCCGTTAGTGAAAAAATGCAGTATATCAAACAAAAAAAATTAGGTGGCATTATGTTCTGGCAAATAATGGACGACCGTTTTGAAAATGGTTTGCTGGATGTAATGTACCAGCGAAGAAAAGAAAATGAAGAAGAATGACGCTATCTTTATTTTATGCATCCATATACTAAGGGATTAATTACGCTTTATAAAAAGCATGGTAATAAAGAACAGGCTGAAGGCGCTGCAGCTTACATGCGAAATCAATTTGAATTTTTTGGATTAAAGGCAACTGACTGGCGCAACCTGTTTAAAACTTACACCAATAAAAATTTACCATCTTTTACTGATGTACCGCTTATTGTGGAGGAATTATGGAGTTTGCCACAGCGGGAATTGCAATATGCAGCCATTGAACTGCTGGCTTTATACAAGAAGGAATGGACGAAAGAAGTTATTTCACTTATTGAATTTATTATTGTAAATAAAAGCTGGTGGGAAACAGTTGACCATGCAGCTACTGAATTAACCGGGCCTTATTTTAAATTGTTCTCTTCTGAAACAAAAAGGATAACAGGTAAATGGAACAGCAGTGATAATTTCTGGTTACAGCGAAGCAGCATTATGTTTCAAAAGAAATACAAAAAAGATACTGACACAGCATTGCTTTCTAAATATATTCTTGCTCATAAAAAATCAAAAGAATTTTTTGTGCAAAAAGCCATCGGCTGGGCATTGAGAGAATATTCCTACGTTGATGCTGAATGGGTAAGTGACTTTGTTAAACAGAATAAATTAGCACCTCTCAGTGAAAGAGAAGCATTGAAACGAATTAAATAAAAATGGCGAAAATTTATACTACTGCTTTTCTCAACTTCACTAATTGCTGTAATAAACCTTCTAATAAATCCAGGCGAAGCATATTTGCCCCATCGCTTTTGGCAACAGCAGGATTAGGATGTGTTTCAATAAACAATCCATCAGCCCCTGTTGCAATAGCAGCTTTGGCTATTGTCCCTATCAATTGAGGGTTGCCGCCGGTGATGCCAGTAGTTTGATTGGGTTGCTGCAAAGAATGTGTTACATCCATTACCACCGGTGTACCATGTTCTTTCATCCAGGGAATATTGCGGTAATCAACTACTAAATCCTGGTAACCGAACGTTGTTCCTCTTTCCGTGAGTATAACTTTATCGTTGCCAGCATTGCGGATTTTTTCAGCAGCAAATTTCATGGATGGTCCACTGAGGAATTGACCTTTCTTTACATTCACCACTTTGCCTGTTTCAGCAGCAGCAATTAATAAATCTGTTTGGCGACATAAGAAAGCAGGTATCTGCAATACATCAATATATTTTGCTGCAACAGCGGCTTCTTCATGTGCATGAATATCAGAGGTGGTAGGCAGTTTATATTTTTCACCCACTTTTTTTACTAGAGCCAATGCATTTTCATCACCAATACCGGTAAAAGAATTAGCACTGGTACGGTTAGCTTTACGGTAAGATGCTTTGAATATATAAGGAATGCCCAGATTTTTACAAATGCCGGAAACTTTATCAGCCACTTCCATTATCAGTTCTTCACTTTCCACCACACAGGGGCCTGCTATTAAAAAGAAATTAGTTGAATCATATGACTGACCGGCAAACAGGTCTTTCAAAAATTTTTCCATGGCGCAAAGATAAGATAGTTTATAGTTTGTGGTTTATGGTTTGTGGTTGAGTATTGAGAGCATTTCATTCAGTTATAGTTAAAGGAAAAAGTACATGTAACCAGAAACTAAAAACAAAAAACCATAAACTTGTTATCTTGCGTGTTCTTAATCGCTTGCCATGATCAAAGAAAAAATTTTAGTCATCGGAGCTTCGGGACAAATAGGAGTGGAGCTTACTTTAGCTTTAAGAAAAATGTATGGTAATGCCAATGTAGTGGCATCCGATTTACGGGAACAAAATCCTTTGTTAGAAGGAACAGGGCCTTATGTGAGTTTAGATGTGATGAATAAAGAAATGCTGCATGTACAGGTCATCCGTCAAAACTTTACACAGATTTATTTGCTGGCTGCTATTCTTTCTGCCACAGGAGAAAAGAATCCCAACCTTGCGTGGAATTTGAATATGGCCGGACTACTGAATGTATTGGATATTGCAAGGGAAGAAAAAATTCACAAAGTTTACTGGCCCAGTTCTATTGCTGTATTCGGGCCAACTTCACCCAAACAAAATTGTCCGCAGCAAACTATTATTGAACCTATCACTGTTTACGGCATCAGTAAATATGCCGGTGAGTTTTGGTGCAATTATTATTATCAGCGTTTTGGGGTGGATGTTAGAAGTATCCGTTATCCCGGTTTGATAAGTTATAAATCTGCTCCCGGTGGTGGTACTACTGATTATGCTGTGGAAATATTTCATGAAGCATTAGAAGAAAAGAAATATGAATGTTTTTTGAATGAAGATACTTATCTGCCCATGATGTATATGCCTGACGCTATCCGTGCCACCATTGAATTGATGGAAGCACCTGCAGAAAAAATTTCTACCCGCCATTCTTATAATATATCCGGCATGAGTTTTTCGCCAAAAGAAATTGCGGCTGAAATAAAAAAACATATTCCTGATTTTTCCATCAACTATAAACCAGATTACCGGCAGGCCATTGCCAATAGCTGGCCGCAAAGTATTGATGATAGTGTGGCAAGAAGAGACTGGGGATGGAAAGAAGAATTTGATTTGGCAAGAATGACAAAGGATATGCTGGATAATTTGAAATAAATTGGTTTAAAATACTGGAATTATGATTTTAGCAAGCAGTAGATTATCTGATAATTATTAATACAACTGAAAAAATCCATTGCTAAGAATTTAAATGAGAAAAGGAGGAAAAAGAGGTAAACTTTTTTCATCTCTTTCGCTCCTTTAATCTCTTAGCTAAAAAAAAATAGACTTAAGAAGGTCATAAGTTGCAACTTCATCGATGTTTTACCTTACAATCTCAAACCAAGTAAAAATCTTCAACTCAATATCTTCTTTAATAATACCAGTCACTTCAGCTCTTGAAGGGCCGTCTTTACAATACTCAAACAAATCATTTAACTGGTAATCTTCACCGGTGGCGATAATAAATACATCACCATTGGGTAAGTTTTTTACAGTACCCGTTACACCAATTGTATCAGCTTTTGTTTTAGTGAAATAGCGGAAGTTAACACCCTGCACTCTTCCTTTAACCGTAATGGAAATGGTTCTCATTATTTGGTATGCGCCATGTCGGCCACTGTTTTCTTTTCTACAATGTTAAGAGTTGCATCTCTTACCTGGATCATTACTTCGTTGATGCCACAATGTTTTTCATCACAGTTCTTGCATCGTTCGTAAAAATATAAACTCACACAGGGCATCAATGCAATTGGCCCGTCTAATAAACGCATAACTTTGGCTAATGGAATTTTATTGGGCGGAAGTTTAAAAAAATAACCGCCACCTTTTCCTTTTTTACTATCGAGCAGCCCGGCATTTTTCAATTCCAGTAAAATGTTCTCTAAAAATTTTAATGGGATCTTTTTCTTCTTAGAAATTTCAGCGATAAGAGTAGGTTCGTTTGGACTTTTCTGTGCCATATATATTAAGGCCTGGAAAGCATATTGCGTTTTCTTTGATAACATAACTAAGTTTGTAGACTAAAGGTAGGGAATGTTTATGGTTTGTAGTTTATGGTTTGTGGATGATTCCTTTATTGGGGATGATATCTTAACTAAAAACTAAAAAACATAAACCATAAACTCAAATAAGCCGGTGTTCATATGCATATTTCACCAACCCAATTACTGAATTGGTTTTTGTTTTGCGGAAGATATTCTTGCGATGGGTTTCCACTGTTCTTTCACTCAGAAATAGCGATTCGGCTATTTGCCTGTTGCTGTATTCTTTTTCGATGAGTCTTACTATTTCAATTTCCCTTGATGTTAAATGTGCTTCTTCTGTTTCTTTTTTACGGGTGCTGGCCAATGTCATTTCCTGTATCACTTCTTCGCTGAAGTAAATGCCACCATCAGCAATTTTCTCCAATGCTTTCAGGAATTCCTGCTTATTGGTATTCTTTAGCATATAGCCGGCAATGTCTGCATCATCAATCATCTCGTTTACCAAATCACCCTGTCCGCTCATCGAGAGAGCAAGTATTTTTATTTCGGGAAAAGACTGTCTTACTTTTTTTGCCAGCACATTACCCGTCATACCGGGCATCATGATATCGGTGAGTAAAATATCTACTTCTTCTTTTTTTAGCAACCCCAGCATCTCTTCTGGATTGTTACACTCAATCACCACTTTAAAATTGGGATGATTATGCAAAAGCGACTTCAACCCATCAATTACTATCTGGTGGTCATCAACAATGGCAATATTGTACTTTGTCTTTTTCATTTTTGCTATCCGTTTGTGCTGACACAAACGATAACGATGTTTGTGTAAATATATATGAGAAGGCTGAGAAAAATGATGCACTTTGAAAATATCAGGCATTATGTAATGGAACGTGAATAGCCACTAACGTTCCTTTACCGGGTGAAGAATCAAAATCCACAGTTCCTTTTAAATATTCCACCCTGGCCTGTATATTTTTTAAACCCAATCCATTTTTTTTGAGCGAATCTGATGTGTCAAAACCTTTTCCATTGTCTTCCACAGTGGCACTGATCCCATCTTCATCTTTTATCAAAGAAATATCCAATTGTGCGGCACCTGCATGCTTGATTACATTGTTCACACATTCCTGTATCACCCTGTACAACACCGTTTCAGTGTTACTGTCTAACCGTTCACTTAATCCTTCGCTGTGCAGGTTTACTTTTATGATCTTTTGGTCTATTTGATTAATAAATTCACGGATGGCACTGGCAAGCCCTGCTTTTAGTAAAGCGTTTGGCATCATGTTATGCGATACCGCCCTTACTTCTTTGCAACTGTCGTCCACCAGTTTAATGATGCGCAGCATGGCTTCTTTCTGCATATCATCTTTAAAAGGAATCTCATTTTCTATAGCAGATAAATTCAGTTTGGCGGCACTCATCATTTGCCCCACACCATCATGCAGGTCTTTGGCGATGCGTTGTCTTTCTTTTTCTTCGGCTTCCAGTATTGCTTTAGTCGCAAAATCCTGTTGTCTTAATATTTCCGACTGTAATCTTGCTTCCTGTTTTAATTGATTACGGCGATAAAGTGAATAGCTCAATAAAATGATTAACGCAAACAAAATTGTTCCGCCGATAATCCAGTAATTCTTTTTGGAAAGCTCAAACTGTTGTTCCTGTATTCGTTTTTCTTTTTGTGCAGTTTCATATTTAGCAGAGAGTTCTTCAATTTGTTTGGTTCGGGCTAACGAAAAAAGAGAATCTTTCAACTGAAAATGTTGCTGATAATATTGCAGTGATTGTTTATAGTTTCCACTTTTTTCTTCTAAATCGGCCATCATTTTTAAATTATTGGAAAGCAATTCAGGATAATTCATTTTAGAAGCAATCTCATTGCTGTTAATAAAATGCTGACGGGAAGCGGCCAGTTGCCCGGCTTCATTTTCCATAAAACCTAAATCGCTATAGGATAAAGCCAGTGTAAAAGAATCCTTACTTCTTTTTCTTATTTCAATACAATCATTGAGATATTTGGAGGCAAGATCAAATTTTTTAAGTTGAGTATAAGCTCCGCCAATAAAACTTAATGCATAACCGATACCCACAGAATCTTTTTTACCACTGGCAATGCTGAGAGACCCATTGTAGTGATCAATAGCTTTTTCAAATTGTCCCATGTATTCATACACCACGCCACTTTCATTCAGGATCATTGATATACCACTTGAATCTTTAAGCTGCTGGTATATATCCATCGACTTGTTGTAATAATCAAGTGCTTTATCAAGATTACGGGTTTTGCGAAAGAGCTTGGCAATCTCATTATAAGTTAACGCCAATCCGGATTTTGCATTGGTATGTTCGAGCAGACTTACCGACTGGTAATAATAATTTGCTGCTGAATCATATTGACCTTTGAAATAATAGGCAACACCCGCCGATCTTTTAAGCATACCGGTGTAAACACTATCTTTTTCTTTTAAAGAAAGTTGTAATCCCTTTTGTGTATAATATAAAGCCGAATCAAAATTGATAGTAGTGTACCGTGCGGCAAGTTGTTCCAATGCCGAAACTTTTTCCTTATAACTGACAGCGGAAGTGTATTGTTTTTTTAAAGTTTCCAAACCATCAGCCTGGGCAAATACCCGGGCAATGAAAATTGTAAAAACGAGGAACAGTAAAATTCTTTTCATAATACAGTTTATCAGATGCCAAGCACATCCCTCATTCCATAAACACCCTTTTTATTTAACAAAAATTCAGCAGCTAATACGGCGCCGGTGGCAAAACCCTTGCGGCTGTGGGCAGTATGGATGATCTCTATATCGTCAATTTCGGAGGAATATTTAACAAAATGGGTTCCGGGTGCAGGGTCAACTCTTTCGCTGAGGATAGCGAGTTCAGCAGGATTTTCGGTTGAATGATTTACCCAGCTTTTTTTGGAAGGATAATTTTCTATTAACTCCTGGGCAAGCGTAATGGCCGTGCCGCTGGGAGCATCTAATTTTTGTGTATGGTGTACTTCTTTTACACTTACACTATACTCCTGGTGAGGATACATTAGTTTGGCTAATTGACGATTCAATTCAAAGAAAAGATTTACACCGATGCTGAAGTTGCTGGCATAAAGAAAAGTTCCATTTACTTCTTTGCAATGAGCTTTTATTGCTTCCATCTGATTTAACCAGCCGGTAGTGCCGCTTACAACCGGCACACTGTTATCCATGCAAAATTTAATATTTTCAAATGCTGCATGCGGATTGGTAAACTCAATAGCCACATCAGCTGTGCGGATATTTTCGGCGGTAAGATCAGTGAGATTATAATGATCAATTCTTAAAACAACATCATGACCTCTTTCATGAGCAATTTCTTCAATGGCTTTTCCCATTTTACCGTAACCTATTAATGCGATCTTCATGTAAATTATTTTATACTTGTAATTGGCGACAGACGATGGACTATTGACCACAGACCACGATCAACTGCCTGTCATTTTCCTGCTGCAAATATATCACGATATGCGCCTTTAACCGAAGTAGATTTTTGTTTTCCGATAGTAAAGACCAGGCTGATGCCTGTAGTGTTAGCCATAGGACTATAACCAGGATTAATTCTAAAAGAGAGGTCGTCATCCACATTAAAGTCTTTAAGATGTCCATCTACGGTAGCATCCACCACATTTAAACCCCATGCCAGTATAAAAAACAGTACAGAATAATCAACACTTTGCCTGAACTGGTTGCGGTATGATTTTAATGATTCAGGATAAGCCAGTAAAGGAACCAGCTCAGTATAAACTTTATCTTTACCGGCATCACCTAATCCTTGTTGTATCTGGTAGGCAATTTTATAAGCATATCTTGTGCGGTTATACCATTTAATATTGTAAGAAAATATGCCAACTGTAGTTCCAATTGCTCCATAAACCAACGGCACTTTCCAGTATTTTTTATTGTAGATCTGTCCCCAGCCCGGAATGATAGCAGAACGGATGGTTGCTTTGCGGGGAGAATGTGGTTCTTTTTTTACTACACTATCTTTTTTAACAGGTACAACAGCTGAATCTTTTTTTGCGGCAGTTGTATCCTGCGCAAAAACATTGACTGCGGATATGAATAAAATGAAAAATAAAACGGTGACCTTAATCTTCATAGCCTGTTAATGAACCTGCACATTAAATTTAGTGAGCAGGTTATTTAATTCTTCCAGCGAATTGTATTCAAAAGTAATGCTGCCACTTCCTTTTTTGGTATGCGCTACTTTTATTCTGGTGCTGAACTGAGACGCTAATTTATCTTCAATTTGCTTGAATGCGGGTGATAAATGGTTTTTTGCGGAATTATTAACACCGGGAGTTGATTTATAAAATGTACGAACCAGGTCCTCTGTTTGACGTACTGATAAATGACGTTTTTTTATTTCGTTAAAGATGTACAACTGCTTATCCGGATGATCAACATTAATGAGTGCTCTTGCATGGCCCATAGTGATCTCACCACGGCGTACGGATAATTGAATATCGGGCGGCAATCTTAATAAGCGAATGAAATTAGCAACCGTACTTCTTTCCCTGCTCATTCGTTCAGCTAATTCTTCCTGTGTGTAGCCAAGCTCATCCATCATACGTTTGTAGCTTAGGGCAATTTCAATAGCATTAAGATCTTGTCTTTGTAAGTTTTCTAATAAAGCCAGCTCCAGTAACTGTGCATCATTAGCATGACGAACATAGGCCGGAATATCTTTTAACCCGGCAATCTTTGTTGCTCTCCATCTTCTTTCACCTGCTATTAACTGGTATTTATTAGGACCAATTTGTGATACGGTGATTGGCTGAACAATATCATGCAGCTTAATAGACGCTGCTAATTCTGATAATGCTTCTTCATCAAAATCATGACGTGGCTGTTTGGGATTCACCTGTATTTGCTCAACAGGAATCCGCATCATGCTGGTTACTGATTCTACTACATTCGTTTTCAACTGACCAGAAGTGGTCTTAAGATCTGAATCAATATTTTGCAATAAGGAACGAATTCCTTTTCCTAAAGCATCTTTTTTATTGGGCTGGGTCATGAAATGTTTCTGGTTTTTAGTTTCTGGTTTCTGGTTATTATTGCCAACTGCGAACTGTCAACTGCTAACTCTCCAAAATCCGCTCTTCCTGTTTCATCTTCGTCATATTATTCTTCTGTAAAATTTCTTTGGCGAGGTTGAGATAGTTGATGGCGCCTTTACTGTCAGCATCGTATAAAATAACAGGCTTACCAAAACTTGGGGCTTCACTCAACTTGGTGTTACGATGAATGATGGCATTGAATACTAAATCTTCAAAATGTCTTCTTACCTCACTCACCACCTGGTTACACAAACGAAGACGACCATCATACATCGTCATTAAAATTCCTTCAATCTCTAAAGAAGTATTTAACCTGTTTTGAACAATCTTGATGGTGTTTAATAATTTACCTAAACCTTCCAGTGCAAAAAATTCACATTGCACCGGAACAATTACCGAGTCGGAAGCAGTTAATGCATTAACGGTGATCAATCCAAGCGAGGGAGAACAATCCACCACAATAAAATCGTAATCGTTCTTTATGGGTTCCAGTAATTCTTTTAATACATTTTCACGGTTGGGATAATTGATCATTTCAATTTCTGCTCCTACCAGGTCAATATGTGAAGGAACAAGATCCAAATTGGGGATATCACTTTTCAATATCACATCTTTAATGATTGACTGGTTGACCATACAATCATACAGGCTCTGCTGAACATTGTGCAGGTCAAAACCAACACCGGTAGTGCTGTTGGCCTGCGGATCGGCATCAACCAGTAAAGTTTTATACTCCAGCACCGCCAAACTCGCAGCAAGATTGATGGCTGTGGTTGTTTTTCCCACACCACCTTTTTGATTCGCTATTCCTATAATTTTTCCCATGAAATATTCCTCAATTAGATCGCTGAAAATTACTCTTTTTAAATGGATATTGTTTCGCCTATTTGCGGCAGCAGCAGGCTTAAACCGTTTCTTGTGAATAAATCGTTAGTATCCTTGTGATCTATTTTAATAAAACCAAAAGTATCATAATGTACACCCACTATTGTATGGCAGTTTATCATGTGGGCTGCCCTTACGGCATCGGCGGGGCCCATAGTAAAATTGTCGCCAATGGGCAGTACAGCAAAATCAACTACTGCAAACTGTGGAATCAACTGCATATCTAATGTAAGGGCTGTATCGCCGCTGTAATAAAAATTCTTTTCCTTGCTGTTGATGATGAAACCCATTGGATTACCTCCATAACTTCCATCCGGCAAGCCAGATGAATGCTGGGCTGTAACACATTTCACTTTTCCAAAATCAAATTTCCATTGTCCACCGGTGTTCATCGGGTGAACATTTTCAATTCCTTGTTTGCCCAGCCAAACATATATTTCCCATGCACAGATTATTTTGGCTTTGGTGTTTGCAGCAATAACTACAAGGTCCAGCACATGATCCTGGTGACCATGAGAAACCAGGATATAATCCGCCTCAATGCTGGTAACATCTATATCTTTTGCCAGTTCGTTACCGGTTATAAATGGATCGAACAGCAATTTCTTACCTTCAACTTCCACCAAAAAACAGGAATGGCCGTAGTATGTAAGTGTCATAGTAAGTTTGTTGTTTGTGGTTTGTCGTTTGTTGTTGGTTTATGTAACCACAAACCATCCCGCTTCAAGCGGGACAAACTATAAACCGTTTTTTCTGACAGGATGGCAAAAATACGGGTTCGGCATAATATTCACAGAACAAAGAACCATATTGCCTGTTATATTCAGGTATTAACAAAGGAGTAAATATGTACACAGTTATTTCCGGTACTAACCGGGATGCCAGCAATACCGAAAAAGTAGCCAAACAGTATGTTAAGTTGCTGGCAGAAAAAGGAATTAAAGCTATCTATCTCTCATTGGAAGGATTGAATGTGTTAACCCGCAATAAAGAGTTCAACGAAATTGAAACCAGCATACTCATTCCAACCGAAAAATTCATTTTTGTTTCGCCGGAGTATAACGGAAGTATTCCCGGTGTATTAAAGGCGATGATGGATATAAGTGATATAAGAAAAGTGTGGTGGGGAAAGAAAGCATTGCTGACAGGTGTATCAACCGGTCGTGCAGGAAACCTGCGGGGAATGGAACATTTAACCGGTATTCTTAATTATCTAAAAGTATTTGTTCATCCTAATAAGTTGCCCATTTCTGTAGTGGATAAATTGCTGAATGGTGCAGAGGTGATAACAGATGCATCCACCTTAAATGCCATTAACGTACAGTTAGACGAGTTTATCAAATTTTAACACCCAACACCAGTTTCAACCAGTAATTTTAATTTTTAATCAGAGAAGATGAGAAGATTTTTTGGTTCATGGATTTTCTTGGTGTTTATGCTGTTGCTGGACATTTATGTTTTCCAGGCAGTGAGAGTGGTTACACAAAACACCGCACCTAAAACAAAATTTATCATCCATACATTGTATTGGGTAGTTTCTCTTGGTGCCTTGGTGATACTGGCTGTGTGGCCTTATATCGCCAGTGGTAATTGGTTTAGAAACTGGAAAGTATATTTGTTTGCCATCATCCTCGGAATATTTTTGGCTAAACTCATTGCTGTTTTATTCTTTTTGGTAGATGATGTAAGAAGAGTGCTGGTATGGATATACACCAAAGTAATTCCTCAAAAAAATGATAATGTGGATGTAGCCGAACTTACAAAAGGAATTCCCCGTTCTGTTTTCTTAAGCTGGATGGGAATTGCTTTTGGAGGAGGGTTGTTTACCTCGCTGGTATATGGGTTTGGAAACAAGTACCGTTACCAGGTAAGAAAAATAAAATTATCATTTGACAATCTTCCATCTGCTTTTAAAGGATTTAAGATCGTTCATATCTCCGATATACATTCAGGAAGCTTTACTGATAAAGAAGCGGTGAATCATGGTATTCAAAAAATACTGAATGAAAAAGCAGATGCGATTTTGTTTACCGGTGACCTGGTAAATAATAAAGCAGATGAGATGGATGAATACAAAGAAGTGTTTAAGCAACTCAATGCTCCTCATGGTGTATTCTCCACTTTTGGTAATCATGATTATGGTGATTATGTACAATGGGAAACACCGGAACATAAAACACAAAACTTAGAACAATTAAAACAGGTACATGCAGGCATGGGCTGGCGTTTGCTGAATGATGAAAATGTGCTGTTAGAAAAAGACGGGCAACAAATTGCTATCATCGGTGTACAAAACATCAGCGGACGGGGAAATTTTCACTCGTATGGTAACCTGCATAAAGCATATACAGGTGTTGAACATATTCCTTTCAAAATATTAATGAGTCACGATCCTTCACACTGGAGTTCAGAAGTAACAAAGAAATTTACAGATATTGATCTCACTCTATCTGGTCATACACATGGTATGCAGTTTGGTGTGGAAATACCAGGGTTAAGATGGAGCCCGGTTAAGTACATGTATAAGCAATGGGCCGGTTTATATAATGAGTCCAAACAAAAATTATATGTGAACCGTGGTTTTGGTTTTATAGGTTATCCCGGAAGAGTGGGAATTCTGCCTGAGATAACTGTAATAGAGCTGGTTTGATAAATTGTTTGATTGCCGGATTGTTTATGTTTTTATTATTCAACCAACTATTAAACTTTAAACCCTTAAACATTAAACCTTCCATATCTTTGCCTGTCAAAAGTCCAACTATTAAAACCAGACCAGTAAACCATGCAACGTAAATTACCCTGTTTAATAATAGCAGTATGTGCTGCTGTTATTACTCATGCACAAAACCCGGCTAAAGACAGTTCCATTAATTACACCAAGGAGTATGTGGATTCATTGCTTGCCAATGATACATTGATGAAAGAATTCAATGCTTTTGTTGATTCTATTACAGCTCCCAAAAGTTATTTCGACATCAGTGCCGGTTTCAGCAACCGTATTTTCAGTGTACGCAATACTGCTTTCAACAGCCAGCAGGTAAGTAGTAATAAATTTACACTTACTCCTACGCTGAGCTATATTAATAAAACAGGATTGGGTTTATCGTTCAGTTCCTTTCTCATCTTTGACGGAAGCAACACCGGTTTTTATCAGCATGCTATTACACCTTCATTTGATAATGTGAAAAACGATAATGTAGCTTTTGGTTTTTCCTTTACACATTATATTGTAAACAACTCAAAAACTTATAATACCACACCTTTTAATAATGAAGTGTATGGTTATATTATTGGAAAGAAGGGTTGGCTGCAGCCCGGTCTGGCAGCAGGATGGGCAGGTGGTAAATACAGTGAGATATATAAAATAGATACCTTTAAGCTGGTTACCATCGGCGGCATAACCAAACGAATCAATTTTACAATAAGAGATACAGTTCATACAACGATTAAAGATTTTTCTGTTACCGCATCTCTGCAACATGAGTTTGACTGGACCAATATATTTGATAGTGATGATGAATTTACATTTACTCCAACACTAATGCTTAGTGCCGGAGCACAGGATTATGCCATTAAACAATCAGCCAGTGTTTCTCTTAAAAGATTTCCGCTGCGATTAAGAAGATTAGCAAGGGGTGCCAATGGCAATACAGGATTTCAATTTCAATCAGCAGGGTTATCGCTTTCGGGTAATTATACTACTGGTAAATTTTATATAGCACCGCAATATTATCTCGACTATTATTTGCCCAATGATTTGGCAGCAGGAGAGAAGCGACTGAATGGTTTCTTCAATGTTACATTGGGAGTAACATTTTAACGTGAACTTAATGTTTAATTCAATCTTTTGTTAAAAGGAAATTCTAAACAATTTCAGGCATTAATTTGGGTTTATAGTCAAAGAACTAAAAACAATAACACATGAAGACGAAACTCTTTCTTATTGCAGCCATGTTAATCATCACTTCAGCCTCCTTTGCACAGGGATTAAAGTTTGGTATTAAAGCCGGTGCTAACATTGGTAAAATTGATGGTAAATCATTTAAAGAAGAATTTAAGTACGGATATCACTTAGGTGGATTTGCTGAAATTAAACTCAGCAAAAAACTTAGCCTCCAGCCGGAAGTATTGTGGAACCAGGTGAATGCTGATACTTCTTCTGAGTTCAGTAAAATATACCAGGTGAGTAATCTCAACAATGTAAAACTTGGTTATTTAAGCATTCCCATTTTGCTGGATTATAAAATAGCGAACATATTAACGCTGCAGGCTGGTCCGCAGTTTGGAATACTGATTGATAAAAGCAGAACCACTTTGCAAAATGGTGGGGATGCATTTAAAAAAGGAGATTTTTCTGTGTTAGCCGGTGCGCAGGTTAACCTTGCCAGCTTCCGCATATATGGACGATATAATATTGGTTTATCCAACATCAACGATATTGATAATAAAGACAAGTGGAAGAGCCAGGGATTCCAGGTGGGTGTTGGTATAGCACTTTAATACTTTTTGCAATATAGCCATACAAGGTCCCGCCCCCAACATGTTGGGGGCGGGATTTTTTTTGTTTATAGTTGATGCCCAATTTCCCAATGCAATCCAAAGGGATCAGCAATTCTTCCCAGTCTCCATCCATGTTCTTCTCCTATTGGAAATACTTCTTTGGCACCAGCTGCTATGGCTTTGTTGAACAGTTCATCAGGCTTTGGTGTGGTTAATATCATGCGGATAGTTTCACCACCTAATGGTTTTGTATTGTTTGTTTTTTCTTCGCCACCACCACTTACCCAAAACTCTGAACCATTGATGGAAAGCTTTACCACCAAACCACCATCAGGATCTTCGAGCCGGTATGTTTCAACTGCACCAAATGCGGCTTTATAAAAATTCACAGCTGCTGCACCGTTGTCTACAGTTAACCAGGGAGCGATGGAAGTGGAGGTGGTCATAATGTGATGTTCAAAAATAAATGAATGATTATGTTTTGCTGATAGTTATTTTCTCGAGTTTCAATTTGTACGCATGCAACTGAAAAAGTAATGTTGTTGGTCAGGCGACCACAGGTGTTCGGAAGATTATGAAGTATTTTGATAAAGCAATTGTTTTGCTTTTCTGGCATTCCCGCCGCATAAAATAACAACGTTGTAAATAATGTCTCTTTCCATGTCCTGACAAAACTTCTTTTTCGCAATTTTA
>JACQDV010000095.1 GCA_016200915.1 Sphingobacteriales bacterium
AAATGTATGATTTGCAGCAAGTTGCAATTTTAATTCCGCTCGAAAAATCAAATCGTCTTAGGCATTGATTCCGTGCAAACTCAATACTGACAATACTTTCAAAGAACTATGTATTATAACAACGCAACGCTAATGAAAATCTTTATACATTTACAATTCAAAGCGATCTTGCCAGCACGGAATTGTTTTATTCTAACGCAGAGCCATTTCCCGCCTTTCGCTTGTTACCAAAAATTATTTGTATGTCAGTTAATAAAGAGATCAAAAAAGTTACCACCAACACCTTGTTGAAAATGAAAGCGGCCGGTGAAAAAATTTCTATGCTTACCGCTTATGATTTTTCTTTTGCAAGAATCATTGATGCTGCCGGTATAGACATCATCCTGGTAGGTGATTCTGCCTCCAATGTAATGGCAGGGCATGAAACTACTTTGCCAATAACACTGGATCAAATGATCTATCATGCATCCTCTGTAATACGTGGCATTGATCGTTGCTTAGTGGTAGTTGATTTGCCTTTTGGTTCTTATCAATCCAATCCTGATATCGCCTTAGCTTCTGCTGTCCGCATTATGAAAGAAACAGGAGCACACTCTATAAAATTAGAAGGTGGTGAAGAAGTAATTGATTCAATTAAAAGAATTGTAGCCGCGGGTATTCCTGTAATGGGACATTTAGGACTAACGCCTCAATCCATTTATAAATTTGGCACTTATACTGTTCGTGCAAAAGAAGAAGAAGAAGCAAATAAATTACGAAGAGATGCTAAGTTGCTGGAAGAAGCTGGTTGTTTTGCCATCGTACTGGAAAAAATTCCTGCACAATTAGCCAAAGAAGTTTCTGAAAACTTGCATATTCCTACCATTGGAATCGGTGCCGGTATGTATTGCGACGGGCAGGTACTTGTAATGCATGATATGCTGGGAATAAATACAGAGTTTAAGCCGAGATTCCTAAGACAATACCTGAATCTTCATGACCAGGTTACCAATGCGGTACAGCAATATATAAAAGATGTGAAGAAGAAAGATTTCCCTAATGAGCAGGAACAATATTAACGAACAACGAGGCCTCTTGAATCAACATCAATAATACTCTGCAGCTTTAATTCTTTATACTTCTCTTTTAACTTAGCATAAAGACTTTTGCACGGAGTTGTTTCCTGTACTTTATCAATCACCTTCATATCATTTACAAAAACAGTAGTAAGATATTTTTTCTCTTTCCACAATTCAAAAGCAGTGATCTTATAATCCAGCTTTGTTTTACCGTTAGTTGTTTTTTCGGCGAGTATGGCAACGGTTTCTATTTTGCTGTCATTATTAACAACCTTAATCAGCTCACAGGAACAAACTTTTGGCAAAGACTTCACTTCATTTTTTCCGGATAATGTATCAACAGGCGGGGCAGCGTCATCACCAGTAGCAAACAGCAATGACATCTTAAAAATGAGAAACAGGATGAGTAAAATTGTTTTCATGGTTAGGATATTTGGATTAAGATACCTTAAAGTTATACATATGCTGCCTTAAAATATAGCCTGTTTTACCCTTATTTAATTCGTAAATACACGTACATTTCTCTTCGTATCTTGCGGTCCAATTTTAATATTATGGCGGACTTTATTAAAAAACTCAAAATCAACAGCAGTAACAGTGGGGTATCAACAGGTATAAACTGGTTAGATGCTAAAGGAGAAACTATCAGCAGTTCATCTCCTGCAGATGGTAAAACAATTGCCTCCGTAACCGGAGCCAGTAAGGCTAATTACGAAGCAGTAATTGCAAAAGCTGAAGCTGCATTTAAAGAATGGCGTACATGGCCGGCTCCTAAACGGGGCGAGATAGTAAGGCAAATTGGTGAAGCACTTCGTTTACATAAAAGTGATTTAGGGCAACTGGTTTCATACGAAATGGGTAAAAGCTTACAGGAAGGTTTAGGCGAAGTACAGGAGATGATAGATATATGCGATTTTGCAGTTGGTCTATCCCGCCAGTTGCATGGATTAACGATGCACAGCGAACGTCCATTACATCGCATGTACGAACAATGGCATCCATTAGGTATTGTGGGAATAATTTCTGCCTTCAATTTCCCGGTAGCGGTGTGGAGCTGGAACAGTATGCTGGCATGGGTATGTGGTGATGTGTGTATCTGGAAGCCATCTGAAAAAACTCCTTTGTGCGGTGTAGCCTGTCAAAATATCGTAGCCGAAGTATTTGCAAAAAATAATGTTCCTGAAGGTGTAAATAATTTAATTGTTGGTGGCAGAGAAGTGGGTGAATGGATGAGTAACGATGAAAGAGTTCCATTAGTATCTGCAACCGGCAGTACAAGAATGGGTAAAGCAGTGGGTGCTGCCGTTGGTGCAAGATTAGGAAGAGCTTTATTGGAATTAGGTGGTAACAATGCCATCATCATTTCAAAAGATGCCGATCTGGATATTGCTGTTCGTGGTGCACTGTTTGGAGCAGTGGGAACAGCAGGTCAGCGCTGTACTACTACAAGACGTTTAATCATTCACGAATCGGTTTATGATACCGTAAAAGAAAAATTAGTGGCTGCGTACAAACAATTAAAGATCGGCAATCCATTAGACGAAAAAAATCATGTGGGTCCTTTGATTGATACTGATGCTGTGAAGATGTACCAACAAGCCATTGAGCAATGTAAACAGGAAGGTGGCAATTTCATTGTAGAAGGTGGTGTGGTAAGTGGTGCAGGATTTGAAAGTGGTTGTTATGTGAAGCCTTGTATTGCCGAAGCAAAACCTGATTATAAAATTGTTTGTCACGAAACATTTGCTCCCATTTTATATATCATGAAGTACTCAACAATTGATGAAGCCATTGCTATTCAGAATGGAGTGCCGCAAGGTTTATCTTCATCCATAATGACTTTGAATCTTCGTGAAGCAGAGCAATTTTTGTCCGTTGCCGGCAGTGATTGCGGTATTGCCAATGTAAATATTGGAACCAGTGGTGCCGAGATAGGGGGAGCTTTTGGTGGTGAGAAAGAAACTGGTGGTGGACGTGAAAGTGGAAGTGATGCATGGAAAGCTTATATGCGACGCCAAACCAACACCATCAACTATTCAACCCAAATTCCGCTGGCACAGGGAATTAAGTTTGATTTATAAGGAGTTCATTTATACTTTTAAAGGCAGTTTTTCGTTATGTACCAATCAAGATAGCTTATGCGAAAATTTCTACTTTTAACGCTTACCATCCTAACCATTTGCACTGCATCCTACGGCCAGATCAAAATTCGGCTGATTGGCGGTCCCCAGCAGGCTGATATAAAGGAATCTAATTCAATCCCCGGATGGGATACAGCAACCCTGCCTTATATGAAAAAGCGAACGGCTTTTCATGCAGGTATTATAGCTGACATTCCTTTCAAACCCGGCAGTAAAGTATTCTTCCAGCCAGGTTTTGTATTTAGCAGTAAAGGAAGAGTTTTTGATAGAATATATGATACATTAGTTGATCCATACTATCGCTTAAAAGCAACTTCAGCGGTTAACTATATTGAATTACCGCTTAACCTTGGATTAAAACTTCCTTTAGGTAAAAAAGTAAGTTTTGTAATTTCTGCCGGTCCATACCTTGGTCTCTTCTACAGTGGTAAATTAACTACTGAAACAACCAGCAGTTCTTTTGTTGTAACGAGTGATGAAGAGAAATATCAAACTGGTAAGGGTTCAGACAAATTTAAAACTGTTGATTTGGGTGTGAATGCAAATGCGGGTTTTGATTTTGGAGCAATTACATTAACCGGCCGTTATACCCGCAGTCTCAGTTCAACATATACTGCCGGTTATGATGCTACATTTAAACACGAAGTGATTGGCGCCACACTTGGTATTACGCTTAAATCCTTTGCTGAAAAGAAATCAAAGCAAGTATTCAGAGACCGGGATAAAGATGGTTTCCTCGATAACTCAGATGAATGTCCCGATGTTCCCGGCACAGTCAATGGATGCCCTGATAAAGACAATGATGGTATTGCAGACAAAAATGATAAATGCCCTGATAAATACGGCCCTGCAAGTAATGGAGGTTGTCCAATAATTGTTGATACAGATGGCGACGGCATTAATGATGATGTTGATAAATGTCCAACTGAAAAAGGATTTGCAAAGTACAATGGATGTCCTGCCCCGGATGCTGATAAAGATGGCATACCGGATGATACTGATAAATGTCCAACTGTATTTGGTGTAGCCAGATATTATGGTTGCCCGGTACCGGATACAGATGGTGATGGTGTAAATGATGAAGATGATAAATGTCCAACAGTAGCCGGCACTGTTGATAACAACGGATGCCCGGAAATAAAAGAAGAAGTAAAAACGAAAATTGACCAGGCAGCTAAAAATGTATTCTTTGATTTTGCCAGTAGTAAAATCAAAAAAGAAAGTTATAAAGTGTTAGGTGAAGTAGTGAAGATTTTAAATGATGATAAAGACCTTAAGCTGGCAATTGAAGGTCATACCGATAATGTAGGTACCCCGGAACGTAATAATATCCGTTCACAGGAGAGAGCCGATGCCATTAAAGCTTATTTGATAAGCAAAAATATTTCAGCTGATCGTTTAACTGCTGCTGGTTTTGGATTTGATCACCCGATAGCAACAAACAATACTGAAGCAGGCAGAGCAAAGAACCGGAGGGTGGAAATGAAACTCAGCTATTAAAAGTTATAAAGTTTAAATAGTTTAAGAGTTTAAGGTTAGTAGTAAACTGATCTTAAACCCTTAGTAGCTGTTTAAAAATAAAGTGTTGGGTCACCATGTAAGCCATTTGTGTCTTCACAAATGGCTACACCCGGTCGTTGGCTGTGTCCCCACAGCCAACTTTAAGGCCAACAAGAAATTCCATTTATCATTTTTAAACAGCTTCTTAATTTTTGGCTTATTTTATCCAGCAATAACCGGTCAAACCGGCAATAAACCCTTTAAAAAACTAATCAGAAAAACCTCCTCTCCTCTAAGTTTTCTTTAATAACTTCGGCAAATTTTTTAAATGAGAATACTTGCTGCCAGCTTGCTTTTGCTGCTATTTATCAGCGGCTGTAATACTACTAAAAAACCATCCGCAGACGTTTCCGTTTCCCTCAGCAAAATGTTTGATAATTACTGGGAAGACAGGATGAAACTTTACCCAGTAGAAGCAACCTCTAATGGAGACAATCGCTATAATGATCAATATCCAAATGCAGTAACAATTGCCTTTAGGGATCAACTCAAATCATTTTATCAACGCTACCAGGACAGCATCAGCACTTATAACCGGGATGAGCTGAATGATAATGACCGCATCAGCTACGATATCTTTAAAAGAGAAATGCAGATCAACCCGGAAGAGTTCCGGTACAAGCATGGATACTATATGCCACTAAACCAGTTTGCCAGTCCCAATCTTGAATTTGGTCAATTAGGAAGTGGTGAGGGAAATCAACCATTTAAAACAGTTGCTGATTATAACAACTGGTTAAAAAGAGTGGATGGTTTTGCTGTTTTTACAGATAGCTGCATTGCCAACATGCGGGAAGGCATAAAACAAAATTATGTATGGCCAAAATCATTGATCGTAAAGATGATTCCGGAAGCTAAAGATTTAGTTGCCGCTGATGTTACTAAAAGTTTATTCTATGGCCCTATCAATAAAATGCCAAAAGAATTTAGCGACGCTGATAAAAAACAATTAACAGAAGCCTATTCAAAAGCAATCAGCGAAAAGATCAATCCAACTTTTCAAAAACTGGCTGATTTTTTAGAAAAAGAATATTTGCCTGCAGGTAAAACCAGCAGCGGCTTTGACGGTTTACCCAATGGAAAAGAAAGATATGCGTATCTCGTTCGCTCCTGGACCACTACCGATAAAACACCTGAAGAAATTTATGAAACAGGATTAAAAGAAGTAGCACGAATTCGTGGCGAAATGGAACGCACTAAAAACGAAGTAGGTTTTAAAGGTGATTTGAATGCGTTCTTTGAATACATGAAGAATGATAAACAATTCATGCCTTTTAAAACACCTGATGAAGTATTGAATGCTTATCGTTCCATACAATCAAAGATGGAACCTCAGTTAAAAAAATTGTTCAGCCATGTTCCTAAAACAAAATTTGAAATAAGACAAACAGAAGCATTCCGTGCCGCATCAGCCAGTGCAGAATATTTACAGGGAACAGCAGACGGAACAAGACCGGGTATTTTTTATGTTCCTATTTTAGATGCTGCCAAATACAATACCACCAGTGGTATGCAATCCTTGTTCTTACATGAAGCCATTCCCGGGCATCATTATCAAATTTCATTGCAACAGGAAAACGAATCATTACCAAAGTTCCGTCGCTTTGGTGGCAATGGTGCTTATGTAGAAGGCTGGGCTTTATATACCGAATCATTAGGTAAAGAATTAGGATTATACACCGATCCGTATCAATATATGGGAGCATTGGGTGATGAGATACATCGTGCTATTCGTTTGGTGGTAGATGTGGCCATTCACACCAAAGGATGGAGCCGTGAAAAAGCTATTCAATACATGATGGAAAATGAAGCAATCAGCGAAGCTGGTGCTACTGCGGAAATTGAACGTTATATGGCAATTCCCGGGCAGGCATTGAGTTATAAAATCGGAGCGTTAAAGATTCGTGAATTAAGAACTAAATATGAGCAGCAATTGGGCAATAAGTTCAATATTGCATCTTTCCATGATGAGATATTAAAGGATGGAGCAATGCCTCTTGCAGTATTAGAACAAAAAATGGATGCATGGGCTGCCAACCAGGCAAAGCAATAATCAATCTGAAAATAAACAACCGTACTAAAGGTATATGACTAAGATAAAACACAGCGGTGCTGCTATTGTAATTTGTTTAATTGGTTTTAATGCATTGGCGCAAAACAATGAAAAGCCTGCATTTAAAGACAATGAGGAAACTTTAAAAACATGGTATCTCAAAGACCGTGCAACAGAAGGATACTTTGGTATCAGCTTAGACAAGGCTTATAATTTTCTTAAAGCAAAAAACAAAAAGAGTAAAACAATTTTGGTTGCCGTAATTGATTCGGGTATTGATACCACACAACCTGATCTCAAAAACATTCTCTGGACAAATCCGAATGAAATTCCCGGTAATGGAAAAGATGATGATGGCAATGGATATGCAGATGATATTCATGGCTGGAATTTTTTGGGAGGCAGTGATGGAAAGAATGTAGATGAGGATTCCTATGAAGGTGCAAGGATCTATCATGGCCTGATGGGTAAATATGATGGTAAACCGATTGATGAATCCAAACTCAGCAAAGAAGAGTTGTACGAATACAAAACCTGGAAGAAAGCCAAAGAAAAAGTAGAAGCACAAGCGGCCGAAGCTCAAAATAATATCATCATGGTTGGCTGGTTAAAAAGAGATTTACCAAAGTCAGACAGCATCATTAAACTATCGATGAATAAAGAAGTTTATACCGGTGATGAGCTGGAAGCATATGAAGCAACTACTAAAGTTGCTGCCCGTGCAAAATTAATTATGATGGCAGCCTTTGAAGGTTTCTCAATGAAATCTTCCACCAATAAAGAAATTATAGAAGAGCTGAACGATTATTACAGTGGCGAAGAAAAGAAAGCCAATGCCATAATGGAAGCTCCTGAAGATTATCGTGGCGAAATTGTAAAAGATAAATACAATGATTTTAGCGATCGTTATTATGGAAACAATGATGTAATGGCCGCACATTTTATGCACGGCACACACGTGTCAGGAATTATAGGCGCCCAGCGTAACAACAATATTGGTATGGATGGTATTGCCGATAATGTAAAAATCATGATGATAAGGGCGGTACCAAATGGAGATGAACATGATAAAGACGTGGCATTAGCTATTCGCTATGCTGTAGATAATGGAGCAAAGATTGTGAACATGAGTTTTGGCAAAAGTTTTTCACCGGAAAAAAAATGGGTGGATGAAGCGGTGAAATATGCCGAATCAAAAAATGTATTACTGGTACAGGGGGCCGGTAACGATAATGAAAATAACGATGTGGAAGAAAATTTTCCCAATCGGAATTTTATTAATGGAGGCTCGGCAACAAACTATATGGATATTGGCGCCAGCAGCGATACCAGTATTAAACAGATCAACAACCAGGGAAAAGAACAAAAAGATTTAGTGGCTTATTTCAGTAATTATGGTAAAAAAGAAGTGGATGTTTTTGCACCGGGTTATAAAATCTATTCAGCAAAACCCGATGGCAAATTTGGTTTTCTTAATGGTACCAGCATGGCCAGCCCGGTTGTTGCAGGTATTGCAGCATTAACCCTCTCCTACTATCCTCAGCTTACAGCGCAACAATTAAAATCTATTTTGATGAAATCAGTTCAGGCTCCGGGTTTTAAAGTAATGAAACCGGGAACTGATGAAAAAGTGAATATGTCTGATATTTCTCAAAGCGGTGGAATAATCAATGCTTATGAAGCTATTAAATTAGCCGATGCATTGACTTCACAAAAAACAAAAAAACCGGTTAAACCAAAGATCGTTAAAACAAAAAAGGGATAAACTATATTTTTAATAGCACTAAAACGGCAGGCTTAATTGTCTGCCGTTTTTATTTTATGTGAACCTGCCGGTTTTTAAAAATCTGATATAGCTGCCTCCTGTTAAAAGCCATTACATTTGTATTCATCAATTTTAAAACAAGAAACTATGCCACGTCCAAACGAAAATGAATTTGCACCTTATTACGGTCGTTACATTGCACAGGTGAAAGAAAATGATATTAATGCAGCATTGGCCAGTCAGCATGTTGTGATTGAAAGTTTTTTAAGATCAATCCCTGCTGATAAATGGAACTATGCTTATGCAGAAGGAAAATGGACAGTGAAAGAATTAGTACAACATATTATAGATGCAGAAAGAATTTTTGCTTACCGTGCCCTGCGTATTGCCCGTAAAGATCAAACCCCTTTACCCGGCTTTGAAGAAAATGATTATGCCCCCGCCAGTGAGGCAGGCAGAAGAACTGCTGATAAGTTGATTGAAGAGTTAATTGTAGTAAGAAGATCAACTGAATTACTTTTCAAAAGCTTCACCCATGAAATGTTAAACAACAAAGGTATAGCAAGCAATCAGCCTGTTTCAGTAAATGCATTGGGATTTATTACTGTCGGACATTTCACCCATCATAAAACAATACTGGAAGAAAGATATCTATAGATAATTAAGATTCAGCTCCGGTGCTGGCGGAGTTTTTTCTTTTTAAACCATAAATACAACGGAACACCAGTGAGCATTAATACAGTGCCAATAGCCGCTTCTCTTGGTCTTGAATAAATGGTGTTGATAAAAAGTACTGTACAAAAAACCAAAACAATAGCAGGCACCACAGGATAGCCCCAAACTTTATATGGACGGTGGGCATCCGGCATCCTTTTTCTTAGTATAAACACACCTAATGTAGTAGCTCCATAATAAATAAACACGGCGAAAATGATCATATCAGTTAACTGATCAAATGTTCCGGAGAAAACTAAAATAACAGCCCACACACATTGATATAATAATGAATTACCCGGAACATGCGAATTGTTTAGTTTAGCAACTGATTTAAAAAACATTCCTTCTTTTGCCATAGCATAATAAGGACGGCAGCTAACCAAAATCGTAGCATTGGTACAACCCAATGTAGTAATGCAGATCAATATAGAAATTAGCAATACTCCTGTACTTCCTCCAAAAACTCTCACTGCTTCAATAGCTGCGATTTGATTTTTTGCTTCATACACTGCTTCTAATTTTTGTACTGGCAACAAAGAAAGATAAGCTGTATTAACGAGTAAATAAGTTGCTATTACCAGCAATACGCCTATGGCAATTCCCAAAGGAAGGTTTCGGTTAGCATTTTTAATTTCACCACCAATATAACCGGTAGAAGCCCAGCCCTGGTAAGCCCAGAAAGCAGCCAGCATAGAAGTAAAGATGGCACTAAACGTAACCGCCGATCCATTGGTTGTTTTTAAATCAAAGGCTGATTTCACTGATGACTCATTACTGGCAAAACCAAAAACAATAATGAGCATTATACCTGTTAAAATCAAAATCATTAAAGCAGTACTGAATCCTGCACCGGCTTTTAACCCTTTATTGTTGATCCATGTAAGTAAAATAATAACGACAACAGCAGTAAGTTTGATGTTCATATCTACGAAAGGATAAAACACACCCGCAATATTTATATCTTTTAAGTTATCCAGCACCGGCGGCAGTTTTACAATACTGTTCAATGATTCAGAAAACACATAAGCCAAAGAAGAAATAGAAGCTGTTTGAATGATGGTGAATAATGACCATCCAAAAAGAAAAGCAAAGAATTTATTATAAATCTTTTTGTAGTAAACATATTCACCACCGGTATCTGCTAATAGCCCGGCTACTTCAGCATTACTCAGTGCACCCATTAAACTTATAACACCAGCAATAACCCAGCTAATTAAAATCCATCCTGATGAATGGAGGTCGTGAGCCATTGGTGCTACTTTTTTGTAAACCCCAGAACCAATTATGTTCCCTATGACTAATACAACAACTACTGATAATCCTAAGGAGCGGCTGAGTTGGTTGGATGCTGCCATAATTCGTTTTTGTGATGAGCGATTAGGGAAAATACAAAATAATTATCATCTTGCTTAACTAAACAAATCAGCTGCTGATAAATTTTTATTAATGAATTTGTTTTTCAAATGGGTGTTTCATTTCTTCAGGATGTTCAATGTGATGACCTACATCTTTCTTTCTTGACATACGCCATACCTGTATAATAGCCGTAATGGCAAAGATACTGCCGATAACATAATGTAAAATATGCTGGTTGTTATTGAGTTTGTCGGCAACTAATTGTCCACCGAAAATAAACACACAGTTACCTATGAAAGTTCCGATACCAATACCAAGGATATAGAGATTATAAAAAGCAGGTTTGGGCTCCAATACTTTTTTCGTAAACAGGATAGTGCTCCATCCAAACCAAAATGGTATTTGCACCGGGTTAATAGCACTCATCATCAAACCCAGGAAATAGCGGTGCATTGTATTGGACAAAATAATATTCTTTGCTTCACCAGACTGTTTGGTAGCAGCAATAAAACTGGAAACAGCCAATGCAACTACAATCAGCAGGGTGATCCATTCTAATGCTTTAAAAATTCTTTTTTGTTTACGTACCCAGTCCATTGCTACCAATGAAATGCGTACATAAACGATCTCAGCACTGAGTGAACCTAATGCAAACCACAAAGCAGGAGAAATACCATCAGTAACAGAAATCTGCATAGCAGCTACATTCAATGTTCCTAAGGGCAATGAACCAAGGAAACTCACCAGCATACCTACAAAAAAAACACGAACTAATTTAGGCATGAGCGAATGTACGAAGAAAGAGTTATGTGATGAGGAAGGTCAGATGTCGGATGTATGATGTCGGATGTATGATGTCAGATTGTTTGATTGTTGGATTGTTAGTTTAATATTTTAAACTGCTAAATGAATTACGAAGCAACTACAAACTAAAAACCATAAACTAAAAACTCTAAACTTCCAACAATCGTTCATGCACTTCCTGCAAAGCTTCTACATAAACATTATTTTCTTTAAACATAGCAAACCCATCAGCCATACTCATATATGGATGACCACTACGATGATTGATCATGCTGATGCGGTATAATAATATCCAATGACGGATGATTTCTTTCCAGGCAAAAAAGAGCGAGTGTTTGGGATCATAGATATGTGTGGGTTCACTGCCGGCACCATTGAGCTCAATGATAGAAATATTTTTTCCTTGTTTTAATTCTTCCCAGGTATTGTAACGCAGATCAATTCTTCCATAATAAAAATCCGGCACCTGCTGACAAATAACATCAATCGTATTCGTCAGTTCTTCGTCAATTAAATGAGAGTAATCTAAAAACTTGGCTCCTCTTGCATGGTTACCGTAAGGCACCAGTAATTTCTTCTCTCCTGTCTTCAGCACCTCATTCATTTCATCACCATATTCTTTTTGCAAAGAAGGAATTTGCAAAACAAAGCGTTTATCTTTTTGCAGTAGCTGCAATAAAGTTGATCGGCCATCTCCATATACTGCCAGAAATTCTTTTGCTACAATACCGGAGATATGTCCTTTTGCTTCACCGGGATAACGATAATAGAATATTCCTAATTCATTTTCCAGTGGAATAAATTCCTGTATTAAAAAATTAATGGAGAAGCAGGGAATATATTTTATCACATCTGTCTCATTCTCTAATTTCTTTGCTGCCAGGCCACGCATACCAATATCCGGTTTCGCCATTAAAGGGAAAGACAGGTTCTTTTCTTTAATAGCATTGATCACTTGTGAAGGCGGTGTGCCCACGGAAAATAATAATGTCTTTGGAGTATAGGCAACGGGTAACGTGTCATAAATCTCTTTCTTGCTCTCCAATAAAAAACCACCATTCTTGATCTCAGGATTAGCTGCTGTAAAAAAGAATTTAAATCCACTGCGAATACACAACCAGGCAAACACGGGATAGATGAATGCATAAACCGTATTCATGCTCCAGTATTCCCAGTGCAAAAGTTTAATAAAGAATGGACGGTGTAAAAAGCGTTGCCACCAGTTCATATCAGCGTATTGGTGAGGAGCTAAAGTTAAAGCTGCTGGCGTAAGATTGTTCATTTTTTAGATCAATATATTTTAAGAACGCTTTTTCTGAATCTAATTCAATACCAGTAATGCTTACTGTATATAAAAAACCATCACGGTTCATTCTAATATCATTTATCTCATCTCCTTCCCCTCCAAAATGATGAAAGTGAAATATATCATCCATTTCCGGGGCCGCATTCTTTTGCAGAAACTGTTCAAACCATTGTTTTCTTTTAGCTATCGTTTCATCATCATACAAAGTAACCGATGACCAGATATGCTGAACGGTGATATCTTTCTCTGCAATGTATTTTTGTTTTCCATCCCAACGGCATTCATACAATTCACCATCACGATACATTACTAATGTAAAAGATTCTATATTTTCCAACGAAATTACTTTATACTTATCCAGCATCCATTCGCTGTCCATTACATCCAGGAAAATTAGTCCACGGCTTTTTCGGTATGGATAAACCGGTTCATGTTTTTGAAATCCGCCATTCAATAAAACCATGGCATTCCCATTTTCATGCAACGCAATCCAAGTACCGTTTGCCTGTGCATCTTTTGGAAAAAATATTTTACCGGTGCTGAATTCATACGCCATAGGAGCAATGGCATCGGCACGGCTGTGTTTCTCATCCCTGTTGGAAGTGAGAAAAATTTTATCCTTATGCGGTATGTACGTTACTGTGCACATTTTTTCTATAACGCATAGTTGAGGAAGCTACACCAAAATCTTCAGGCAATTCAACAGTTGATACTGACTGTACCCCTATTCGTATTAATGCCATATGATGAATAGTGTGTTCAAGATTATAAATGATTTCCCGGTAGTAATTGGTAGATACAGTTACTACATCTTCACTGGTATCATCATACTGTGCATCTAATTGCAATTCTTTATTGGACTTACCTAATCCCTGGTATAATTGTGTGAGCAAACCTGCTGCAACATTTATATCTGTCTCAATCAACAAATCTCTTTTTCGCTTTTCATAATTTATCACACCTGTTTCATAGCCTGTTTCCAGACATCGAAACAGTTCAATGGTATGACGAACATGCTGACCAATAGTTGCATTGTTTAATGCCTTGCATGGCTGCGCATATTGTTCATTAGTTAACTGGCTGATGGTGTCAGATAGCTGTACAAATACATTTTGTACTGCCTGTTGTAAATTCATGCCGGACGTTTTGGTTATGGTTATCATTTTCAAGTTACATTTTTTTTGCAAATACATTTAAAACAACGGTCAGGTTATCAGAAAGAGAAAAGCTGTTTCCACCTACTCCATAGTCTCTCCTGTTCATTTTAAACTCTCCATTAAACTGGTATCCTCCATTCTGTTCTTTTACCTGGAAGGGAAATGATATTTCTTTTGTTACACCTTTTAAGGTTAATGTACCATAGAAATATAGCCAGCCTTCTTTATTTGCATTCGTAATTTTTGTTGACTTTATTTCAATGAGCGGATATTTATCCACATTAAAATAATCTTCTTTTTTCAGGTGTTTATCTCTTAATCCAATTCCTGTATTTAGAGAGCTGGATGTTACTGTCACATCAAAATGGCAATCATTTAATTTACCAGATTCAAATGTTATGCTGCCTTTTAATCCTGTAAAACCACCACTAACTGCAACACCAAAATTCTTAATTCTGAATTTTACTTCGCTTCCTTCATCTGTTGGTATATAATGCTGTGCCATCAACAGGTTAACAACAAGACTGGCAACGGCCAGTAAAATCATTCGGATGCTCTTCATATACGTTTAATTTTTGCTGATGGTTTTATCCATTCTAAAATCAGGCCTCTTTTATATAAACTTATTTTAATGCTGCCGATCCAAACAAATGAGCAAAACTTTCACACCAGATCAATGCATATTTGTACTCATTATAATCTGGCTTACCGGGTATATCATACAACTGGTTACCATTAGTTGACTTTAAACTTCCCAAACGTAAATATTTACCGGCGTTTAAATCACTTGATAAATATACTTTCAAATCTGGTCCGTTACTCACTGTAAAATTTTCTAAGTAAAGACGATGTGCTCCTGTACTGTCTTTAATAATCTTTGCTGTACCGGTTGTTGTTCCGTAAGGGCCGTTAATAAAAGTTCCCGATAACAATACTACTGGCGTATCGCTATTCATCATCATTCCCATGCTATCCATTCCACCACCCGGATTATCATTTACTGGTATTGTAGGTGATAAATCTTTTTTACATGCCACTGCCATTACAATAAAGCAAAGAGCTACTAGTTTTTTCATATGGTTATTTTAAAAATTATAGGATACGCCTGCTACAAATGCCGGCACTTTATTACGAAACCGGTCATTGAGTCTTGGGTAGGTTTGTACTTTAGTATCTGTTTTATATTCAGTAAACAAAAACTGCAACCCGGCTTTTACTCCCAATTTTTTATTGAACTGATATTTGCCAAACAACTCTGAATTCAAACTGCCATAATCATTATCACTGGTGAGTAATACATTAAAATTAGCTACGCTGGCATTGGTTAATTGTCCGCTGCTGCCATTGATATATCGTCCTGCTTTATCAGCTCCAAATGAAAAACCTATTACATCAATATTAAAACCGATATACCATTTAGGGTTAAAATGATACCCAACATTGAATGTTACATTCAGCAAATTCACCTGCGGATGATTAATGAGCACCGTATCAATATTGGCGTCAATATCCTGTGTAAAAAATACAAACGGGCCTGTTTTACCACTGGTGATAATGGCTGGTGCTGTACGGTAATAACGGTTTTGCCCGATATAAGAAGTAAAGCGTCCGCCAATACCCAATTCAAATTTCTTTTTCTTACCCGTACGCCAGTTGTGTACGTACGATAAGGCCACTGTGCCTTCTGAATTACCAACAGCAACTGAAAAATCGGCAAACTGGTTTCGCTTATGATCCTTTGTTTGCCCTGCTGCTCCCAACCCTGCTAACAATAAAATAGTTATTGTAAAAATGTTTTTCATAAATCAACCCTTATATTCTTTTTTCATTTGTGCACTTTGTGTTTTCATTGTGAACTTTGTGGTTTAACTTAACCACCAGGAACACTAAGACTTCACAAGGAACACAAAGGATGTTTCATAATTACTTTAAGCTTTTTTTAAGCAACGATAAAAACCTGTCTTTATAAACTACTGCCAAAATTACACAGCAGATAAATACTGTTAGTGCATAATAAAATAACAATCCTCCATCACCCTTTACTTCAATGCCAAGTTTTGTAAGATGGAAAAAGATAGCACCACTCATTAATCCCACTCCCAGCAATGAACCTAAATGAGTAGTTCGTGGCCATAGAATTAATGCTGAAGCAATTAATTCCATTACACCAGTTCCTGTTCTTCCCCATGGCTCCATACCTATAGCAGAAAAAATATAAATAGATTCTTCTGCACCGGTAAATTTAAAGAACAATGTTTGCAGCATAATAGCAGCTGCCACTAATCGTAATACCCATAATAAGGTGGATTGAATATTCATGGTTGGTTTGGTTTTATGGTTTATTGAAAAATCTTTTTCCAGTTAGTATCTGCTTTAGTGTGCAGGTTAGCTTCATCTTTATTCCAACTCTTTAACGTATTGTTGAAAAAGCGGTTGTAGAACAGGAAAAGTTTACCATCAATGATCTTAAATGTTTCCGGATCAATTGCTACTTTTTCACCATTCTTACCCATGGCATATGCACACCAGCCACCGTATTGAGGTTCGTATTTGGCTGGATTCTTTTTAAATTCTTCTTTATTTTCTGCAGAGGAGAAATAATAAGTAGCTCCCTGGTAAACAGTAGCGAAATTGCTGCTGCCCTCTATCGCTTTATTTTGTTTGAAATAAGCTACAGGATCATAACCATTAATAGCCAGCCCGTTTTTGCTGAGGTTAAATTCTTTTTTACGAAGCGCTTCCTGGGAGAAAGCATTTACTCCGGCTAACAAAATCAATGCGGCGAAGAAAATCTGTTTCATAATCCGATTATTTGCTTTTATCTATTTACGAAACAAAAGTAGATTTGGTTGACCCGGCCGCTTGTCAGTTATGTGACACTCAGGAGCTTTTGAATTTTTTTAACATCCAAAAAGCATATTTCATGGCGGCTGTACGACAAAACTCCCTCTCCTTCCAGTTCATTGATCATCGTAGTGACCGTTTGCCGGGTTGAACCAATAAGGTTAGCGATGTCTTCATGAGTAAGATAATTGGGGATGCAGAAACCTTCTGCGGTATTATCACCAATATTTTTTTCTATCAATTGACCAAAGAAGCTAATGAGCCTTGTTTTTACATCTTTGTTCAGCAGGTTGAGCAGGCGGTTTTGTATCTGCAGTAATTTATTCCCTACCTGTTTGCTGTATTCCAGGGCAAGGGTAGGTTTTGATTTTAAAAGCTTTTGAAAATCTTCAATATTAAAAGCGCATAAACTTACATCGCCTTTATAAGCCAGTGCAAATTCTCCGTTCAGGTTATTCTTCTCCAGTGTGATCTGCCCAAATGTTTCTCCTTTTTGTATGATCTCCTTAATAACTTCCTTTCCGTCATTATCAATATAACCGATCTTGATATAGCCCTTCTTTAAAAAATAGAGTTTATTGTGAAAGTGAGAATCAAAATAAATGTAATCCCCTTTTTTAGCTTCAATAAAATTATGCTCTAAGTTCAGTTCCTCGTATTCCTGGTCGTTGATATTGCACCAGAGATCATAATTACGGATGAGTAACATTCTTTCATCTATCGTCATACTGCAAAATAAGCAGGTAATTTAATAGCACAGCTATCAACCACTGTTAAATCTTATTACGGGTGTCCGTATGATGACCATATAAATGCAAACTGATCATTACACATAAACCAATTATATTGTTCATTTGAGTAATTTTACAGCACAATAAAACAGATGCATATTGTTGAACCCATAAGTTTTGACCTGGCTTTGCTGGAAGATAAAATCCGCCACTCTAACTGGTGGAAGAAAGCATCCCGCATGGTTGACAGTCATCATGACAATGAAAGCAGTGTAATGCTTACTCATCACCTGGAAGCAGTGTATCAAAATGTGCAGGAAGTATTTGATCATCCAGAAGAAGGTTTTTATGGTGCCATGTTTCATCTGATAAAAAAACTGAAGCTCAGTAAAGCACTTATGCGCAAAGAGCTGATGGTAGTGGCACTGTTACATGATATTGGTAAAATAGCTGAAGATAAAAGCGAAGTAATACCGCATCCATTAACTGGCAAAGCCGCTCATCTGCGGCATGGCATTGTTGGACAAATGGCCACCATGGAAATAATCGGCGCTGACCTTACTCCTTTTCCCCAGCAACAAAATACTATTTACCGTACCGTTGAGTTACATGATATTTCTTACGGAATGTACCGGACCTATTTAGAAACCGGTGAAGAACCTGATGCTGAAAAACTAAAGTATATCAGCCGGAAAGTTCATCTTACGCCCGGTGCCGGATTCTTATATCTTCTATTATTTAAGCTGGCCGATACACATGGTCATGCAGACACTGCTGATGTTATTTGGTTTTATAACCAGGTAAAAGAAAAATATTTTTCACCATTAAAAATTGATCTGCCGATTCCATCAGAAAACGATATCCGCTAAGTAGTGAATAGTGAATGGTTAATAGTCAATAAGCACAGGTAATAAGCCATACTTTTATTAACCTGTTGAATCCATTGAACTTTTCAACCTTTAAACAAGTAACCAGCAACTAACAACCAGCAACCAGCATTTTTTTCCTTTTTTTGAAAATTCCTTTTCCCTTTTGCGTCTAACAGCAGGGATGATTTCCCTTTCTTTGCAAACAAATAAAAACTACCGATGAGCACAAAAGCAACCGTTCACAACACCATGCGTATATGGCACCGTTATTTAGGATTTTTTCTGGCAGGTATTATGGCTATCTATTCCCTTAGTGGTATTCTGCTGATTTTCCGTTCTACTGATTTTTTAAAACAGGAAAAGAAAAAAAGTGAGCAGTTAAAATCAGGCATGACTGCTGAACAAGTGGGGCAAGCCATCCGCATGCGTGACCTTAAGTTTGAATCCGGCAACGGAGCTGTTCAAAACTTTAAACAGGGAACTTATAATAGTGAAACAGGAGCGGTTAACTATACTATCAAAACATTACCAAACGCTTTAGACAAACTCACCAAACTACATAAAGCCAATACAAAAGATCCATTGTTTTATCTCAATGTATTTTTTGGCGTGTCACTTTTATTCTTTGTAATCTCTTCCTTCTGGATGTTTATGCCATCTACCAGCATCTTTAAAAAGGGATTATACTTTACGCTGGCAGGTGCTATACTGGTGCTGATTATGTTGTTTGTGTAAACTGGTTGCTGGTTACCGGATGCTTGTTGCTGGCAGACAATAGACGATTGAAGAAAGAGGTTGCTGCCGGCTGCTCACTTCTTGCCGGTTGCTTGTTGATCATTGATGGTACTACAAACAGCAATCTGTCAATCACAAAGGGTTTACTTGTCTTCGTGAATGTCTTCCTTTTTAAAAGTCTTTTTAAAGAAGAATTCAAAGTAAATGTTAGTTCCGTTATGTTCCGAAGGAAAAGCGTTGACCAATACCCATCCCTGCTGTCCCATATAATTCATAGCATCTACTACAGAATTAAAGGTTTTGAGTTTGCCTGTCATTTCATCCCGCATCCGGTTATCAGCAAAAGAACGGCGGCCTTCACCAAAATCCAGCTCAATATTAACCTTATTGGAAAATGCCCTGGGCCGAAGAATCAGTCCGCAATACTGTTCAACTTTAGTAGTATCTTGTGCAAAAACGGGTGCAGCAATCAATAGGAGCAATGCAACAACAACTGGTTTCATGTATTGTGTTTTTAATAATTAAATGTATTTAAAGTTAAGAGAGGAAAAATAATTGCAGGGTTAGCATGATGTTAAAACAGCAAGACGGTAGATGATGAACCATTATCCACTATCCACTATCCATTATTCATTATTCATTATTCATTATTCATTATTCATTACTTCTACCCACCTCTTGATATCACCACCCCAATAAACGCCATTACTAAAGCTATAAGCAATAATACCCTTCCTGTCCACCGGGCAACTAATTTAAACCTGGCACTCTCCTGTTCACCCATTTGTTCCATTGCTTTTTTACCAGCCAGCATATCATGCACCATGCTTATGAGAAGCATTACAGTAAATAAAATAATTTTTATACTCACCAGCTTACCGTAATCACTTTCGGTAAAGAATGACCAGGAGAATGAAAGTCCCCGTGTATAAATATTTAATACTCCCGAAAACAAGGCAAGCGTTAAAACAATATATCCGTAGAAACGGAATTTCAGGCCTGTTGCCATCAGTAATTGCTTTCGTTGAGGGTTATTTTTAATAGAGGGCAATAATATCAGCGGCAGAAACAACATTCCACCAATCCAGAAAGCCGCACAGATAATATGTAACCAAACACTGATATAATAAGCAGTAGTCATGTGTACAAATTTGCCGCAAGGTAATAAGCATCGCTGATATGAGACGATGTAGGATGGACAATTGACCATTGACAATTCACAATTCACCACTCACTACTCACTACTCACTACTTCCTCCTTGACCACCAGCATCTCAAACCCTGCGTTTCATCATTGCAAACCACTATACAGCAGCCATACTTTTGAGAACAATCATTTTTTATGAAAAAGTTATTACCGATAGCAGGTGTTATACTGGCATGGGCATTATCCAGTTGCGCCGTTGGAAGAAAATTAAGTTTTGAAAACAGTCTTACCGATCCCGGTTACAAACCATCAGGTAAAATAGCCATTGTTTTCCAGGATAAAAGACCAGATGTTTTGGTCGGCAAAGAAAAACAAACCTTCTGCGGACATGCGTATGGCGGCTATGCCATCGCCTACAATGTACAAACAGAAAGCGGCAAGCCGCTGGCACAGGATTTTAGCCAGGCCATGCAAAAAACACTGGAACAAAAAGGAGTACCCGTTATCTTATACACTATTGAGCCAACAGGAGATGATAAAACGATTGTTAACCAGTTTACTCAAAGCGGCTACGATAAACTATTATACTTTGAGATCACCCGCTGGGAAAGCCGGTGCACTGCCAACTTTGCTAATATGCGCTACGAAGCCAATGGCGGATTTATGTTAAAGGTGATTGATAAAAATGGAACTATGCTGGCTCAGCAGGAAGTAAAAGATCAGCTGATAAAAGAACAGGGTGCAGGATTAAATATGAAAGTGCTGCAGGCTGAAGCAGATGAACTGTTTAAAAAGCTGATGCAGGATTTAATGAATCATGAAAAGATAAAACCTGTGCTGATGTAGCTGGTTGCTGGTTGTTTGTTGCTGGTTACCCGTTAGAGATAAAGAGTGTACATTAAATTTTATAATTAACATTGTACAGAATTTTTATGCAATCGCTAAGCGGTCATATTATACAAGCAACATCTGCAATGGATGATCCTGTTTTTAAAGGAGCAAGCATTTTTATTACAGAACATAATGAAAAAGGTGCCATTGGATTTGTATTCAACAAACCATCCGGCCGGCATCTCAATGAATTAGAAGAATTCAAGCACTGTAAACCTACACCGTTGTATGATGGTGGACCAATGGATAAAGAGCATATTTTCTTTGTTCATATCCGCCCGGATTTAATTGAAGAGGGAACTTCTATTGGCAACAGTATTTACTCCGGTGGAAACTTTAGCCAGGCCATAGCTGATTTAAACGAAGGAAGTATATCCACCAATCAAATCAAACTCTTCATCGGCTATTGCGGATGGAACACCAATGAACTGGAAACAGAAATAGCCGAAGGAAGCTGGCAGGTAACCAATACTCCACCACAGGAAGTTTTTAAAAGTTTTTAATCTTTATGTGCCTCCATTAAGAACTTGTTTTTGGATTCTTAGGCGTTGTTTTAGGCTGTGGTAATTTAGGCCCATTCGTATTCACCTGTATTACTTTACGCAATATCTCTATAACGGGGGCGCCTATTCCCAAGTGCTGGGCATTTGAATTAGCCGGAGCCGCCATCAGCAATACAGGGTCAAACAATAAATATTTCCCTGTGGCATTGGCCGAAGCACCAGTAACAGCATCCGGTACATATACCTGCACCTTTAGTTGTTTGTAACTGGCAGGATAGTAACGGAGAAAATATCCGCCGGGCTGCCAGTTCCACTGATCCCTGCGATAGTCGGGATCAGTTATTATGGATGGCTCATGCCGCACAGCTATTTTTTCAAACGCTTCATAAGAATTAGCTCCTTTTTCAAAAAGCCCTTTTATGGCTGCCATGTCACCTGAATTATTCGGGATATAATTCGTCATTCGTTTTATCATACCGGTAACTCCGCCTCTCAATTCAAATATTTGTTTGCGGGTAAGCAATTGCCTTGCCGTTTGCTGTACTTGTGGTGACAGCTGATCATATTTGGAGCCACTTACAATTGACCAAAGTAATAATTGAATATTCTTTTGCTCCAAATCAGTTCTTGTCAATGATTGCCGCAGGGCTGTTTCTACAATATCCTTGTGATAAGTATTTAATACCTGTTGTCCGTAGGCATCCCTTGGAGAAGGATCGGGTGTGCCGGGTTGCAGACAATAACTTTTAAAGTCAGCCTCATAAAAACCGGGAGACAGTATAATAGCTCCATCCTGTGTAACCGGCAAATCTACCAAGGAGGCAGCTGTTTTACCAGTTATTGCCATGGTATCCATATCATGCGAAGTGGAATCTATCTCTGCAACTATTGCAACGGTATCATTGAGATTATTGCTGTTGGATGAGCGGACAGCATTGCGGGAAGTGCAGGCTATCAGAATAATACATCCATAAATTAAGAGGTGTAGCTTTCGTACCATAGGGAATTCTTTAGGTTCACGGATTATATAACGTTGTTTTCGTTATATGATTGCCTTAACAAGATCGGGAGAAAAAGGAAATAGTAAAAGTAACCGGCGTACGAACTATTGTTAAAGGTAAATAATGACATATGGCCGAAACATATCTTCTTACCAGGCTCCCGCAATTGTTGATGGCCCCACTAACCATCTATTTTAAACACAGGTTCGGATATTTTTGCTGATGCAGCTAAAGTTGCAGGTCAGGCGACCTGCAACGGGATAGGACCTGCAACGGCATAGAATTTTATTCCTCATATTGTTCAGTTGCTTTTACGCCGGCATTACTGCGCAGCAACGGCCTTATTATACGCAGTATATAATGAACAATTACATTTTAAACCCGGCCATCAGTGATATAGAAAATTATACGGATGTAAAATTGAGTTACCGCAATCAATGGGCAGGAATAGACGGAGCCCCGCAAACATTTTACTTTACCATTCACGGGCCTATTGGTAAAAAAGATTACCGGCAAACGGCTACTTCTTTTGATATGAAAGGGGAGAACCCGAGAGGAAAAGCTTACTGGGAAGAATATACAGCGCCGGAGCCACACCATGGTGTTGGATTTAGTATGGTTAATTATAAAACGGGTTATATCAACCGTTTTTTTATTAATGCCAGTTATGCATATCATTTGGGATTATCGCCAAAAACAAATCTTGCAGCTGGTTTTGCAGGAGGTATATCTACAATAGGTATAGATGCCAGCCAGATCAAATTAGCCAACCCTATTGATCCTGCTATTGGTAATTCTATTGCTACGTTACGGAGGACAAAAGCAGAATTGTCGGCAGGGTTGTGGTTGTATTCATCCGATTATTTTGTTGGGTTATCTGCACAGCAGATCATTCCTCAAAAACTTCAGTTAGTAGATAATAATTATGATAAAACCACTTTGGTGCCGCATGTGTTTGCTACAGCTGGTTATCGTTTTTTTCTGAACGATGAAATTTCTGCGTTGCCTTCTGTCATGTTGCGGTATATCCCTTCGGAACCAATATTTGCTGATGCGAATATTAAGCTGCAGTATTTAGACAGGTTTTGGGTAGGTGGGAATATTCGTTTAAAAGAAGGATTTGCAGCCATGACAGGCTTTAATATTTCCAGCACATTCAACGTAAGTTATTCTTACGAAGTCAATAACTCCCGCTATTTATTACAAAGCCAGCAACGGGGAAGCCATGAAATTGTACTGGGATTTTTATTGGGTAATAAATATGGAGATACCTGCCCGAGAAATGTATGGTAGTTTTATTTGATGACCGTTGCCGCCGTTATTGTATTGCTGTAGCAACAATTGATGTGGGTTTATAATTATTGGTTTGTTAATCTAAAGTTAATCACAACTTTCAGATTGGGTTTTAAATAGTTTACTCTAATTTTATTTAGCTAACTCTTTATAATCATTAAACTTTTAAAAATGAAAAAACCATTCAATTTACCTTGCTTAAGTATTGTTTTTGTTTCATTAGTTTTTTTATTCAATTCTAAGGCAAATGCAAATGACTATATACGATTCAAAAAAAGTTATATAAGCAACCCAAAAAAATCTTTGTGCTTGTCTAAAGGAGCCACTAATTTACAGATTGAAAGTATGGTTCATATACACCAAATGTTGTACAAACTCTGGTTACCGATACAAATGTCAGAAATATAATGATAAATGCCTTCAAGACCTTAAATGTAAACTTTGTAGCTTTAACCAATGATTTGGGTCTTCCACATACTCTCTTTATAAAAGATCTTGACTTCACACATATATATCAGACTTATGACGCTAATGCACCAGATACAGGTAAGGCAATAACAGTTCCTTTTAAAAAAAATTCAAATAGTAGTTTGAATAATTATGGCTTTACATTATACACTGATGGAGTATCTTATATAAAACCAACGATTATTCATTCTGTAACTAACCAGGCATTAGAATATTATGACTTAACTGAAATCTTAGTTACAACAATTAGCAATTATAGTTCAAGTAACTACACGTTTTCAACGATAAGTGGCGATTTCGCAAATACTACACCATTATCACATCAAACTACTACAACACAACAGGCTGCCGGTGGCTGCGGACAACGTGTGGCAAACTGTTTAGCTGATTTATATACTAATCGTGGGTGGTTGTCAGTTTGGACATTTGTACAAACAGCATTCATACCTGAAACAGCTGTAGCTGCTACTGCTACATGCATATTTCATAATTGTATTTTTTAATGTCAAATAATTATATGAAAAATATTATTAATTATTATGCTGCAATATTTTTCCCGATAACTACTTTGGTATTACTTACAGCCGCTGGCTTGGTAAGCGCCAATGCTTTTGTAACTTTACTTTTAATTTATGCACTAATATATCACCCATTTGTATCTGGGTTGAGGCTTATTGCAAATAATAAAATAAATAAGGGGGAGTTGTGGAAAAATTTTATTCCTTTTTGGAACCTGAAATATTTTTCCTTTTTATTTTTTAATGCTGATGTAAAATAAACTATAAACTCATTACCGTCCTAAAGGCGAAACTAAAAGTTCTTTGAAATATTGATTAATAAAGCGTTTGCGGCGATAACTATGTTCAAACGATTTGAAATTGCCCAAATTGGGTAATGAATACCGGAAAATATGTTTTTGCCCAGGTTGTTTCTGTACTTGATGCAAATGATTTCAAGAAATGTGTTAATAAATACAATGGTAATTATAAAGTAAAGGATTTTACTTGCTGGCACCAGTTATTGTGCATGATGTTTGGCCAGTTATCAAACAGAGAAAGC
>JACQDV010000096.1 GCA_016200915.1 Sphingobacteriales bacterium
AAATTCTACAGATTTTGAGCATCTCCATTTTTGAAAAAATGCCCATAAATCAACTGTTTCAGCAAACTCAATTACAATATTTCAAAGAACAAAATCATAACCAATTGAATATGTTTGACTAATAACGCAACGCTAATGTTATTATTTCTTTTCTAATACCAGTACAATTTTATTAAAATCAGCTGCAGTATTAATGATCTTTTTAAAATCTTCATATTGAGAAATGGGATAAGCTATCTTCCTGTACTCTTCCATAATATGGATTTTCACCACATTACCTTCTACAGTATAGGAAGAAGTAAATCCCATGGTAATCTCATTATTTTCTTTATAAACATTACTCAGGTTAAGTTCATCAAGGTTTTTTACTTTATAGCCATCGGGAATTACAAAATCAATCTTTCTTTCCAGTTGATGAGGAAATTCAATTTCAATTGGTAGTACTCTTGGTTTATCCTGGTACATTTCTACCTGTGGCCCAATAACATCTCCAATTTTTACCAGTATTTTATTACCGGCCTTTTCAATCAGCTCACTGGCTTTTACAGTAGCATTAAGTATAAACGGCTTGTTTTCGTTATATGTTTCAAGATCGGTATTTTCTAATTTAGAACTAACTACATGTTCAGAGTTGGTGCCGAATTTAATGAGATCCTTTAAAAAAGCTTTCTGATCTTCATCGGATGCAAAGGTGAAGGATGCTTTGTAAACAGAAGCATCATACCCGCTATGTATCTGTTTAATATCAACAATGGCAGTATCAGCAGACGGATTTATTTTAACTGTGGCTTCAATATTACTAACTGTATTTGCATAATCCTCCAGTAAAACAGGTTTTACTTCACCTACGGCTGTTGTAAAATTGCCTATGGTGGTGCCTTTACAAAACAACCCATTGGTTCCTCCCCAATTATAATATATCCAGGGGAATCTTGTTTCTAAACGGGTAGGGGCCAAATATTTTTTCAGTTCGGGAAAATAGAATAAATGATTTTCTGCCGTATTCCAGTTCTCAAAATTTTTGTCAATAGTAAAATCGTTGCGGTCACCCGTTAAAACGAATTGGAAATTTACATTCAGAACTTTAAAAATAGCGGCATATAATCTTACTATACCGGCGTAATTCGTTACTTTATTTTTGATGATCTTTTCAATATTCTCTGCATCTCCGGCATCTATATCTTCACGGGCAGCAAATTTTTTTTTCAGGTAATTTTCAACAGCTACAATTTTTTCTTTGGCAGAAGTTAATTGATCCCAGCCATTATCTTTTACCAATGATTCCGTTTTCTTAAGTTCCTTTTCTGATGTGGCAGAGTAAATTTCAAATATCCTTTTAGCCAGTTCATTCCAGGTAAATATTCTTTCAGCTGTATTTCTGGCGAGGTTATAAGAAAGTTTGAATTCCACCCTAACCATATTAGCCCTTACATGAGCATATTTTTCATTATCGGGTGCCGGCTCTAAATTGGACATTTTAAACGTTGAAATGCGTTTGCCATTTAGCACCGTGTCGGTTGATTTTATTTCAGTGTTATAAGACTTCATGTCAAACATCAGGCGTTCGGGAGCCACTACCTGTAATGAGGCATTTAAAACAGGAGTGTTGCTTTGTATCATTTCTCTTCCAAAATAATAAGCAGGTCGTTTGTAAGTGTAATAATATTCTACCTCGCTGCCTTTTTCCAGCCCTTCCACGGCAAATATTTTATAAATGTTTCCATCATTTTCTTTCAGGTCTTTAATATTGCTGCGGTCCAGTTCAATGATCTTGCCCGAAGGAGAGATAGTTCTTGCTTTAATATCAGTAATATCTCCGTTGTCGCTTACGCCAAGATATACCCTGTTATACATCTCAATGCCTTTATCATTGTGTACCTGTACTATTTTGTGAAAGGTTTTATAAACAATAATACCTTTTTGTTCATCAATATATTCCACCCTGCGTATGTCCAGGATAGATACAGCCGGTTCATTATCGTACCTGCTGTCGAGTTTATGATAAACCGGTTTAGCATCCCAGGATTCGGGAGTATAAGCAACTGACTGGCTATATGAAAGAAAACTTATGAAACAGGCTGAAAGAAAAGGCAAAAACTTCTTCATATGTTATAGATTATAAAGTGATTATTTTTTTTCGAGGCTTACGGATTCTTTATACATGGGTATGAGGTTTTCCAATACTTTATTCCAGGCTTCAAATTTGTCCGGTGTTAATAATAACTGGTTATTGTCAAACTGCAGGGTATAAATCACCTGTTGTGCTTTTTGTTCATAACTCAAATCAAACCCCCATACTTCGTTATGAAATGATTTGCCGGATGGCAGGTAGCTGATCTTATATCCATCAGGTATATTCAAAACGATAACATATTTTTTTGTATAAAGAAAAGAAGATTCAATGGGTGATTTTCTTTTAGGATAATCAATTTCCTGGTGTTCAAAATGCCGGATAAGATTGAGGTTGATATAATATTCATCTGCCAGTTTTTTTGCATAGTCCAGCAACCTGTATTTTCCTGAAATACGAATTTTATTTTTATCAGTCCGGTCGCCCACTTCCAGTGAAATAAGATTGAATTTATTAGAACCACGGTTGAAATTACCTTTTAACCGTTCATTCCAGTCTTTCTGATCAGTATAAGTCAGCGTTGCATTCATTGATTCAGCGAAATAGCCCTGCATATTCTGACTAATGGTGCCCGATATTTCTTTATCATTAAGATTGATGATAGTTGAATCAACAAAAATGTTTTTATCCTTTGGAATAATCGGAACGGTTATTATTTTATATTCTTTATCACTCACCATTACCAGCGCTTCCTTATCCTGTATGGCATCCGGTGGAATACCAAATACACAAAATGGATCAGTACCATCTAAAAAAATATATTTATCATTTAGCCTGATGGTACAGATCATGTGATTGTCAACAATAGTGGTAGGCACTTCTGTATAGCGGTATGGTATATCCCTTGTTCCTATCCAGGTATAGTATGCAGGAACACCTGCTTTGTTCAGCATGGTTGTAAGAATGCTGCTCATATCTTTACAATCACCAAAACGACGGTTGCAAATTAAATTGGCATCTCTGGGAACAAAACCTTCCATCCCTGCTTCAAAAGCTACATACTTTATATTTTGCTGAACCCAGCTGTATATCTTTCTGGCTTTTTCTTCATTGCCGGTTATTTTATCAGTAAGTGAGTCTATTACACGTTGTAATGCCGGCCCTACTTCTTTGTTAATGCTTTTTACATAATCTTTATCTAACGCAAAAAGATCATCGGTGTTAGCAAGGTAACTGATCGTTTTTCCATCTTCATCTTTATAATTTTCAATATAAAATATTACATGAGGAGAATACCATGCATTGTCCGGGGCATCCGGATAACGGTTTTCTGCCGGCAAATCTTTTACACTAAAAGTATAGATTACTTCATTCCGTTTTGTTTCAGTATTTATTTTAATAACGCTGGTATCATAACCCCTGAGCAGGTATTTGATCTTCATGTCTTTTGGAAAACTGATGCTCACCTGGCTGTTGATAACCGGTATTCTTCTTGAAAAATAAAAAGGAGAGAGCAGATGCGCATCTTCATGTGCATAATTAAGTTTTAATGTGCCAATACTTCCTGCCGCTACTCCGGGAAAATCAAAAAGAGTTTCTTTAACATCATCGTAAAATACACTTCCCCGCTGATCATCTGATGTTTTGAAGTCTGAGACGCTGATCTTTTTATTTTCAGGTGTTTGTGTATATGCTTCATAATCCAGTAACCGGTGAAAACTGCTGTGTGAAAATCCATAACGGCCCATGTACGCACCGGCATTAGAAGATAAAAACAACAATTGCTGCAGATCGTTACTTTCCACTGCCGGTTTCCCGTCTTTAATTTTTATTTTATAGCTTGTGTTACTGTTTAATACTACTGCTTCTGTGCCCGGGAATTTTTTCTTTATTTCCTCTACATCCTGTGAACGGGTTTGCCGGCAGATGCTGATTGCTGCCGTAAGGATGAATATATGTTTTAAACAGATCATTTTTTAACTGATAATAATTTTCCGTAATAATAATGGAGTGTTTGTGTTAATATTCCATTTTCATCATACAATTTTAGCGGCCCGTGTAACATTCCGTTATAATAGTTGCCTTCTTCCACCAGCTTGCCTTTGTCATTGTATTCTTTGTATGGACCGTTTACATTATCGTGTAAATAGTTGTATTCTTCTTTCAGTTTTCCATCCGGGTAGTATTCATGATACATTCCTTCTGAAGCACCATAATCATAACTTGCATCTGAATCAGGCTTCCCGTTGCTGTAAATTTTTTTATCTGTACCATTTGTTTTTCCTTCTATAAACTCAAACTCTGTGGCCAGGTTACCATTGCTGTAAAATGCTTTTACTTTTCCTGAGCCACCCGGTAATAATATTTCAGGAACCAGTTGCCCGTTTTTGTTATAGTAAGTATAACTGACAGGCAGGTTTTCTTTGTAAGTTGTTATATAAGCTTCTTTGCCATTTTCATCATATGTAGTGGAGGGGCCATCCTTTGAGTCGTCTTTATAGATGGTTACTCTGTATTTTTTCCCGTCATACGTATAACTAATTTTTTCTCCATTCAATTCTCCATTTATATACAGTTCAGACAGAACCAGTATTCCTCTTATGTTGTAATATTTCCAGGTGCCTGTTTTTTTGCCGGCTTTATACTGTCCTACGGTAGCAGGTGTTCCTCCATAGTTATAAGCCCTGTATATACTGTCTTCCATTCCTCTTTTATAAAACTGTATTGATTTGATGGAACCATCGGGATAGAAATAAGTAAATGCACCATCAAAATTATCATTTACTATTTTTGATTCAGCATACTTTTTCCCATCCGGATAAAGCAGTATATAATTGCCACTGCCTTTTGTAAAAGAGATGTGATTAAAAGCCTTTCCGGTACTATCATATTGTGTTAATTCTTCCAATGTGCCTTTATAAGCCTGTTGCTCCAAATCAGGTTTATTGCCCGGATAGTAATCGTATCTATGACCATTTACATCATCATTAAGATAATTTAATACTGAAGTTATATTTCCTAATTCATCGTAATAAATCCATTTGCCCTGTGCCTTACCTTCTTTATACCAGCCTTCACTTTTTACCTGGCCATGCTGATAATAGCTTTTATAATAGCCATCCTTTTCACCATTTAAATATGTTGACTCAGCATACTTTTTACCGTTAAGATAATAATTAACAGATGGGCCATTAAGTTGCCCGCCGGCATAAGAATTTTTTTCATTGACTGAACCGCTGGCATAGTAAAAGATTTCATCTTCTGTTTGTACTCCTTTATTGTAAACAGCCTGTACCCGTTTGGAACCATCTGGCCGGTAGGCGGTAAACTCCAACCGTTTATTTTTTGTATCTGATGAGCCAATTTCTTTACCTGCTTTATCAAAATACTTAGCTGATTTTAAAATATCGTTTTCATAAGTTAATACAGCAAACAATTTTCCATCGTCATCGTAATATTCTATGTTACCAACTGTTTTGCCTTTTTTGTTTTGATATTTGGTAAAAAGCTTCCCGTTATCATAATATTCTTCATACGCACCTTCCAGTAATCCATTAACATAGGGTTCAATACTTTTTAGCTTACCATTTTTATGGTATCTTTTCCAGGTGCCGGTACGCTGGTTGTGCCCGTACTGCCCTTCTGTTGCTAACTCACCCGTTTCATAGTATGTTTTTGTTTTTCCTTCGGCCTGCCCATTTATATAGGTAAGCTCTGTTTCTACTTGACCGCCCGGGTAGTAAGTTTTGTAAATACCATCTAAAGAATCGGCTTTGTACGTTTCAGCATAATGAACATTTTCATTATAGAAATATTCTTTTCTCGGGCCATCCACTTTTCCATCCACAAAATTTACAGTAATTCTCTTTCGCCCGGCATAAGTATAGTAATTAAACTCACCGGTTGCATTGCCATTTTTGTACACACCAATATTGTCAATGTTTCCATTGGGGAAATAATTAATGCCCCTGCCATCTAATTCACCGTCTTTATATGTTTCAACTGCATCTGTTGTTCCGTTGAAGTTATAAAAATTCCAGATGCCGGTTCTTTTGCCATTCTCATCAAAACCACCTTTGGCTTTAATATTTCCGGCTGAGTAATAAAACTCCCATGTTCCTTCCGGTGTATTGCCATCAGCTTTATATTTCCCTTTTCCATCTAATTTCCCGTCGGTAAATGTATATAGCGCAATTGCTTTTACCCTTTGCTCATAATTGGCAATCCGTGAATACCGGATTTGATTCAGATAGTCTGCAATTTCACTGATCAGTGCATCTTCGTCTTTTTTGTGTTTTTTGTTATAATCACTAATCATATCCACACCTGCATCACCAAAAATATGATTGATAAATACTTCAAATTTTTCTTTAGTAAAAAACTGCTTAAACAACGGAACATAATATTGCACCCAAAAATCACTGTTATCGGCCCGGTACTCCATTTTTTCAAATAGAGCCTGTATTTGCCGGGAAATAGGGTCATCCAGCTTAATAGTGTTTTTATAATTTTTGTCTAATGCAATTTTGGAGAAAAGGATCTGTTCCAGTAATTGTATGTTGTCCGGTTGTTCTCCAGTTCTTTTTCCGGCAAATTCAAGAATATCGTTTTCAGCATGTGATATTGATTTCAATAAACGAATGCAGGATGTTTTATAACGGCCTCCGGGTGTCATCATCAGGTAAGCAATAAAACTCAGGTACGACTGAACAACTTTGCCCTGGTTAATAGCTGTTTGCCCTAATCTGAAATGCATACTGTAATTATAGGGATCAATCAGCAAGCCGGTTTTTAAAATATCTTCTGCTTCTTTATATTTTTCCTCACTCATTAACAGCACTGCTTTATTAAGATACAAGGGGGAATAAGCAGGATATTTTTGGATAGCTGAATCAAAAACATGCATTGCATGATCTTTTTCGCCCAGGTCGTCCAGTATATTGCCGTAGTTGGTGTATAGTTCCGGCTCCCTTTCCCTGTCTTCTTTTAAACTTAATGCTTCTTCACAAATTTGTTTAGCTTTTACAAACTGGCTGTCGGCATAAAATGAGTAAGACATTTCATATAACGCCCATACATAGTTGGTATCACTGGGACTTATTTTTTGATATTTTAAGATGGCTTCTTTATACTTGCCATCGTCATGCAGTTTTACTCCCTCGTTAATAACTTCTGCAGAATTGATCAGCGGGTTATTTTCCTGTGAAGATGCATACTGAAAGGGTAATACTAAGAATAGAAGGGCGACAAAGGTTTTCGTCATAATAACAGTTTAAATAAGGATGAAATTATAACTAAAATACACAAATTGTGATGACTGTTGTTACAAATTTTTGTAAAATTGCCAACCTGCAGATGAAGATTGAGCAAAACATATCCCTTAAGTCTTTTAATACATTTGGCATTGATGTGCTGGCAAAAGAATTTGCCCGTTTTAGTAATGCAGATGAGCTGGCAGAACTATTAACCACAAACCATAAACCACCAACCACAAACTTCATTCTTGGTGGCGGCAGTAATATTTTACTTACAAAAGATTATGACGGGTTGGCGATGAAGAATGAAGTTAAGGGAATACAGGTAGTAAATGAAGATGCACACCATATAGATGTAAGAGTTGGGGCAGGGGAGAACTGGCACCAGTTTGTAATGCATTGCATACAGCATAATTGGGCAGGCGTGGAGAATCTTTCTTTAATTCCGGGGAATGTAGGGGCAAGTCCTATGCAAAATATAGGTGCTTATGGTGCGGAGATTAAAGATGTATTCTATTCGCTGGAAGCATATAGTTACACTGATAAGAAAGTGTGCACTTTTACTTTGAATGATTGTGAGTTTGGGTACCGGGAAAGTGTGTTTAAAAGAAAATATAAGAATCAGTTTGTGATACTGAATGTTACTTATCGTTTAAATAAGCAGCCAAAGTTTAATACCAGCTATGGCGCCATTGAACAGGAATTAGAAAAGATGGGAGTAAAGGAACTGAGTATCCAGGCTATATCACAGGCAGTAATCAATATCCGTTCTTCTAAATTACCCGATCCCAAAGTAATTGGTAATGCCGGAAGTTTTTTTAAAAATCCTGAAATTAGTAATGCTCAATTCTCAATCCTCAATGCTCAATTTCCAGGTATAGTAGGATATAATTTGCCCAATGGAAATATAAAGCTGGCTGCTGGTTGGTTAATTGAACAGTGTGGCTGGAAAGGCTATCGTAAAGGGGATGCCGGTTGCCATACCCAACAAGCACTAGTGTTAGTGAATTATGGCGCTGCAAAAGGAAGTGATATCTATAATCTAAGTGAAGAAATATTGCAAAGTGTCAAAGAAAAATTTGGGGTAAATCTGGAAAGAGAAGTAAATATTATTTAATTTTCGCTAAGCAGCGTTTATCTTTTTTTTGCAATCAATTGAAAAAAATAATTATGAAACAAATTCTATTTTTATTTACAGTTTCCTTATTAGGTTCATTAACTTCAAAAGCTCAATCCGGTGCCAATATTTATTTTGAATTAGGCGGACCCGGATTGGCTTCTTTTAATTTTGATACACGTTTTGCAAAAAAAGAAGATGGATTAGGTGGAAGAATTGGTATAGGTGGATTTAGCTTACGCACCACTTTTAACAACGGTACCGGTACAAGCACCGAAAGGGCCTCAGTTATTTTTGTTCCGGTTGGAGTAAACTATCTTTTGGGAAAAGACGGAAAAAATTATTTTGAACTTGGAGCTGGTGTAACGCCGGTCTTTACTTCTTCAAAAAACGATTTGGGAAGCGATAATTTTTCATCTACTTTTGGCAATATACTTTTTGGTTATCGTATGCAACCCCAAAATGGCGGTTTTACTTTCAGGGCATTTATTAATCCGATTTTCGGCAGTTTTGGTTTCGTTCCTTACTATGGTGGTGTTTCCTTTGGATATAAATTCGGTGGTCATAAATAAATATTGATAAGCCAGTCTTTGACTGGCTTATCTTTTATGTAAAATCTTCTCCGTCAAAATCATCTTCCTCCATTCTTGTTGTACCAATGTTTAGCATGGAACCCATCAGATCTTTAAACTCAATTTTTCCTTCCACTATTTTTTTGCTGATCATAGAATAAGCGGCCAATCCATGTAATACAAACTCCATTAAGAGTGCTGCTTCTTTTTCATTGGCATGTTTAAAATATTTTTTCACTAAAGCATGTAACCCATCTACTTTGTATAATAGCTGAATTTTTACATCGTCTTTTGAATTGAAAATAAAATTCAGTTGATTACCTTTATCAAACCATTCGGTTATGGGACGAAAAGGATTTTGTTCACCAGCTTGTTGTGCTCTTTTCTTTTTAAAAGTTTCAGGATTGGGGAAGTAATGAATGAATTGTGAACGGATAGCCTTATCCATTAAATTCATAGCCACCTGGAAGGGGCCTTCCTGTTCTCCTTCATATACCAGCTCAATTTTACCGGTGATGGAAGGAATGATGCCAGCCAGATCATTTACCCAAACCTGTGTATCTTTTTCTTTATTGATGATGGCTCTGCGTTCAGCAGCACTTACAGCATTTTCATAAGCAGCAATGGTGAGCCTGGCACTCACACCACTTTTCTTATCTACCAGTTCGCTGCTCCTTGCTTCAAAGGAAACCTGTTCAATTAATCGTTTAATAAGATCACTGACTTTTATTTTCTCCAACTGCTCTTTATGTACATCTGCTTCCTGTTCTGTTATGGCTAATGATGTTTCTATTGTTTTTGGATAATGCGTCAGTATCTGGCTTTCGATACGATCTTTTAATGGAGTTACAATAGAACCACGATTGGTATAATCTTCAGGATTGGCCGTGAATACAAATAGAATATCTAATGGCAAACGTAATTTGAAACCACGAATTTGCACATCACCTTCTTCTAATATGTTAAACAATGCTACTTGTATTCTCGCTTGCAGATCGGGAATTTCATTGATGACGAATATGCCACGGTTACTTCTTGGAATGATGCCATAGTGAAGCACTCTTTCATCAGCAAAACTTAATTTCAGGTTAGCTGCTTTAATGGGATCAATATCTCCAATCAAATCCGCCACACTTACATCAGGAGTTGCTAACTTTTCACCATAACGTTCACTGCGATGCAGCCAGTGGATTTCTGTTTCATCACCATGAGCACCTATTTGATCCTGTGCAAAAGATGAAATAGGATTTAAAGGATCGTCATTGATCTCACTGCCGGCAATTATGGGAATGTATTCATCTAATAATTCAGTCATTAATCTTGCCATTCTTGTTTTTGCCTGACCTCTTAATCCCAGGAATAAAATATTATGACGGGAAAGCAATGCTCTTTCCACATCGGGGATTACACTGTCTTCGTAACCCAATATGCCGTTGAAAGTTTCTTCTCCGTTTTGTAATTTCTTAACTAAGTTGTCACGGATTTCTTCTTTTACACTTTTGAATTTATATCCGCTCTTTTTTAATTCGCCCAGTGTTAAAATGTTATTTCTTTTCATCTAGTAATTTTATTTCTTTTTTAGTTTTTCTAATATTTAGAATTCCTCCAATTATCAAAGTAATACCAAGAAATAGCCGGAGCCAGCCGCTATTAAATACAATACTTTGATATCTCGTACTATATCCAATTGTAATAATTTCATTCAGAATTAAATAAATTGAAATAATGCTTAGGATGATTCCAACTACAAAAAACATCCATGTTATTCGTAGCCATAGTTTTTTCTCTTTCAAAACACCTTCTTTATTCATTTCAATACACGGTCTTTCTTTTGCCGCTTTCAAAATCACTGAATATAAATGCACCCAGATTATCTAAGGATGCAAAGAACGCTTTACCATGATTCATTTCTGTAAACTCTTTTACAAAACGCTGCAGGTATGGATCGGTGGCAATCATAAAAGTGGTGATAGGTATCTTCAGCTTTTTACATTGTGCAGCTAAATTCATACAACGGTTCATGATCTTTCGGTCAATACCAAAACTGTTTTTATAATAACGCTTGCCAATTTTAAGACAAGTGGGTTTACCATCTGTTATCATAAAAATTTGTTTGTTGGGATTTTTTCTTCTCCGCAAAATATCCATTGCTAATTCCAACCCTGCAACTGTATTGGTATGATAAGGGCCAACATTCAAGTAAGGAATATCTTTTAACTCAATTGGCCATGCATCATTTCCAAACACCACTATATCTAATGTGTCCTTTGGATATTTAGTGGTAATGAGTTCACCCAACGCCATTGCTACTTTTTTGGCTGGAGTAATCCTGTCTTCTCCATATAAGATCATTGAGTGGGAGATATCAATCATAAGCACCGTGGATGTTTGAGTTTTGAAATCAGTTTCTCTTATCTCCAAATCATCTTCCCGCATGGTGAAACTGTCGATGCCATGATTGATCTGCGCATTACGGATGGAAGAAGTAAAATCTATCTGCTCCAGCATATCACCAAACTGGAAAGGTCTTGTTTCCGGATTGATCTCATCACCTTGTCCTGGTTTGAAAGTTTGATGATTTCCTTGTTTTGTCTTTTTAAGCTTACCAAATATTTCTTCTAATGAACGCTTACGGATTCCTTGTTCTGTTTTAGGAGTGATCTTTATTTCTCCGTTCAATTGATTTTCTTCGATGTAACCTTTTTCTTTCAGCTCATCAATAAAATCGCCCATGCCATACTCATCATTAGTGAGGTCGTAATTTTTGTCTAATTGGTTCATCCAGTTTAAAGCTTCACTCACATCACCGCTGGTATAGGTTAGCAATTGCATGAAGAGATCAAGCAATTGCTCAAATTTTGTTTTGCCCTGCTGGTTGGGGTCAAATTTTGAAAAGTGATAACCGATCATTGTACTGTAAGTTCGTCAATAATTAATAACAAAAAAAATCCTCCCCAACTTGTTGGGGAGGATTTTTAACAAGTATTGTAAGCGTTAAGCAAGAGGTGACACCTTTTTTAAAAGGTGTCACCTCGCAATGTTATTTTTTAGCGGTGTCTGTTTTAGGCTTCAGGCTATCTGCAATAGTTACAGGGGCAGTTACTGTTCCTGCCTGTGTTTTTTGCGTTTCTTCCAGTCGTTTGATAAACACTCTTAATTGATCTCTTTCATTTATGAAAGCATCCAGTTTATCTTTTGCTTCTAATACGTCAAAGTATTTTAATTGCTGATTACAGTCTTTTAATACGGCATTGGTGATCTTATCACCTAAAGCTTTATCGCCGGCACGGTAAGCTTCAGCAGCAACATAATAACTTGATTCATCGTGATTATTTCCTTTGCTCATCATAGCATAGGGGAGACTGGCATCGCTTACCATAGAGTCAAGATGTTGCAATAATTTTTTGGCATCATTATGCCTGTTATCATTATTAAGTACCTGTGCTAATTGAGCATAAGTAGTGCGGAGATTGAGCAGATAACCACGGTTTACTTCATCAAAATAAGTTCCTTTCTTATCTGCACCACCGCCTTTAAACTTGTGCATCAGTTTATCGTACATACCATCCACATTGAAGGGCATTTGCTGAATATTTTTTGCGGGTACAAGTTTCCAGCTCATTCCATCGTTTCTTAAGTACTGACCAAAGCCCAGATTAGAATAATAAGAAGTAAAATAGATTGGACGTTTCCATTTGTTGGCAGCAATAATATTTAATATAGCTGTTTCACTTTTATCTAAACCACTCTTACCGGGTAAGCTAAACTGTAGTTCGCTTACTGTACTATCTGTAGGAAGAACGGTACCATTCTTTTTAACAAGGTCAACATCCACCGGAACTTTTACATTTCTTGTCGGATAAATATTAAGGTATTCGTCTCTGTAAGGAACCATGTCTTTATGATCATCACTTCCGGCGATTTTATCCATCATGGTATATAAATCAACATACAAGTTTTCGGGAATACCTTTTTGTGGTACATAATAAACGTAATTTCGTTTATCACCTGCAATTTTATCCGCACTCCATATTACATCAATCGGAGCACTTTCATTGATCTTATAACGAAGCTGGTTAATATACCAGTCGATACCGAGCAGACTTGTATTGACTACCCGGATATCAGGTCGCACACCCATTACTTCCTGTGCAAACCACAATGGATAAGTATCGTTATCGCCAAAAGTGAAGAGAACGGCATTTTTATCACAACTTTCAAGATAATCAGTTGCTAAATCCAATGCAATTGTTTTTTGGCTACGGTCATGATCATCCCATTCCTGCTGTGCCATTAATACCGGTACCGCCAGTGTACATAAACCAGCTGCTACATAAGGCGAAGCTCCTTTTGCTGCTTTGTCTAACCATTCTTTTACCAGCATCACACCCAAACCAATCCAAACTGCAAATGCATAAAAACTTCCAACATAAGCGTAATCCCTTTCACGTGGCTGGTTGCCTGGTTGATTTAAATAAATGATGATGGCAAAACCTGTAAAGAAGAATAGCAGGAAGTTAACAAGAAAATCATGCCGGTTACGCTTATAATGATAAACGATACCGATTATGCCGAGTATTAACGGTAAAGCAAATAACCTGTTTCTTCCTTTACTTTCTTTAATACTATCAGGCATACTGCTGTCACCCGGATTGAAAAAATTATCAATAAATGAGATACCGGTTATTGCACTTCCATCACGGATGCTACCCTGTCCTTGTATATCATTTTGACGGCCCACAAAATTCCAGAAGAAATAGCGCAGGTACATATCGTTAAACTGGTAGCCCATGAAGTATTTAAAGTTGTCTCCAAAAGTTGGTTCACGGTCCCAACTGCCATCCTTGCTTTTAGTTATACCAACCCAGTCAGCATAAAATGTAGCATGGGATGTAGGAGGTGAGTCATTATCATCCCACATACGGGGGAAGAAATGTTTGGCTGAATACTGCGGCTTACGATCAACGCCAATTGGAAGGTATTTGTCTTTGCCTTTTACATAACGCATGCTTCCTTCGCTGAAAATAGCCTGACCACTTTCATCCCTGTCAACTTCATCAGTAAAATATTGTCCGTAAAGAATTGGGAAATCACCATATTGCTCACGACCCAAATAACCTTGTAATGCAAAAGGATTGTCAACATTGTACATGTCAATAGCAGGATCAGCATTGGAACGTACTAAAGTGGTAACATATGTTGAGTATCCAATTAATACAAAAGCGGTACACCACAATCCTAATCTCAAAAATTTAAGACTACGTTGTTTTGCAATACGCAAACCAATAAAGATCAAAACTCCAATCAGTATAAAGAAAAAAGTAAAACCACTAAAGAATGGCAGCCCAAAACTGTTTACAAAAGGAACATCAATTTTGCCGGCTAATTTAACTGTCCATTGTACTACGGCAACTTGTGTAACTCCCAATACAATACAACCAATAACAAATGCCCAGAATGTTCCCCAGGCAGTTACTTTATAACGTTTGAAATAGTATAATAAAACGATAGCAGGAATACACAATAAGCTTAATAAGTGTACACCGATTGATAAACCAATTAAATAGAAGATGAGCACTAACCATCTGTCCGCACCGGGTTCATCAGCCTGTTCTTCCCATTTTAATGCAGCCCAAAATACAATGGCAGTAAAGAAAGAAGACAAAGCATATACTTCACCTTCCACAGCAGAGAACCAGAATGAATCAGAGAAAGTATAAGCGAAAGCACCAACTATACCAGCGGCCATCACCGTAAATAACTGCTGACCGGTTAATTCTTCACCTTTGGTTTGAGCAATTTTTTTACCAAAATGTGTAATAGTCCAGAATAAGAATAAAATAGTGAAACCACTGGCAATTGCCGATAATAAATTACCTCCTGTAGCGGGGTTACTTGAAAAAGGCAACATGAAAAGTCGCATTAACATGATGTGCAGCGGAGCACCGGGCGGGTGGGGGATTTGCAACTTATATCCACAGGAAAGAAATTCACCGCAGTCCCATAAGCTTCCGGTAGCTTCCATTGTTTTAATATAGACAAAGGAGGCTATGGCGAAAACGATCCAGCCAACAATGTTATTAATGCGTTTAAAATTCATAAACAGGTTAATTTTTAATGAGGGCAAACCTACAGGAAATTGACTGATAAACAAAGGGTGAGGTCGTTAAAATTAGGGTAAGGCTGAAGGCAGAATGCAGAACGCAGAACGCAGAACGCTGAATGCGGAAAGCGTAATGCTCAATGCTGAATGCTTTAGGCGTTTTGCATTTTGCCTTCAGCTTTTATTCAAAATGCACCCGTACTGTTTGATAGAAAAGCCTGTTTTGTAAATATTGATTTTGGGATTGTTGTTCAGAGTAACCCTGCAGGCCAAAAAGCCCTGCAGCATTGCCCTTGTTTACGGCAATTTCAAGATAACCTGCTGAATTAAATAAAGCTAATTTCTCACCTTCGTTTACATCTGCATAAGTTTCGCTGACCTTATCGATCATTTCATCTCTTTTAAAAACGATTTTAAAACTGCGGCCCCGGCGTTGTTCTTCAAATTCTTCTTTGGTGATGTTGACGATTACATTTTCAAAATTGTCAATGAAGATGATCTGTCCCTCCATCCAGTTATTACCCAGCAACGGACGCAGTGGATTTTTTACATTGATAGAAACCGAATCATCACCAATTTCTTCTAACTTTTTACCGGCGGCTATTTGCATAAAAGCATTGGCGAAAACAGTAGTACAGTATAAAGTGTTTTTGATCGCTGTTTTTTCTAACTGTAATGCTACTACTTTTTGCGGCACTTCTTCCAATATCATTGTAATAAGTCCATTATCTGCAATTCCTATGTATTGATTATTATGCTGAGCCAATAAAAGATGGTCAGGTTTTGAATCAAATAAATTCACCAATATCAAATGAAAGGTACCGTCGGGAAAATTTTTTACGGCATTGCGGCAAACATAAGCAGCCTGCGGATAATTAAATGGTGATAAGCTATGCGTAATATCAGCAACAATAAAATTGGAATTTGATTTAATAAGCTGACCCTTAACCGCAGCGGCAAGATAATCCTGCTGACCTATGTCTGAAGTAAGGGTTAGTAGCATTTTTTAGTTTTGAGTTTCGAGCTATGAGCTGCGAGTGATTTAAATTATAATGGTTAAAAGAATGTTGTGTTTATGTTGTTGCACTTTCTTTATTCGCCTGCCGCTCGAAGCTCACATCTCGCAGCTTCTTATCTGACCAACTTTCCTTTTTTGATAAAGAAATTCTTCACTAACCTGTCCGTTAAAGCGGGGAAGAATTTATTTAGAAAAACTGTTCGCTTGCCATTAAAAGTTAATACCAATGTACGTTTCTTTTTCTCAATAGCATTTAACACGTGAACAGCACACTCGGCTGCACTCATCATTTTGTTTTCATCCATAGGTGATTCGCCTTGTGATTGGCCATCTTTATTCAAAGCTACATTACGAATGTTGGATGTAGTAAAGCCCGGACAAACCCACATTACATTTACGCCATCATCCAGTAATTCTGTTCTTAAAGCTTCCATCCATCCTTGCAATGCATATTTGGAAGCTGAGTATCCGCTTCTGCCAGGTAAGCCACGGTAACCGGCAATAGATGACACACCTACAATTGTTCCTTTTGTTTGCAAAATAAAAGGTAAAGCAAACTTGGTTGTGTAAACAGTTCCAAAAAAGTTAATGTCCATTACCTTTTTTATCACATCTATATCTACATCTTTAAATAATGCCCGCATAGAAATGCCAGCATTGTTTATTAGAATATCAATCGTTCCAAAAACTTTTATAGTTGATTCAATGAACCGGCGGCTTTCATTTTCGTGACTGATATCCGCCACCATAGTATGTAACATTGCTGATGGATTTTCAACCTGCAATTGATACAACTTGTCCTGGTTGCGGCCACAAGTAGCAACCTTTGCTCCCAGTGATAACAATTTATCCACAAGAGCTTTGCCTATTCCATCGCTCCCGCCTGTTATTACAACTACTTTATCTTTAAAAAATGACATATAAATGATTTATCAATTGCAAAAATAACTGCTAAGTATTTGGGAAAAAAAAAACTTGAGTTTTTGATTGAAAATCACGGAAAAATAATTTTTTTAAAATTTGTTAGCAATGTTGCGAGCCCTTATCTTTGCACTCCCAAAAATTGATGTACCGAAAGGGAAATGAGGGAAGATTCCGTAGCTCAGTTGGTAGAGCAATACACTTTTAATGTATGGGCCCTGGGTTCGAGTCCCAGCGGGATCACAGAGGTCGCTTTTCAGCGGCCTTTTTTTATTTTATCAGCCAGCATAACCTGAGTAATTTGAGGTGAAATGAAACAGATTAAGATTTATATGCCATGTCTTCTTATTGTGTTACTTCTATTAGCTGGTTGTATGAAAAAGAAAAGGAAAATTATCTTCTTTGGTGATTCTATTACTCAATATGGCGTACTGCCGGGAGGCTATATTGATCAGCTGAATAAAAAACTGGAAAATTCTGATCAGCAGGATGAATATGAATTGACAGGAGCAGGCATTAGTGGTAATAAAGTATCGGATTTGTACCAGCGGCTAAATGAGGATGTACTTAAGCAGAAACCTGACATTGTAGTGATATGGGTAGGGGTTAATGATATATTGTATAAAGCAATAGGCATTGGCGGCACTGATGCTGATAAGTTTGAAGAACTCTATGCAGAAATTATTAATAAGCTGCAAGCAGAGCATATTAAAGTCGTTCTTGTTACTCCTGCTGTTATCGGAGAAAAATATAATAATACTAACCAGCAGGATAATGATCTTAATCTTTATTCAGAAATTGTTCGCAAACTGTCAAAGAGATACAGGTGTACTTTGTGTGATGCAAGAACAATCTTTTTAAATAATGAAAAACTTAATAACAAAACCAATTCAGATTTAGGTATCCTCACAATTGATGGTGTTCATTTAAATTTAAAAGGGAATCAACTGGTAGCTGATTCAATGTTTAATCTGCTGGTAAATGAGTAGCCGGCTTTAAGAATAATCAATGTATTTTCCAAAAAGGGATAGCTTAATTATTGTAAACTGAACACCAATATGCTATTGCTGTAAATCCTGAAAAATGTTAGCACAAATAGAAAACGTTTGAGGTGTTAAGCAAAATACAGGCATATGAATCTGATAAATAATGTTGCATAATTTAGGTGAATGAAATATCTTGATACGAAATTTTAATATTGGTTAAGTTTGCCAGATAAAATTCATGTGAAAGATTAGATCATCAATTTTAAAAACCGCCGATGAACGACAAGGTTTTTTTTATTCACCAGTCATCAGTAATTGATCCGGGAGCCCAGGTTGGTAAAGGGACTCAGATATGGCATTTCTGTCATATCCGCCATACGGCTGAGATTGGAGAAGAATGCAAGCTGGGGCAAAATATCTATGTAGATGAAAATGTGAAAATTGGGAACAGGGTTAAGATTCAAAATAATGTTTCGGTGTACAACGGTGTTATAATAGAAGATGATGTTTTTCTGGGGCCATCTATGGTATTCACAAATGTTATTAATCCCAGGAGTTTTATTGAAAGGAAGGATGCATTTAAAAAAACACTTATAAAAAAGGGGGCGACGATTGGTGCCAATGCTACTATTATTTGTGGAGTTGAAATAGGTGAATATGCATTAGTGGGTGCTGGTGCAGTAGTAACTAAAAATATTCCTGCTTATGCGCTATTCCTGGGTAACCCCGGGCAAATAAAAGGTTGGGTTAGCAGGGCCGGAATAACTCTTAGATTTGATGAAAAGAATATTGCGGTTTGCTCCCAAACAGGTGAAAAATACCAGTTAAAAGATGATCAATTGATTAAATTATAAATCCGGCATTAAAAAAGCGTATAAATTATTGAATTTATCGGAGTTTTATTATATTTGACCCGTAGCGACAATAATCAGCTTACTGTATCTATAAAGTATGTACCAGCTATTATTGGAAAAATGGTCTCTGTAAATCTTGTGTAGAACATTATTTCCATCTTCCTTAAACTAAACCACTCTCCCCGATATCTTAGTTGTAGGGTTTTATTATTCGTTGTTTTTAATAAATATCATCGTAAAAGGCTGTATTAAATCAAAATTAAATACAGTAATTCTCTGCAATATTCCTATCTAATAACCCGTTTGAGTCAATTCCTTAAACTACTGACTATCTGGTAATATAATTACCATAATTGTGAGATTTAGTAATTGATGTGGAAAATTACTGATGTGACTCAGATGGCGAAGCCATGTTAAATAATCAAAAAAAGTAACTAATAATAAAACAAAAATAAATGTTGTATTAAGTTTTAATGCAACCCCCAATAATCTAACTTAGTCTGTAAAATGAAAAGTATAAATAAAAATTTCATGGAGATTATACTTCCTGAATCTCAAAAATCTTACAGGTTTAAAAGCATTGTTGCTAATCCCTGCTTGTTTTTTGTCTCTGCGATAATTATTTTAATCCAATTCAGCAGTTGTACTCCTGCAAGCAAGCTGGTTTATTTTAATAACCTCAACGCTACGGTAGCCAACGAGTTGAAAGAAGCACGGGATAGTTTTACCAATGTGATACAAAAAAACGATCAGCTTTGGATAACAGTCGGCGGAACCAATGCAGAAGATTTGGTTGCCATAAATTCAGCCAGCGGAGTAATTCAGGGCACTAATTTAGGATCGGGCGGTGCAGGAAATCTATCTCCTGCCTTAGGTTACCTGGTTGAAGCTGATGGCACAATAAAACTTCCTCATCTGGGTAAAGTAAAAGTTGAAGGCTTAACCCGTTTAGAACTGGAAGATTTGTTAACAGATAAGTTTAAAGATTACACAAAAAACCCAACCGTTAATGTAAGGTTTATGAATTATAAAGTTACGGTTCTGGGGGCTGTTGGTAAACCCGGAAGCTTTACCTTTCCAAATGAGCGAATGACAGTCTTGGATGCGCTGGGATTAGCTGGTGATCTTACCAATACAAGTAAAAGAGATGAAGTGTTAGTGGTTCGGGAAGTAAATGGGGTTCGCAGTTTTGGAAAAATTAACCTGCTCTCTGCAGATGTATTTAAATCACCTTATTATTTTCTTAACACCAATGATGTGGTTTATGTAACACCTTTACGGGCTATAGCAGTTAACCGTGAAAAAACGCCGCAATATGTTGGCATGGTGGCGGGAATATTATCATTATTAACCAGCATTTTTTACCTCATAAAAAAATAGAATTTACTGTGTCTGTAGGAATTGAAAATAATACTTATATACCTAACTCAAATAGTTCAGGAACTAACCTGTCTGAATTATTGTTTAGAATAATACCTTACTGGTATATCATAGCATTTTTTTTAGTGATTGGTGCAACAGGAGCCTACTTGTTCTTAAAAAAGGCAACCCCTACTTTTGAAATAAAAGCTCAAATAGTAGTTAATGACGCCGCTCAGAAGAAGAGCAACAGTGTCAGTAAAGAAAATCAGCTGCCAATTCAGCCAGATCAGCCTTCTATAATTGAAAAGCAGGTTGAAATCATTCAATCAAAAGCCCTGATGACGGATGTAGCTCAAAAATTAAAGCTTTATACTGTTTGGAGTTATCATAATAAACTATGGAGTTTAAAACCCACTGACCAGCAGCTTTTTAAAAATGTACCTGTTACAGTAGAATTTGCCCAACCTCAACTTATTACTAACAGTATAAGTGGCGAAGTTAAAGTGTTACCCAACCAGCATGCTATTCAGTTTAATGGTAATACCTATTTACTTGATTCATTTGTTCAATCACCTTTTGGTTTATGTAAATGGCATTTAAATACATCGGATGAAAAATTTTTCCGTGGGCTTACACTAAAAGTACTTACAATAGCGGAAGCAGCGGATATTTTGAAAAGTAAGTTTGAGGCTTCTACTACAAGTAAAGAATCAAATATTGTAAACCTGTCTCTTGCTGATGAGGTGCCGGAAAGAGCTGAATTGATACTGGCAACCATTATTGATGATTATGGTAAAAATAGCGTTGCTAATAAAAAACAACTGCTTCAAAATTCACTGGCATTTGTAGAGGAAAGATTAAAGATGGTTACTGGTGAATTGGTAGACGTAGAAAGAACTCTTCAAAGCTATAAATCGCAAAAGGGGGTTACAGACCTGGCAACAGAAAGTCAAATTTATTTAGGTCAGGCAAAAGATAATGAACAACAAATTAATGATATAAATGCCCAGGTTAATGTTTTGAATCAACTCGAAAATTACCTGATCAACCAAAACGCAGGTAATTCACCCCCGGCCACATTAGGCTTATCAGATCAGGGAGTGGTTAACTTAACCAATGATTTGTTTAAGGATGAAAAAGAAAGAGAAAGGCTGCTGAAAGTTTCAGGGCCTAAAAACCCTCAAATTAAAGTGCTGGATGACCAGATTGCGCAACGCAAGGCCGGTATTATGCAAAGTGTAAAAAACCTGCGAAGTTCTTTACTTACTTCACGGGAAACATTAGTGAGCAGTTACGGCAAGGCTAACAGCTCTCTTCGCTCCATACCAATAAAAGAAAAAGCTTTAGGCGAAATTTCAAGAGATCACTCAGTAAAAAATGATCTTTATAACTATCTGCTTCAAAAAAGAGAAGAGATAACCATTGATCTTGCAGGAATCAGTTCTGATTATACTGTAATTAATAAACCTGAAAACCAGGGAAGAACTAAACCAAAACCAGTATTGATTTATAGTTACGCAATGCTAATTGCAGGCCTTATTGCAGGTACCTGGGTGTATAAAAAAGAATTTGCAAATGGTTTCATTTTATATCGTTCAGAAATAGAGAGAAATACTAACCTTCCCATTTTAGGTGAATTCAATTTTGACCAAACTGTTAAAAAAGATCCTGTTGTATTCAAACACAATAACCGCACATTAGTAACTGAGCAATTCAGAGAACTGCGGTTAAATATCAACCGCAAATTGGTTGATAAACCTGTAAAAACATTGTTGCTCACTTCTTCTGTACCGGATGAAGGTAAGAGCTTTATTTCCCTGAATCTTGCCACCAGCTTTGCAATGACAGGTAAAAAAACTGCCTTAGTTGAATTCGATTTGTATAAACCAAGAATCAGCGCCAGGCTTCAAATTGAACCTACCCCAGGTATAATTGAATTTTTGAAAGGAGAATGTGGTATTGCTGAAATTTGCCGGCCTTATGAACAAGCAAAGAATCTCACCATTGTTTCCTGCGGTGGTTACGACGAAAATCCGGCAGAGTTGTTACGTCCGGATAAGATGGATGAAATGATGCAGTACCTTCGTAATAATTACGATTGCATTATTTTGGATACTCCCTGTATTGGATTGATTTCCGACACCAAAATATTAGCTTATTACGCAGACATATCTCTTTACATATTACGCTATGGTCATACCAACACAGGATTTTTCAAATACCTGAATCAGCTTAATGCTGAAAAAAGCTTACCGGAATTAAACCTGGTGTTTAATGGAATTAAGATAAAAAAAGTACCCGGATTTTATTACTGGGATAGTTATGGTGTTAACGGTTATCGTTACACCGCTAAAAATACTTATGCCTATACGCCTCCCAATAACAGAGACCAACAAACAAAAAAGTGACATTTAAAAAAAGCTACCTGAAAAAACACTTTATCCGGATGAATTTACCTGCAATTGTTAGAATGTTGAAATCCTGAAAAACCAAATTATTTTAACACACTAACTAACTAAAAATTGTATTATGGAAATTAATGGTAAAATCAAATTTGGTCTCATCGGTCATGGTCTTATCGGTAAACGTCATGCTGAATTTTTAAAACGAAACCCTGAAGTAGAACTGGTTGCGATCTGTGATAGTGATCCTGCAAAACATGTAACAGATTCCGAAAACAAAATTCCTTTTTTTGAATCGTTACAGGATATGATCATTAACGGGCCGCAGTTTGATGTGCTGAGCGTTGCCACTCCTAATGGGTTGCATGCTGAGCATGCACTAACCGCCATTGAGCATAATAAGCATGTGGTAATTGAAAAGCCAATGGCTTTAAAAAAATCGCATTGCGAAGAAATTATTTATAAAGCCTTACAGGCAAATCGCCTGGTGTTTTGCATAATGCAAAACAGGTATTCACCCCCTTCAGGATGGATCAAATCATTAATTGATAGCGGAAAGCTTGGTAAGATATACATGGTTCAGATAAACTGTTACTGGAACCGGGATGATCGTTATTATAAACCGGGAAGCTGGAAGGGTACTAAAGAAATGGATGGGGGAACTCTGTTTACGCAGTTCTCACACTTCATCGATATTATGTACTGGTTATTTGGAGATATTAGTGATATACAGGCGATCTTCAGGGATTTTAATCACCAGCATTCAACTGAGTTTGAAGATTCTGGTATAGTAAATTTCAAATTTGTAAAAGGTGGTATTGGAACACTCAGCTATTCTACTTCTATCTGGGATAAAAATATGGAGAGCAGCCTTACCATTATTGCAGAGCATGGAACTGTTAAGATATCTGGTCAGTACATGAATGAAGTGGAGTACTGCCATGTAAAAGACTATGAAATGCCTGAACTGCCTGCGGGAAACCCGGCTAATGATTATGGTCATTACAAAGGGAGTGCATCTAATCACAATTTTGTTTTTGAAAATGTAGTGGATGTTTTAAAAGGAAGAACATCCATTAAAACAAATGCATTAGAAGGGTATAAAGTGGTTAATATTATTGAACAGATATATTCTCTGAAACGGGAATCACTTCAAAATTATTTTCCTGAAAAATCCCTCCAGAACGGCAAAATCGTTATGGTTGAAAATGGAATCAGGTAATACTACGTACAGTTTTATTCCTGTTTTTCCAGGCAAGATTTTATAGCCAGATACCTGTAAAAGTTTAACCTCAAAAACCGTAACCCCTTTTAAACTTTGCAATTTCGCAGTAAAACAATATTTACAGGCGTTATATGGAGCCTTGTAGATACCATTGCTAACTTTGCTTTAAAATTCTTTTTTGCATTAGCAATTACAAGAATGTTAAGCCCCAGAGATTATGGCCTGGTGGCTTATACAGGATTATTTTTAGGAATTGCAAGCTGGCTTTCTGAGGGAGGATTTGGATTAGCATTAATTCAAAAAAAGGACCCGGTTGAATCAGATTATTCAACCGGGTATTTTTTTAATGTAATCATAAGTATTCTTTTTTGTATTGCTTACTTCGTTATGGCCCCATGGTTAGCTTCGTACTTTGGTGAGCCGGAACTGGAGAACATAATGAAAGTAATGAGCACTACGCTGGTATTAAATTCACTTTGTTACATACACCTTATAAAACTTATTAAGCATATTCAATTTAAGCAACAGGCTTTATTGAATTTTTTTGCTTCTGTAATTTCTGGTACTATAGGATTATTAATGGCGTATTATGGTTATGGTTACTGGGCCTTAATATTTCAAACATTGAGCGGAGCCATATTAAAAATGGCAGGATTGTGGGCTGTAGTAAGATGGAGGCCTGTATTTGTTTTTAGCTGGGGGTCTTTTAAAGAACAATTTAAATTTGGTTCAAAAGTTTTTTTCCAGGGACTATTTGAAAGTATATTCAGAGAAATTAATTCGTTGGTTGTGGGGAAATCTTATCACACCAGTGCTTTGGGTAACTATTCACGTGGACAAAAGTTTTACGATTTATTTATTATACAAACAGGAACAGCTTTTAATAAAGTACTGTATCCGGCAATGGCCAAAGAAGCTGATAAAGCAGAACTTCAAAAAAAGATTTACGTTAAAGTTTACAATTTGTTATTCTTTATAATGGCACCCCTGAGTGTCTTTCTTTTTTTATTAGCTGAGCCATTGATACAGGTATTGCTTACTCAGAAATGGCATGATTCGGTACCGTATATGCAGCTTTTTTTTATTGCAGGATTTATTGCTACGCTGATGTCGTTCAATTCATCAACTATGCTTTCATCTAACCGCCCAAATATTTTCCTTGTCATGGATATCATTCATAAATCATTAATGGCAATTGCTTTATTCCTCACATTTAAAATAGGCATCAAAACAATTATTGTGGGGTGGCTGGTGGTGAATTACGTGTTTTATGTTATTTATGAATGGATGATGTTTAAGCTTGGATATTATGAGAAAGGCAAGTACATAAAAATGTTGCAGGTATTGCTGGGATTGCTGCCGGGAATAGCTTTTTATTATTTATTGCAAAATTTTGTTTCAGATCAGTTATATACTTTATTGCTGAATATAATTATTCAGCCTGTCATTTATTTTTCCGTTATGCGTTTGTCGGGCGCATCTGTTTATAAAGATTTCTCTTTACTTATTAAACCCATGTTGCCCGCTAAAATCCGTTTCGTTATTTAGTAATGAATATTGCCCGAAATTTTACATCACCTGCTTTATTTGAAAAACTTCAGCTGATAGTTTTAGCGGCTGTCACCATTTTTGCTGCACATTTTACATCTGAAATGGTGGCAAGTGCCTGGTATGTTGTTTTGCTAATACAATATGCCCGGTCAAAAAATGAAGTGTTCTGGTTTGTATTCTTCTTTATAACAACAGATGGCTTTTTTGGCTTTCTCGGGTTATATTCTACTGTTATTAAAGCAGTACCGGGACTACCCGGCATTGAGATTTGTCAGTTTTATATTATTATTTCATTAGTCAAAGTATTAAAAAGTAAAATCAGGCCAAAAATATTTTTTAATCATTGGCTGATATTGATGGCTGTTTATTGTGTTTTCCTTATTGGGTTCGGAATGATTATAGGATTAAAAGCTGACCTGAGTATTTACTTTAAAATCTTCAAAACAATATTTCCGCTACTGCTGTTTTATACTGTACCACGCCTTATCTATACAGTTGAAGCAAATGAACGGCTTTTCAATTTGTTTTTTATGGTGGCTATGTTGGCGCTGATTGCTCAACTTATGACGCTCTTTACAGGTTTTGACCCTAAGATTTATACCCAAAAGGTAGAAAGTAGTGATCTGGAAACACAAATTGAGGTAGGAAGAAATTTCCGGGTGTTGTATAGTACAAATGCTGTAATTATAAGTTTGTTCGGGGCACTGTATATGCTGGCATTGCGAAAGCGTCATTTATTTACAGATGGCTATTTGTATGTTCTCATAATGGCCTGCTTTGTCGTGGCCTTTCTTTCGGCAACCCGTGGATGGATAATCAGTTTTAGTTTTATAATTATTTTAAGTTTAATGGTAATTCAAAAAGTTAAGAAAAATCATTTGCTTGTTTTAACTGCTATTATTATTGTTGGAGTAGTTGCGGGAATGTTTAATAAAAAAATAAATACGCAAATTCAGTACAGCATAGCCCGGTTGTTTACTTTAAATTCATTGGCAGAAGGTGATAAGACAGCCGGAGGTACATTAATACGGTTAACGGAGCGCAGCCCAAGAGTAATGAAAGTATGGAGAACCAGCCCTGTATTTGGCGTAGGATTTTCTGATGATTATATGGAGCATGCTGATGGACACGTTGCCAATCAAAATATACTGATGCATTCGGGTATTGTTGGATTTGCAATTATGATTTTATTCTTCTTAACGTTTTGCATTAAGATGAGTTTTACGTATGTAAATTTGCCTGAAACCAATAATTATAAAAAGACTTTTCCGGTATTTGTTATATTCCTGCTGGGCTGGTTTATAATACATTCAACATCTGGTCAGCAATTTGCTTATTATGGATTACCCGCTCAGATATTTCCGGTTGCATTATTTTTTAACCTTGGCGCTATTACTTATGGCGTAAGAAATGTTCCTGTTGGATAATAAGAAAAAAATTCATTTTGTTCATTATGATGCAGGTCCGGGAGGAATGGAAGTATTATTGCCGGTAATTATTAAAGAACTTACTCAATTTGATTTTTCTGTTTATTTACTACGAAGCGAAAAGCCCGGAGTAAGTGTTTATCAGGGAATGACAATCCCTGTTCAATATGGTGATGACAATAATTTGAAAGCTTTTATAAAAGCTTTCAGCTATGCAAGGAAATATAGAAATGAAATCTTTCACGTGTATAATATTGGCCCCTTTTTTTTGCTGTTGTTCAAACTGGCAGGTGTGAAGCATATTGTTTACAGCATTCATGGAACAGTATATTGGAAATCGGAGCTGAAGAAATACATTTTTAAAGCAGTGTGGAAACTGGCATTAAATAAAAGAATTGTTTTTATAGCCAATTCAGAGCATAGCAAAAATGAATTTTTTAAAAAAGTGAGTGAGCGTTACGCAATGCAGGTGATTTATAACCCGGTTGACGCTAACCGGTTTAAAGAAAATAAAACAATAAGAACTGATAATACAATTAATATCATTTATGCGGGCAGATTGGCAAATGGAAAAAATTTGTATAAGTGGATTGATATTGCTTTAAAAGTTCACCTGCAGTTTCCGCAAACAGCATTTAATATTTATGGTGATGGTGCGTTGAAGAGTGAAATATCTGATTATGTGCTCCATCATAAAGCAGAAGATTATATTCATTTGCCGGGATTCAAAAAAGATGTGGAGCAAGTATATCAGGAAGCAGATGTGCTGTTATTTTTGTCGGAATATGAATCGTTTGGAAATGTAGTGGTAGAAAGTATTTTAAGCGGCACTCCGGTAATTGTTTCACCCATCCCGTCCATGAAAGAAATATTCAGAGATTATCCTCAGTTTTTATTGAGTGATGATATACAGAAATGGGAGATTGAGGTGAACGATAAAATTGCTCAGCTAGAAACTTTAAAAAAATTGGCCGCTCAGGCAAGTAAAAATTTTGCTGAAAGATTTGGTGTTAGTCAACACATGAATGCACTTGCAGAAATTTATGAAAACGCAAACTAATTCAATTCCTGATATACCAGTAGTGTGTTATCACAGCATTGGCCCCATAGCCAGTCACTGGAACAGAAACTGGCTTACCCTGGAGGTGCCTTATTTTGAAGACCAGGTAAAATTTATCAGTAAGAATTATGATACCATCTTCCTTAAAGAGTATTGGGAAATGAGAAGTGGTGTAAAACCTTTTAATAATAAAGCATTAGTAATAACGCTTGACGATGGTTTTTTAGATAACTGGATATGGGCTTACCCATTATTGAAGAAATACAATTTAAAAGCTACTATATTTGTTTGTCCAGAGTTTGTAGATGCATCAATATCACCACGGCCCAATCTTGATGATCACTGGAATAAGAAAGTTTCATTTCAAGAGTTACATCAATGGGGGTATTTAAACTGGCCTGAGATGCGGGAAATGATTGCCAGCGGCTTTATCGATATCCAGTCTCATACAATGAGTCATACCAAATATTTTATTTCGGATAAACTTATAGGGTTTCATCATCCCGGTAATGATTGTTTGTACCCTGTAGGTAATCTTTACCCGGCTTTAAAACCATATCATATCAGTGATTCGTCATTTGAGAAGCAAATTCCTTTTGGCTATCCTTTGTTTGAAGAAATATCTTCGGTATGTGCCAGGATTCATTCCATTAATCCTGCTTTTACTAAAGCTTGTATTGATACATTGAAAGATTTTGATTATAGTCAATATGATTTTCAGAAAGCTTATCCGCTGGTGGAAAATATATACCACCAGTTTAAAAAAAATAATGAATTGATTATTGCGGTGGAAGAGGAAGATAATTATCGAAAAAGACTGGAATATGAAATTGCCGGATCGAAAGTGGTGCTGGAGAAAAATCTCAGCATACCTGTTGAATTCTTATGCTGGCCGCATGGAGATAATTCACACGAAGCGCATGCCATCGCAATAAAAGCCGGATATTTAGCTACTACAACAGGCAGTAAAATGGATATCCCGCAATCTGTTGATAGAATCCCGGATCGCATTGGTCTTTTTAAAACAAAAAATAATCGTTTTCTTTCATTACTTAAAGCCAGGTATAAGCTTGGAAGTTTTAAACACCGGTTTCCTTTTTACCAGGTTAGTAAAATTTATGGATTACTGAAAAAAGCAGTATAGCCCATTTCCTTTATGAATTTTGCACTTAAAATAAATAGCCAAATATCAGATTTAAAAGAAGAGTGGGTTAACGATGCTGATTTTTTAAATGAATGGACAAGTAATTCTTTGCTGATATCAAAGGATTATCGTCATATAAAAGTTGATTCATTTGAATCAGATAAAAACAAAGTATGGATAATTGGGGATATTATTGAAGAACGAACTAATGCAAATGATGCTGCCACATTTGCCGTGGATTTAAATTTTCAGCAATTGTTTAAAGCAATACAGGGGCACTACCGGGTAATTGTTTTTAATAAAGAAAGCAGATCTGTATTTGCAGCCTGTTCTCTATTTGGGATTTTACCGGTTTATTACATAAAAAAGGCCGGACAAGTTTTTTTATCTTCTTCATTGGAATTACTGGCAAAGCAAACGGGTGAGCTGGAGATTGATAAAAGATTTATAATGGAGAATATTTTATTTTATTATCCTTTGTTTGATAACACTATTTATAAACAAATAAAATTGCTGCCGGCACATCATCAGCTAAAAATTACTGATGCGGGTGTTAACTGCTCACGTTATTTCAATGTTTGTAACTGGTTTACTTCCGGTCTTGTGCCATGGGGAAAAGCGGCTGATAAAGTTTCTGATTTGTTTATTGACAGGGTTCGGTATTATTTTCCGGATGAAAATACTGCAGTATCATTAACAGGAGGGTTTGATGGGCGTACATTGGTGAGTTGTGCATTGTATTATCAAAAAAAAATTCAGGCGTACAGCTTTGGTAAAAAAAATACCAGTGATACTACAATTGCGGGCGAACTTGCAAAAGGCGCAGGTATTAATTTTACTGAAATTGATTTAAACAAGGAATATATAAGTGCTCATAGTTTGAATAATGGATTAGAGTTTGTAATTAACTCCAATGGAACAGGAGGTTTTGCAAGAGCACACTATCTCTATGCCGCTAAATTGCTGCAATCAAATTTTAATTATTTAATTACAGGGAATTTTGGCAGCGAAATTTTCAGGGCGGTACATAATATTGGAGCGGTTATCAGCACAAATCTTCATCACCTGTTTGCCGAAGAAGATTTTAATAAAGCAATCAGGCTAATTGAGCAGTCGGGAGAATTTAACTGGCTGAATAAAGAATCATTTAGGAATGAATGGGAAGAGTTGAAAAACGACTTAAAGAAACTGCCTTCATACGATCCCCAGTATTCATCGTTTACACGTAATGAAAAGTTTTACCAGTATTTGCTGGAAGAAGTTTTTAGAAAATATTTTGGTGCAGAAATAGTGAACCAGTCCCGGTATTTAAATAACCGGACGCCATTTATCGATTCTAAATTTTTAGAAGCACTTTATAAAACAGGTATGCCTGGTGTTTATTCTGATTTTATGGAGAGAAATCCGGTAAAGCGGTTCAAAGGGCAGGTTATTTATGCACACATAATTAAAAAAGCATACCCGTCTTTTTTGAATAAACTTACCGACAAAGGATATGCACCCGGTGATTTACTTACACTTACAGGAAAAGCTTCTATTATAAGCGGATTTATCTCAAAAAAGATTTTTAAAAAAGCTGGTAGTGCGGATGATTCTAATTCAGTGGATGAGGCTTTTGAATATAACAGACCTTATTTTAAAAGTTTATCGCTCAATAGCGAATTATTTAATAAGCAGTTCTTTGAACAGGCTTTACAAAATGGCAATTGTAATCATGATTTCCTGGTAGCGATGAGCCAGGCTTATTATCACAACCATATAGCGGGATAGGCGAAAGATGAATTTAAAAATTGTACACGGTAAAAGCTCAATAGATGTAAACGGGTGGGAGAAATTTGTAAACACACACGAAAAGGGAAATTTCTTTCAAACGCCACAGTTTTACCAATATATAGAAAAAGTGAACGGTTATAAGCCCCTGCTTGTATCCGCATTGGATGATAACAACGCCATTGCAGGAATTCTTACGGGTGTTTTGCAAAAAGACACTGGCTATTTTAAGAGTATGTTCTCTTCCCGTTTAATTGTATGGGGAGCTCCATTGGTTAAAGATGGCGATAAAACAATAACAGATCAGTTGCTGAAACAACTGGTTAAAGAATATCAGCACAAAAGTATATTCATCGAATTCAGGAATCTCTTTTCAACTAGCGGAGAAAGAAGTGTATTTGAGAAAAATGGATTTGAATACAAAGAACACTTGAATTTTATTGTGGATACCCGTGATGAAAAAAAATTATTGTCTGCAATGAATGATGGAAAGCGAAGACAGATCAAAAAAAGTTTAAATAACGGCGCCACTATACTGGAAGATGTTACTGAAGAACAGGTAGAAATATTTTACCAGATTCTTTTGAATCTTTACAACACTAAAGTTCGAAAGCCATTACCAGCCTGGTCATTCTTTAAGGAATTTTATCATTCACCTCATCTTGGGAAATATTTTTTAATTGAATACAATGGAGAAATAGTAGGTGGTATTATGTGCCCGGTATTTAAGAACAAAGCAATATATGAATGGTATATAGCCGGCAAGGATGGAGTAGATAAAAATATTAATCCCAGTGTATTGGCCACATGGGCGCCTATTAATTATGCATTGAAAAACGGAATTGAGTCTTTTGATTTTCTTGGTGCAGGCCGCCCTGAAGAAGATTACGGGGTACGACAGTTTAAAGCAGGCTTCGGTGGTGAGCAGGTGGCATATGGAAGATATCTGCGTATAAATAATCCAATGTTATACAGTATTGGCAAAAGCGGATTAGCATTTTTAAAAAGGATTAAAAAAATTTCCGTTAAACAGTAATAACTCCTTACCAAAACTAACCTGTATGGATTTTACTTTTAAAACCTATCGTCAATTACATAGTACCTTCCTGGAAAAAGGTTACCGGTATGTAACAGTTGATCAGTTTACCGCTGATATGTACAATGAAAAGATTGTGGTATTGCGTCATGATGTGGATAGAATACCCGCCAGTTCCTATCAAACAGCTTTAATAGAGCATGAGTTGGGTATTGCAGGAACTTATTACTTCAGAATTGTAAAAGAAAGTTTTCATATTCCCATTATAAAAGGTATTGCTGCTCTCGGCCATGAAATAGGTTATCATTATGAAGACCTGGCGTTATCAAATGGTGACACGGAAAAAGCAATTAAAACATTTGAACAGCATTTAAGAATGTTTGAAAATCTTTACCAGGTAACAACTGCTGTCATGCATGGAAGTCCATTATCAAAGCATGATAACCGTTTGATGTGGCAAAAATATAGTTACAAAAGTTTTGGAATCACTAAAGAACCTTATTTTGATATTGACTTTACACGGTTACTTTATTTAACAGATACAGGCCGTGTATGGACTGGTAAAACAGGAAATGTGAGAGACAGAGAAATGAAATCAGCAAAAGAACCTCTTTCTTCAAAGTATAATTTCACTACCACGTTTGATGTGATGAATGCGATTAAAAGAAATGAGATTGCCAATTGTATTATGCTCAATTTTCACCCTGAGAGGTGGACGGACAATACTTTTAACTGGTATAAAATTTATTTAATCCAAAAAATTAAAAACCCGGTAAAAAAAATGCTGCAGATCCGTGCCCGGCGAATGTTGAATGATTAAGTATCTTTATAGTATTGTGAGTGTTATATATGAAGCGGTATAAAAAAATCTTTTGGGCATTTACGTTTCTGGTGGTTATTCAGTCTTTTCTGCCAATTAACAACGCTAACAGTGAGCTAAATAATAATTACCTTTTGTCATTCCGGTTAGATCATATTGTGCATATGTGTTTGTTGCTGGTGTGGGCATTGCTGTTTAAACTTGCATGGTTCCCGTCTCAGCGATTAACATTGAAAAATTATTTAGTGTTTACGGCAGCAGGATTAGTGCTGGCGGCATTATCGGAATTAGTTCAGTTGGTGATACCTTACCGGTCTTTTACTATGACAGATTTATATTCAAATTGTATTGGAGTGATCATAGGGATACCAGTAATTCTTTTGTTCAGGACTGGTAAATCAACGAAGGCAAACTGAATTAACTATTCTTCTCAATAATTTTAAATCAGCCATATGAAAGTATTAATACTGGCAGGAGGATACGGATCAAGACTGGCAGAAGAAACGGATCTCAGACCAAAACCAATGGTAGAGATTGGTGGCAATCCCATCCTCTGGCATATTATGAAAACGTATTCTTCTTACGGGTTTAATGACTTTGTAATTCTTTGCGGTTATAAAGGAGCTTTTATTAAACAATATTTTGCCAATTATTACATGCATCATGGCGATGTTACTTTCGATATTCAAAAGAATTCAGTAGAAATTCACAACAACCCTGCTGAGCCGTGGAAAGTAACATTGCTGGATACCGGACTTGATACAATGACCGGTGGCCGCATAAAAAAAGCTGAGCCATATGTAAAGGGAGAAAGGTTCATGCTTACTTATGGTGATGGCCTGGCAAATATTAATATCCCTGAATTAATAAAGTTTCATGAACAACATAAAGGAATTATGACACTTACTTCTTCACAACCGGAAGGCCGTTTTGGAGCTTTGGATATTAATGCCGAAGGAAGAGTGAGCAATTTTGTTGAAAAGCCAAAAGGCGATGGTGCATGGATCAATGCAGGATATTTTGTTTGTGAGTCGGAAATATTTGAATACTTAAATGGTGGCGATGATCTGATATTTGAAAAAGCACCATTACAAAGTTTGGCTAAGGACGAAAACTTATATACGTACAAGCATTTTGGTTTCTGGCATCCGATGGATACTTTAAAAGATAAAATGGAATTAACGAAAATGTGGAATGAAGGTAAAGCTCCCTGGAAAGTTTGGTAAAAAATTATGGACTTCTCAATATTTAAAAACAAAAAAGTTTTAGTAACCGGTCACACAGGCTTTAAAGGTTCGTGGCTGAGCATTTGGTTGAATCATTGCGGCGCACAAGTAATTGGTTATGCTTTGGACCCTCAGCATGAGTCGGATAATTATGTGTTGGCAGGTCTTAAAGATAAGATCAAAGATTATCGTGGTGACATTCGTAATACAGCTCTATTGAGTAAAGTATTTAATGAAGAGCAACCTGAAATAATTTTTCATTTGGCTGCCCAGCCATTAGTGATTGATAGTTATGAAAATCCATCAGACACATTTGAAATTAATGTACAAGGTACTGTAAATGTGCTGGAACAATTTCGCTTATCATCATCGGCACATACATTGATCGTGATTACTACCGACAAAGTTTATGAAAATAAAAATAGCGGGCAGGCATATAAAGAAGAAGATCGTTTAGGAGGTGCTGATCCATACAGTGCCAGTAAGGCTGCTGCTGAAATCGTAACATCAGCGTATCAACAAAGTTTTTTTAGCGGCAAGCAAAATAATAAACATGTTTATACGGTAAGAGCAGGTAATGTTGTAGGAGGTGGTGATTGGTCGGCTAACAGAATTGTTCCTGATTGTATCCGTGCCGTTGAAAATAAGGAAGCAATTATCATTCGTAATCCTAAATCAGTACGGCCATGGCAATTTGTATTGGAACCGGTATGTGGCTACATGCGACTGGCAGAAGTAGTAGAGAGAGGACAAGCACCAGATGATACTGCTTTTAACTTTGGTCCTTCATTAGAGAATTGTGTTCCAGTTCTGGATATTGTAGAAAAAATTATTAAGTATTATGGTAATGGCTCTTATGAAATAAAAAATAATAATGCAGCTCCCAAAGAATCTGCATTATTGCATCTTGATGCTTCAAGAGCTATAAATGAATTAGGGTGGAAACCAGTTTTGTCTTTAGATGAAACAATTGAAATAACAACAAGCTGGTACAAGCACTACAGAGAAGGTAATGTGTACGATATGTGTTTAAAACAAATAGACTGGTATTTATCCATATGGAAATAAGAGAGCAGCAAATAAAAGGAGTATTTGAAATTACTTTTCAACCACGTGGTGATGATCGTGGATATTTCATGCGAACGTATGATGTAAATATGTTTAAAGAAGCCGGTTTACACAGAACATGGCTGCAGGAAAATCAATCCCGTTCAATGCGAAAAGGTATCATCCGTGGATTACATTTTCAATTAATGCCGGATACAGAAACAAAACTGGTGCGTTGTATAAAAGGAAGTATACTGGACGTTTATGTTGATTTGAGAGATGGCTCTGAAACATTTGGTAAATGGGGCAAGGTGGAGTTAAGTGCTGATAAATACAACACATTATATATACCAAGAGGCTTTGCACACGGTTTCTGTACATTGGAGGACGATTGTGAAGTTCAATATAAAGTGGATAATTGGTACAGCCCTTCGAACGAACGCAGTTTGCTTTGGAATGATGCAGCAATTGGAATTGAATGGCCAGCACAAGATCCCATACTTTCTGTTAAAGATCAGCAGGGGATGAGTTTTACCGAATTTAAACGAAAGCACGGGGCTATTAAAGCCTGATTTGATATTTACCTATTGAGACTATAATACAATGAGATCATTTAAGTCCTACTTGGTTGTTTTAACAGCATTGCTCTTTGTTGTTTCTTTTCAGCAATGCAGGAAAAAAAATCATAAGCCGGGTTTACTGGTATTTAAGAAAGCTGAATTCTATTTTCACGAGAGTACAGATGCCGGTGTGGAAGCTATCAGTCGCTATTGTAAAGAAAATGGAATTGATGTAGAAGTAACGGATGATGCAGAAGTGTTTGAAGATAATATTCTCAAAAACTATTATGCCGTTGTTTTTCTAAATACTGCAGGTGATGTTTTAAATCCTGCTCAGCAAACAGCTTTTGAAAAATACATTCATGCAGGTGGCGGATTTATGGGAATACATACAGCAATTGACACGGAACATGAGTGGCCATGGTATGGCAGAATGGTTGGAGCCATTTTTGAATCACAATCGGATGTACAGGATGCTATACTGAATATTGAAGATCATTCGCAACCTTCTACCAGTTTTCCTGATTCAACATTGAAGTTAAAAGATGAGTGGTTTAATTTAAAAAATATCAGTCCCGATATTCATATTCTCTTAAGTCTTGATGAAAAATCATATAAAGGCGGAACGATGGGAAGTTTTCATCCCGTTTCCTGGTACGCCAATTTTGAGGGAGGAAGAGTTTTTGTTACTGCAATGGGACATAACAAAGAATTATACAGTAACGATAAATTTATCACTCACCTGTTTGGTGGATTAAAATATGTGATCGCTGATAAAAAGCTTCCTGATTATGAGCATTTGTATAAAACAGATGAAAAAGTGACTGGCACAACAGGCAGCGGATTGACTAAAACAACTGTGGCATGTAATCTTTATGAACCCATGCAAATGGATATGTTCCCAGATGGAAAAATAATGTTCATTGAAAGGAGGGGAGAGATAAAATTATTCGACCCACAAACAAACGTGATAAAGACGGTAGCCAAATTGGATGTGTTTACCAAACAGGAAGAAGGCCTGCTTGGTTTTGCAATTGATCCAAAATGGGAACAAAATAACTGGGTGTATTTCTATTACACACCAAAGGACGATGATATTGGCCCACGGCTTTCCCGCTTTGTTTATAAAGATGGCGTATTAGATAAATCATCAGAAAAAGTATTGTTTAAAGTACCGTTGTTGCGAGGTGACTTATTTCATGCCGCTGGTAGTATTTGTTTTGATGGAGATGGCTATCTCTATCTTGCTACTGGTGATAATACTACACACTTTGCCGGACTCGATGGTGAAAAAGCCGATCGTGATTTGAAGGAAGGGTTTTCACAACTTGATGAACGTCCGGGTCGTGAAATGTTAGATGTTCAACATTCTTCATCCAATTCAATGAATCTTATTGGTAAAATTCTTCGTATAAAACCATTGCCGGATGGTTCTTATTTATGCCCGGCTGGTAATCTTTATGTGAATGCAGATGTTACGCTGCCTGGTTTTGAAAATCAGAAACAAGATGACCCTGAACTTCAAAAGAAATTAAAAGGAACGTTTAATTCATCCACATTAAATGTTCCGGGTAAACCTGCAGTGAATTTGCCAGCCAATGATCCATTGCTGTCATCATTTGGCCGACCAGAAATTTATGTAATGGGTGTTCGCAATCCGTTCCGCATTTCATACGATAACAAACGGCATGCTTTGTATTGGGGAGATGTAGGGCCTGATGCACCTGCATTTGATAGTATTCGTGGTTCAGAAGGTTATGATGAAATAAATGAAGCAAGAGTTGCTGGCTTCTATGGTTGGCCATATTTCATTGGGCCAAACAGTGCTTACCGTGATTTTGATTATGCTACTAAAAAGCCAGGAGCCTTTTTTAAACCAGAACGTACTATAAATAATTCACCAAATAATACCGGTACCCAAATTATGCCACCGGCAAGACCCGCTTTAATATGGTATCCTTTCAGTAATTCGAAAGAATTTCCGCTGGTGGCAAATGGTACCCGTTGCAGCATTGTTGGCCCAACTTATTATTGTGATGATTACCCTGCTGAAACAAGATTACCTGATCAGTATAATGGCAAACTCATTATTAATGACTGGATGCGAAACTGGGTAATGGCTGTTACATTAGATAGTTTGGGGAATTATTTAAGCATGGAAAAATTTGCAGAGAACATAACTTTCTCCCGTCCCATCCACATGAAGATTGATAAGAAAGGAACTATTTGGGTATTGGAATATGGAATGGAATGGTACTCCCGTAATCCGGATGCCTGTTTAAGCCGTATTGATTTTGTTAAGGGAAAGAATGGAAATGCAGGTACTGGCTCTAACAATGCACTGCAATGGAATTTTTATAAGGGAAACAAAACCTTTTATCAGGAAGGTAGTGTGCTTCCTTATAAACTCGAATATGCAAATGCTGCAATGGAACATATGGTTTCGCAGAATATCTCCATTAAATATTTAGAAACAGAAAAGAAGCCGGCGCAGTTGCTAAAAGAAGCAGAAGAAAGTTTTAAAAACAATAAAGCGTTTGCAACCGGACAAGTATTGATTGATAATTCAGATTGTAAATCCTGTCATGCACCGGATAGAAAAATTAATGGCCCATCTTTTTTAGATGTATCAGCCAGATATGCTGATGATACCGCTGCACCGGAGATGTTAAGTCATACCATATTGAATGGTGGCGGTGGCAAATGGGGAAGTAATATAATGATCGCTCATCCGCAGCTTACTAAAAAAGATGCAGATGAAATTGTAAAATGGATATTGTCACTTCACAAAAAATCGAATGAAAGAGTATCTAAAGAAGGACGCTATAAGTTTACTATTCCGCCAACTGCTAAAAACAAAAATGGCTTGTTTGAATTTGCAGCTTCAGTTACCAATTCTGGTGATGCTGTTATATTAAGACCATCATTGCAGCAAGCAGAGAATGCAGATAGTAGTTCAGGAGCAATGCGCAGTTATTCAAAAAATATTGATAACACAAAGACAACATTGAAAGAATTAAAGAATGGAGGTTATTTGCTCTATAAACATATTGATCTGCAAAATCTAAAAGCGATTGAATTGTCAGTTGATATTGATGCCAAACAAAATCAGACAGGTGGTGGTATATTAGAAATTCACGTGGATAAAGCTGATGGAGCGTTATTGGGTACAATCAATTTACCTTCAGCAACAGAAACAGGCAAGTTGCAAACCGTTTCATTAGCAGGTAAAGATGCTAAGTGGCTAAATGATGGTCAATACCATGATGTATATTTTGTGATCAAAAATGAGAATTCCGGATCAAAACCTGTAATTGGATTAGACTGGATAAAATTTGTGCTTAATTAATACGTTTAACAGAATTAATTATGAATATCAGGCTATTTAAACCGTCACTCGGCGAAGAAGAATTACAATCGATCAAAGGTTCATTTGACAGGTCGTGGGTAGGATTAGGGGAAAAAGTAAAACAGTTTGAAACTGAATGGTCAAAATTTGTGGGTTGTAAATCATCTGTTGGATTAAACTCAGCAACGGCTGCTTTGCAAATTGCTGTACAGGCTTTTGGTTTTACACCAGGTAAAAAAATTATGGTTCCTTCCATAACATTTGCAGCAACAGCTTTTGCACCCATATACAACGGACTTGAACCTGTGTTTGTAGATGTTGATGAAGACACTGTTTCTATGTCGTTAGAAGATATGGAGAGAAAGTACACTAAAGATGTGGTGGCGATTATACCAGTACATTACGCTGGTCATCCTGCCAAAATAGAAGAGATATTAGCTTTCGCTAAAGCAAAAAATCTGAAAGTGATTGAAGATTGTGCACATACAGCAGGAGCTAACTATCATGGAAAAATATTAGGTACATGGGGCGATATCGGTTGTTACAGCTTTGAAGAGAAGAAATGTATGACAACTGGTGATGGTGGTATGATGTGCTCAGATGATGCTGAGTTAATGGAATATATAAAACCTGCTCGTTGGTTAGGTATCAACAAAGAGGCATCCATGTATTACACACAGGATATGCCGGATGAAAGAAAACCAGCTTATCACTGGCATTATGAAATATCATTGCTGGGTTATAAATATAATATGAATGACCTCGCTGCTTCTATCGGCCTGGAGCAATTGAAAAAGTTGCCGGCCATGAATAAGCGTCGTTCTGAAGTTATTCGAACTTATATGGAAGGAATTAAAGGTTTAAAACAAATTGGACTTTTACTGCCATTTGAACCGGAGCAATATGTTTACCAAATGTTTGGTGTACGATGTGAGAAGAGAGATGATTTAATTCTTTTCTTAAAATCAAGAGGTATCTCAACTGGTGTTCATTATTTCCCATTACAGATGCATCCTTACTTTAAGAAATGGGATAATGGATGCCCTGTATCTGAAAAAATATGGACAGGCTTTATTACTCTTCCGCTTCATTCTTCATTGACGAATGAAGAGGTGAATTATATAATTGAGGCTTTGCAAGAAGCTGATGCCAAACTTTAATAAAGCAACATAACATGCAAAAAGTAATTGTTTGGGGCGGTACAGGAAACTATAAGGTGGTTAAAGAAATTATTGAACCGGCTTATGGTGAAGTGATTGCTTTGTTTGACAATAACAGTGCCGTTGTAAATCCATTTCCTTCCATTCCTTTTGTTGGTGGTAAACAAGCTTTTGCGGAATGGATTGCTTCACAAAATGCCGCTGAAATCAAAGTTGTGGTAGCAATTGGAGGCAAGTATGGAAAAGACCGTCTGGAAATTCAGGAATTCCTGAAGGAACATGGAGTACAACCGCTTACAATAAAACATTCTTCAGCTTTTGTTTCCCCTTCAGCTGTTCTCGGGGAAGGCAGCCAGATTTATGCAATGGCAACAGTCTGCACGGAGACAATAATTGGTAAATCCTGCGTTATTAATACCGCCGCTTCAGTTGATCATGAGTCCGTGCTGGGCGATGGGGTTTTTATTGGCCCTGGCGCCAGGCTGGCCGGATCAATTGAGGTTGGCAACTATGCCGACATCTACACGGGCGCCATTATTCTTCCCCGACTTAAGATTGGCGAAGGAGCAGTGGTGGGTGCAGGTGCCGTAGTATTAAATAATGTGGAACCCTATACCGTTGTAGCAGGTAATCCTGCTAAGGTTATTAAAAAAAAGAAAAAGCTAACTTGAAAGCGCTACTGCTTATACCAGATCAGTATTCCTTGTTTAAAACCATCGACACCGGGCTTAAAGCCAATGGTGTGGAAACGGTTAAAGTGGAATATGAATCTTTCTTCAGGTCTTCGGTAAATAGTTTTGTAAAAAAATATGAAAGTCTTCCCAATAAAGTTCGTAAAGTTTGGAAGGAGCCTTACATAAAAAAAGTGAATGAAGGATACCGGCAGGTATTTGATAAAGAACAACCCAATCTTGTTTTTATTTACAACAATCAGCTCATTGAACCAGAGACGGTAAAATACTTCCGCACTAAAAGTAAAATTGTTTTCTTTCTTGGTGATAATCCTTTTTATACGCCAACACATGATTCAAACCTGGCCATTTTATTTCATGCAGATTATATAATGAGTCCGGATACGTTCTGGATAAAACAATTGGAACAGGTGGGTGTACAAAACCTGCATTTTGGTGTGTTTGGTTTTAATGAAGATGTTTTTTATCCTTTTCAACCATCAGCAGCAGATTACGTAAAATATAAGTGTGATATGGCTTATGTGGGCACTGCACAAAAAAATGCATGGGGTTATAAACGATTTCTTTTTCTGAATAATTTTTTGAATCTTGATCTGAAAGCATATATCTCAGGGGATAGCTATAACAGTAAATGGAAAAAATATTTTCCTGAACTGGAAGCTAAGATCGTTCCTTATGATTCCTTCAACCCCGGGTTTAATAATCTGCTGAGTAACTGCAGTAAAATATACCCGGTTGATTTAGTGCCGAGTTTATTCAATGGTGTTCATATAAGAATAATGGATTGTATTGGATCGGGTATTATGCCATTGATTGATTATTCAACTGACCTGGATATTGTATTTAAAGATCATGCACTTCCTTATATTAAAAATTATAATGAAGCAGAACGAATTGCCCGTCATTATATAAAAAATGATACAGAAAGAGAAACGCTGATGAAAGGTGTGAGGCAAATGGTGAAAGAAAAATATATGCCGCAAACAGTTATCAAAGGCATTCTTGAAAAAACTGCTTAAACCATTCTGAATTATGAAAAAGCTTAGTGTTTGCATGCTGGCCCACAATACTGAAAAGTTCATAGATAAAGCTGTGGAAAGTGTGCTGGCGCAAAAAACAAATTTTGAAATTGAACTCGTAATAGCTGAAGATAAATCCACTGATAATACAAAGCAAAAAGCGCTTTACTACAAAGAGAAATATCCAGACCTGGTAAAGTTGATTTTAAATCAAAAGAATCTTGGATTATCCGGTAATTACATTGTGGCATTGAAAAATTGTTCTGCTGAATATGTAGCTATATTAGATAGCGATGATTACTGGACCGATCCATATAAACTTCAAAAGCAGGTTGATTTTCTGGAAGCGAATAAAGATTATGGAGTGGTGTATTCGGATTGTGATGTAATAGATCATGAAGGTAATGCAGTTGACTGGCAGGAAATGTATCATTTAAGAGAGCAGTATTCGTCAGGATATGTTTTTTTTAAATTGCTTAAAGAAACTGCTTTTGTTCCCAATCTTACCGGTTGTTTCAGGAAAGAGTTAATTGCAGATGCACTGGAAAATGAAGACTTGTGGTTTTTTGAAGACTGGTGGTTATGGATGCGGGCATCAATAAAAACCAAATTTCATTTTATGGATGAACGTACGGCTCATTACCGTTTGCATCCGCAAAATATTACTAAAACAAGAATTGAGAATAAAGAAAAATTAAGAGCCTATACGAAAAAGGCATATGCTATTTACAACAGCAATATTGAGTATTTTGAGAAATATAATAAGAATAAACTTTCAGCTGAAGAGAAGGAACTTATTTCGAGAAGGATGATGATGTTGCTTAACAGAAATTATTTGCCTTTGAAAAGGAAACTAAAACTATTAATAATATTTATTAAATATTTTCCCGGTATAAAAAGTTTTACATCGTTGCTTACCAGGAAAATGAAATCGGGAACACCGGTGGCAGCCTGAGCCTTTTTTAAAACTAACTACCTATGTGTGGAATTTGCGGCATCATAAAATTTGACGGCACCAAGCCAGATCAACAGATCATAGGCAGCATGATGCAGTCTATCAAACACCGTGGCCCCAATGATCAGGGCTCTCTACTGGAAGATAATATGGCACTTGGGTTTGTACGATTAAGCATTATTGATCTTTCCTCTCTCGGTCATCAACCAATGTATTCGGCTGACAAACGATATGCTATCATCTTCAACGGTGAAGTATATAACTATATTGAACTGCGTAAAGAACTTGAACAAAAAGGATACAAGTTTATATCCGGTACTGATACAGAAGTTTTACTCAACTCATATATAGAGTGGGGAGAAGATTGTTTGCACCGGTTTAATGGCATGTGGGCTTTTGCTATTTACGATCATCAGAATAAAGAATTGTTTTGTGCAAGAGATAGATTTGGTGTTAAACCATTTTACTATACAAGACATAAAAACAATTTTGCTTTTGCTTCTGAAATACCGGCCATATTAACGGCAATAGGAGAGAAGCCGCATGCAGATACAGAATCGGTATTTGATTATATGGTGTATAACCGTACAGATCAGTCGGATAAAACTTTCTTTAAAGAAATAAAAAAACTCCCGCATGGGCATACACTAAAAATTCAATTGCAAACAGGTGATATCAAAATAAGAAGATGGTATGATCTGAGAACAGCATTGGATAACAGTAAACCATTTGAATCCACCGAAGCATTTAAAGAAACATTTAATTCTGCGGTTGGTTTGCGTTTACGTTCTGATGTACCCGTTGGTGTTTGTTTAAGCGGTGGGTTAGATTCATCCAGCATCGTTTCTACTTTGTTGAAAGAATTTGGTACCGGTGACCTCAATACTTTTTCAGCCGTATATCAAAAAGGACAAAAAGGTGATGAGACGGAATTTATTAATGAGTATCGTTCTTCAATAAAGAACATGCATTTTATATATCCTACAGCAGAATCGTTTTATAAAGATTTGCCGGAGTTTATATGTACACATGCAGAACCTTTCCCCACAACATCCATCTACGCACATTATAAAGTGATGGAAATGGCCAAGCAGCATGTGGTAGTAACATTGGATGGACAAGGTGCCGATGAAGAACTGGCAGGATATCATTATTTCTTTGGTTTTTATTACAAGGAATTATTCAAACAATTCCGCTGGGTAAAATTATTGACGGAGATAAAAGATTACTGGAGTAATTATCATTCATCGTATGCATTCAAATCATTTGCCTATTTCTTAATGCCTTCCGGTATTAAAACAGCTTTGCGGGTAAATGAAAAAGGATATTTGAGCAATAATTTTTCAAATCTTAAATTTGAATCAGTTGTAGCCACTGAGTTATATAACTCCCCCAATTTGCAGGCAGCTTTATTTAATCACTTTGAATATAAGCTGGAGCATTTGCTGAAATGGCAGGATCTTAATTCAATGCGTTTTTCCATTGAGGCAAGAGTTCCTTTCTTAGACTACAGATTGGTTCAGGGATTATTGACCAATGATTCCGGAAAATTGATATCAAAAGGAATTACCAAAAGGTTTTTGAGAGAAGCAATGACAGGTGTATTGCCTGAAAAAATAAGAATGCGTATGGATAAAGTTGGATTTGAAACACCGCAGGATGAGTGGTTCCGTATGCCGATGTTCCGTGAGTATATAAAAGATATCCTTTATTCGGATTCCTTCAGGAAAAGAGATATTATTGATGCTGAAAAAGCAAAGAAATTGTACCAGCAGCACCTGGATGGGAAAAAAGATATTTCCAAGGAAATATGGAAATGGATCAACCTGGAGCTGTGGTACAGAAGATATATTGACTAATAATTTTGAATTATTTAACCGGTCATAATGAGTTATAATATTTTAACCGACGAAAAATTAATTGACTGGCAACAATTAGATGAGTTTGTAAAACATCATCCCAATGGAAATTTTTTCCAGGGAGTTCCTTATTACCAGTTCTACAAAGCACAAAGCGATTATTATACAATTGTTATATGTGCTGTTGATACGAATAAGCAAATTGCAGGCTCCATTATTTGCGTAGTAAACAGGTTGCTGCCAAAATATAAATTTGATTTTATTTCCCGGGCATTGGTCATGGGCGGGCCATTAGTAAAGCAAGGTGATGATAAACTGCAGATAGCTGAATTACTGATACATGAATTGATCAAACTGGTTAAACCTAAAGCTGTGGCATTGGAAGTTCGTAATCTCTTTGATGTATCAGATATAAGACCCGCTTTTGAAAAAAATGGTCTGTCATTTAATGATCACCTTAATTTTCTCATCAATACCGGAGATGGAGATGCTGCATTAAGCAGAGTTAAAGCAGGTAAAAGACAGCAGGTAAGAAAAAGCCTGGCCGCAGGAGTGGAAATATGTAAGGCAACTACTACGGAAGAAGTTAAACGCATTTATGAATTAGTAACCATCCTTTATACAACAAAAGTTAAAAAGCCATTTCCTAAATGGGAGTTTTTTGAAAACTTTTTTAAAGCCGGGGATAAACTGGGTATTTTTTTATGTATGAAATATGAAGGCAAAGTAATTGCCGGTATGATGTGCCCGATTTTTGAGAACCGGATTTTTTATGATTGGTATGTTTCGGGTGATGATAAAAATTACCGTAATCTTTACCCAAGTGTAATGATCACTTACTCAGGCATTGAATACGCAGTAAAGAATAATATCGCTTTATACGATTTTCTTGGAGCAGGTAAACCAAAACAGGAATATGGAGTACGGGAATTTAAAGCTCAATTTGGTGGTGATTTAGTAAATAACGGAAGATTTGCCGTTACGTTTAATATGCGTAAATACAATTTCAGTCAGTGGCTTTTAAAACGAATGGGATATTTTAAATGAGAATATTAATAGACATAGGGCATCCGGGCCACGTTCATTTGTTTCGCAATGCAGCTCAAATTTTACAGAAGAAAGGACATAAAATATTTTTCACTTTAAGAGAAAAAGAAAAAGAAATTGAGCTTTTAAAAGCGGGAGGTTTTGAATACAAGTCGTTTGGTAAAAAATATAATACCACAAAAGGTAAAATTTATGGTATGCTGAAGTTTGGTTTGATGGAAACATTAACCGCTTTAAAATTTAAACCTGATTTATTTTTCAGTCATGGCTCAATCTATGCTTCTCATGCTGCAGCCATATTAAGAAAACCAAATATCGCAATGGAAGATACAGGTAATCTTGAGCAAGTACGCTTGTACCGGCCTTTCACGAAAATAATTCTATCACCCGCTGTCATAGGTAAGAATCTGGGCTCTAAACATTATTTATACAACAGTATTCATGAAATAGCATACCTGCATCCCAGGTATTTTACTCCTGATCCATCCATATACAAATTATTAGAATTAGAACCCGGGGCACCATATGCTATACTGCGTTTTATTAGTTGGAATGCAACGCATGATGTAGGCCAGGTGGGTTTAACCTATGAATTGAAAAAGGAATTAGTCAATATATTAAAGAAAAGGATGAAAGTTTTTATTTCATCTGAAAATAAAAACGAACCGGAATTTGCTGAGTACATGATAAAAATTCCTCCGGAAAAGATGCATGATGCCTTAGCATTTGCTTCCATTTATATTGGAGAAGGAACAACCATGGCAGCTGAGGCCTCTATACTTGGAACACCCTCATTTTATGTTAGCACTGTAAAGGGACAAAATTGCGAGGAACTGGAGCAATACGGGCTGGGCTATGTATTTACAAATGCTGATGGTTTGCTCCAAAAGGTAAATGAAGTAATCAATACTCCTGAACTTAAAGTATTGTTGCAGGAAAGAGTAAAAAAATACCTGGCTGATAAGATTGACCTGACTGCATTTATGGTTTGGGTGGTGGAGAACTATCCTGGTAGTATAAAAACACTCAGGCAGGATAAAAACTATCATCTTCAGTTTCCGGGTTAGTTTTTTAAAGCCATTTATTATAACGGCTTTTGCATATTTACAATACAGTTTATATTTTTCCGTTTAATAATCAGAACACTATAGTTAAACCACACTTTATGAAATTTACGTATGCTGCTTACGAAGACATGCTCCGCACTCTTAAAGAGGATTATGAATTCATCTCTTTTTCCAGGGCAAAATTTGGCCGGGAGAAGATGGAAAAAAAAGTGCTGCTACGGCATGACATTGACCAATCGGTTGAAAAAACCGAGAAGATTGGTGAAATTGAAGCCAATCTTGGCATCTCTTCTACTTTCTTTTTCTTATTCCGCTCGCCATTCTATAATATGTTTTCTTACGATGAAGAAAAGATCATCCGTAAGTTAATTGCACAAAATCATTTTATAGGATTACATTTTGATTATACCGGCTATTCATTCAAAGCTTTTTCACAATTATCTAACCAGATAATGATGGAGGCCGAGTTTATTCAGCGATACTATAATGTAAAGGTAGATGCTGTAAGTTTTCACCGGCCATTTGATGTGGAACATTTTAGAAGGCTGGAGCTTGGGGCCTATCCTCATGCTTATGAATCAGTGTTCCTTGAAGAGTTTAAATATTATTCAGATTCAACAGGTCGCTGGCGATTTGGCACTCCGTTAGAAAGCGATACTTATCGCAACAGAGAAAATTTGCAGATACTCATTCACCCCGAATGGTGGAATGAAGAAGAATTAGAGAGTTTAGAAACAGTGAATAATTACCGTAAAGATTATAATGCCAAATTTGAAAAATTTCTTCAGAGTGAAATGAAAGGTTTCTGGGATAGTTTAAAACAAAAAAATCAATAACGTGAAACAAAAGAACGGAATCGTTTTTGCCGGGTGTAAAGATACCACACTTGAATGCATGACTGCATTAATGGAGGCAGGATATAAAATTGATTTATTAATTACCATCAATGAAGAAGCCGGCGAAAAGAATAAGGTAGCCGGGTATATGGACTTGCAAACATTTGCAGCCCGGCATAATATTCCTGTTTATACAGCTGCTTCTTACAGTCTCAAAAATGAAAAAGACATTGAAAAGTTATCTGCAATAAAGATTGATGTATTGTTAGTAATTGGCTGGCAACGATTAATACCGGAATGGTTATTAAGCCGGCTTACGTTTGGTGCTTTTGGTATGCATGGGTCTTCACATGCCTTGCCATATGGACGTGGCCGGAGCCCAATGAACTGGAGCATTATTCAAAACAGGGAATCTTTTATTTCCAATTTATTTAAATATTTACCGGGTATTGATGATGGCGATATAGTAGGTACACAAATGTTTGATGTAAATCCTTTTGATAACGGCCGTACTATGCATTATAAAAGTACGCTGGCGATGATTGCGTTACTGATCAAACATCTGCCCCTGATACAAAAGGGTGAGTTCAATTTAAAAAAACAAATGGATGTACCTCCAACATATTACCCTAAAAGAACAGAAGAAGATGGGGTTATATTTTGGGATAAAGATTCTGCAGAGATATATAATCTTGTGAGGGCAGTTGCGAAGCCGTTCCCCGGAGCTTTTACTTTTTATGGTGATCAAAAAATAAAAGTATGGTACGGTTTCCCGTTTGATTCGAGGTTATTTGATCCATATATACCAATCGGTACAATACTCCATATATTTGCCAATGGGGACATTGCTGTTAAAACCGGCGATTCATCTTTCCTGGTCACAGAATATGAAAAAGATGAAAGCGTTGTTTTAAGAAAAGGCGTGGTCTTCCACTCCGGGCAGTATCAATATAAGAATCCTCATCAGTTTCCTTGTTGAGAAAGTTACGTTGTAAAACATTAATAGAGGCATCTTATTAAAAAGCAGGAATAAATAACTCCAGATTCCCGTTGCTTTAATTGCCAGTAATTCCAGTGATTCATTATCATTAACACTGCATCGCTTTAATTTATAAATGCTGGTGTTTTTCCCATTGTAACCAAAACCCACCGTAAGTCCGCAGGTATAACCTGCTTTTTTTACATATTCTATATCTCTCTCGGTATAGTCGCCATTTGGATAAGCGATGGCATTAATATGCAGGTTAAACTCGTTCTCCAGCTGTAATTTAGATTCATTCACCTCTTTCCAGGATTCTGCATCTGTACATTGATTAAGACAGGGATGAGAAACAGTATGTGACTGAAAGTTTACATAGTCTTTCATTTCCATTATTTGCTCTTTAGTTAATGCTTGTGGAGCAGGAAATTCTTTTTCCGGATGGAAACCACTTTTGGCCAGGTATTCCAGTCTCTTATTGTTCGGTACCGTTTTCAATACGTCAGAATCAGTTAAAAGTTCGTAATACTTAAACCAGTAATGCCTGTTGGTATTAATTATACCCGAACACAAAAAGATGGTAACAGGTATTTTCATTGTTTTGATGATTGGTAGTAAATCGTAATTGCCAATATGCCCGTCATCCATTGTAATAATTAGCGGTTTTACCGGTAATGATGCCTTCCCATTACGATAATCGATGTAATGATCAAGTGTAATAATGTTGTAATGCTGTGCCAGCCATTTAAAATGTTTTTCTGCTGTATCAGGTCCGGGATTGTGTAACATTACAATCATCACTTTTTTATGTAATACATGTTCTCTTAAAAAATACGGCAGGCCTGAATAATAAATGGTTTTAATAAAAAAGTTTTTTAGGATCTTCTTCATAACGCCAGTCTGGTTTTATAGTAAAGGTTAAGGCAAAATTTCAGTGTAAATATCAATTAGTTTATTGGCAATGGACCCCGCATCCAATCCCATTTTAAAAATTCTTTCTCTTCCTTTTGTCCTTCCGTTCTTCATACCAAAATTTAAAGCTTTTGAAAGATCAGCAGCAAATTTTTCAGGTGCATGCTCCGATACATAACAGCCTGGTTCATCACCTATCACCCATGCAGCATCACCTGCATTTGTAACAACCATAGGACAATTACAGGCCATTGCTTCTTTCACAACATTGGCAGAGCCTTCTGCAAATGAACAAAGTACAAATACATCGGCAGAGTTAAGATATTTTGCCACCGTCTCGCTTGATTCTTTATATATATTGATGAGGTTCACATCGTTGTCATTAAGAATTTTGACTGCTTCTTTTGCAAGTATAAAATTTTTGTTTAAATCGGTAGAACTGCCAAGAAAAAGGATATATTTTTTATCCTTACTTAACCCTAATTCATCTCTGAATCCATTTTTACAATTAATGAACTTATCCATTTTTACTCCATTAGGAACAATGTGTGAGATTTTTTTTCTGTAAACGGTCTTCTCAATACCAGCTGATTTTGAGATTATAGCTTTTACGAATGGCTGGATGCAGTATGTCATCCAAATAAAAAAGCGGCTTTTAAATGCTATTTTATTTTTGCCTTTAAAAGCACCCTGGGCATCATCTCCCATAAGCGATAAAATTACCGGTGTTTTAAATCTTGCTAACACAGCAACCCAGCCAGATAAGGTATAATGTGCATGAATTACATCATATTTTTTTTGCCGGAGCAATTTCCTTAGCATAAAAATATGTTTTAAATAACTGGAAATTCCTTTGCCTTTAATGGGGAAATAATCTACTTCAATGCCTTTTTCAACTAAAGATTCACCCTGAGCTTTAGTAAAAGGAGAAATGGGGAAATATGGGGAATTGCCACTGCAAACGAATAGAACTTTCATTGAATTAGCTCTGATTTTGGTTTAACATATAGATAAAAGTTTCTAAACGTAAACTGAAACATTGCAGTCTGGCAAAATCTCCTTCTTCAAATATCCATTTATTATTTTGAAAAACATAACGGCCGGGCTTACCATCAATCAGCATCTGGTAAGGATCTGATTGCCCAAATAAACATTGCATTTCATTGACGAGGTACTGACCATTTTCACCAATAAACAGGTCAATTGCCTGCGAGGAAAAATTACAGCGGTCTGTAATATCTTTTATGAAATTAAGCAGTTCTTCCGGGGGAGTTTCATACCCTTTTAGCAGGCTACCGCTGGCTTTATCTTTAACCTTAAGTTTTTTATGAGCAAAAAATGAATCACCAATTCTTACACATCGCCATTCAAAATCATGAGGAATATATTTCTGAAATAATACAAATCCCTTTTGTGCTTCTGACTGTATCAGCATGTATTTGGTAAGCTTTACTTTTAGGGCCGAAGGGTTGATAATAGTTTTAAAAAATCTTTTGGCAAATCCTTTATTGCCCACTTTGGGCCCATTTCTTCTTCTTATTCCCCTGCCTGTAAAAGTTTGTTCAACATAATCTAATGCTTCCTGTTTAGTTTTAATTATCTCTACACCACTGCCTGCCGCACCAATGCTTGTCTTTGCAACTATTGGATAGATGGTTTTGTCTAAAAATTCGAGAGCTTCGCTTTTTGAATAGAATATAAATGTATCCGGATGCGGAATATTATAAGCCTTGAGCCAATAGGAGAGGTATCTTTTATTTTCGAAGATAAGCAATTCATTTAAGGTAGGAAACACAGGAATACCACAATCGCTGTTCACAATTTTTATCCGTTCATCATATAAATTTTTAGATGAAGCGGTATATGTACCTGGTATTGCTAATAATCCATCATAGCCACCGGCTTTTATTTTGTCAAGCCAGTCAGACTTTGTAAATTCTATTTCATCCCATTCAATTACATCACTTTTTTCTTTGCAGGCCTCAACCCACATCATGTGTTCACCAGGTATTTCGTTTTTTAATATTGCCAGTTTTAACTTTTTCACAGAGAGAATCTAATTAGATTTTTAATTTTTTTTCGGTAAAATTCGTATGCCTGACGATTATTCCTTACGGTTTTTATGAGAAGGGTTTTTAAAATAAATGCAATATTTGTTTTTGGCGATATCATGATCCTGTTCATTACCTGGTTTTTAGTAGCAAACTGAAATTTGTAATTTTCATCTCCATCTCCAAAGTCAAATTTACTAAATTGGTTATCAGCAGACCATTTTAAAATTGGCTGTAACAATACTTTGCCGGGGGAATATTTATGGTAATCAGGATCGTAGGTTGTGGAATGCCCTATAAGACTTTCGGGAGACTTTAATGAAATTGAAAAAGCAATTCTTTTACCATTCGATTTAATCGCAAACCTGGTTAATACTTTATCGTTGCACCAGGCTTTCATTGAATCGAGTAGAAATTGCTGGCGGCCTTTTTTGAGAAAAGAGGAACGTGTGGAGGTCTCTCCCCATTTTTTTATATGTGTCTGGCAAAACTCAGTAGTCCACTCTTCAAGATCTGTATCATCCGTTAAAATTTCAAAGTCGCCGTTGAGGTGGTTTAACAACCTGCTGCGTAAACGGCGAAACTTAAATGAATTGTCCAAAAAACCTATTAAAGCGGCCGGGTTTTCTGCTTCCATTAATGGAGAAACTGAATAACTGATATTTTGACAAAATAAATTACTCTTGCTAACAATTTTGCTAAGTGAAGGGAAATAATCGGCCCATGATGGAACATTATTCAGCATCACTGACCAGTTTTTTCTGCGGATTATCTGCAGGAACCCTGAAAAGAAAAACTCAAGGTCATCATCTGTACATGACTGATGAAAAGTAAAAAAGTTTACATCTGTTTTTAAATCACTTAAAAAAGTGTAAACACCTTCAGATTCTTTTAATATAACAGCCCCATATAATTTATTTTCTTTCTTTAAAAGAATGGAAATTATGTGACCTTTATAGTAACTGGTAAAATATTGTAAAATAGCAGGTGATTGATAGGGAGACCTGCTGGTGCTATTACACCACAAAGCTGAGTAGCTTTTCCAAAAAAGAGGGTCAAAATTTTCAGTAACAATAACTTTGTTCATCATTACTCTGTTTAAAGAGGTACGATACTTTTAAAATACAGATAAACCTGGCAATTTTCGGGTGTCAGGCAGTTAAATTAACGCTACTTCCTCCGGTTAATAAATCTGTCAGGGTCTCGTTTATCTGAATTGCCAGTATTAAATCAAAAGTTGTGAATTTGATTATTTTTTTTATTTTGTTTCTGTAAAACTCGTATGCCTGTCGGTTACTCCTTACTGTCTTTATTATTAGCGCTTTTATTATAAAGCTAATATTTGTTTTTGGCGCTATCATTATCCTGTTCATCACCTGGTTTTCGTTGGCAAACTGGTATTTGTAGCTTTCATCACCATCGCCAAAATCAAGAACTGATAAATTATTCTCTTTCATCCACCCGGCCATAAAGTAAACAAGTGCTTTGGTTGGCGAATATTTGCTAAATAAAGTGTTGTAAGTAGTAGAATGGTAAATAATTACATTGCTGCTTTTTAAACCTACTACAAAACCAACTCGTTGTCCGTTAACTTTAACTGAGAATAGAACTAGAATATTGTCCTTACTCCATGCTTCCAGGCAATTTCGAAAAAAAACTTGCCTGGTTTCTTTTAAGAATGAAGAAGGAGTGGCAGTGTTACTCCATCTTAAAATATGGGCTTTGTAAAATTCATCAAACCATTCGTCAATACCAGAAGGGTCTGTTAGAATCTCAAATTCCGCCTGTAATTGTTTCTTTAACCGGTTAAAAGCATAGCGATGTTTGGTAGTGCGGGTGGCAAAAGCGTAGAATTCTTCCGGAGAGGATCCCACAATGGCAGGTGAAACTGAATAATTGATATTTCTCCAGAAGAGGCGGGTTGTTGTAAGGCATTTCTCTAAATCAGGAATATAAGTTGCCCACGAAGGAATGTTATTTAGCAATACCGACCAGTTTTTTTGATGGGCTAATTTCAAAAAAGAAGAGAAAAAGAATGTATAATCATCTTTGGTGCAATTTTCATGAAAAACAAAAAAGTTTACGTCAGTTTTTAAATCGCTTAGAAAACCGTAAACGCCATCAGCTTCTTTCAGCAGTGCTGCCGCTAATAACTGATCGTGTTTTTTTAGTTGAAGTGATACAATGCGTCCTTTGTATTCTCTTGTGAAATATTGTAATAATGCGGGTGATTGAAAAGGAGATCTGTTGCCGCTGTTTTGCCACAAGATTGTGTAGGAACTCCAGAACGGACCATCAAAACTTTCTGTGGTTATGAATTCTCTCATTAAAAACTTATTTATAGTGGTACGGTACTTTTTAAAACGGGAAATATTACGCTCCCTTTGCTCTCATAGTTATTAAATTGAAAACAGCTTTAAAGAAGTATTTAAAATTAGTTTTTAAAGTGCCATTTTTAAGATCGGCCAGGTAAGTTCTTTCTGCTTTTACCACGCCCTCAACTCCGGTTAACCTCAATGCAATTTGAGGAGGGATAAGACCAGGCTTATATTTCTTTCTTTCTTCCTGTATATCTAACGGAAGATATTGTAACCCCACCTGGCTGAGCGGACGGAATCCAATAATATTGATATCTCCTCTACACAGGTTAAAAAGCTGAGGAATCTCGTCAATATACAGTTTACGTATTATTTTAGCATAAGGTAACAAACGAAAATCATTGTTAGGCTTACCCGTTTCGCTATATCCGTTATTTTTTACAATATACTCCTGAATGTACTCAGAGTATGGATACATGGTACGCAATTTATAGATATTAATGGGAGTACCATTTTTACCAGTACGCTTCATTTTTGCTATCCAGCCGGTGGTTGGCTCAGGCCCATGTACTGGTTCTTTAGTTTTCCTCACTACAAACCAAACAGCATCTTCAATTAACTGGTAATTGACAATTTCAAAGCCACAATAAACCAATCTTCCTAATGTTTCAGCAACTGAATAGCAATGTTTTTTTTGCTGACCGGAAAGCAAATTTTTAATACCTGAAAATCCTTTATTTACAGAATTTGTGAGGATATGCCCAATGTAAAAGGAAGAAATCTCCAGAGATTTATTTACAGAACGTAAATATGAATTTACATTCTCCTTCAGGCTTAAATTATTAAGATCAATAAGTAGTCCTGTTTGTTTCCCGTCCAGCCGAAGTTCTGCATTATTAGTAAGCAGAAAACTATTTTCCGGTATGTTTAGTTCTTCTATTGCTCCTGCAATAAACCCTGCAGTCGCCGACCCGGTGTTTAAAATTAGCTTGTTAGATAGGTTACCCGTTCCTGAATAACTTACAGCAATGTCTTTTAATAATAAGTCCATAAAGTACATTAAATGTTAGCAATCGAATAATCCATAGCCTATTGGCCAGGTGAAAATTATCAGACATTGTGATTCCTTATGTGGTAAGCGGTTTGTAAACAGAAGGATATTAAAGGATTCCTGAGCACAGGAATTTCAGGGAGGAATGGGTTTTAGTAAGGTTAGTCAGTAGATATTTTGGGATCTTATAGTGTGGTAACTTCGGGTGACGGAGAATCACCCTTAAAAGGCTATTTGCCTTTATGGATATAAAAGTAAGATTTTATTTGAGTTATACAAATTTATCTGGCGAATTAATTTAAAATTAATAATAATACGACTACAGGTATTTTTTGGAAGAAAGCGGCCCAAACACAGTATTATAAGTAAGTAGTTTTTACAGCTTTTCCCCAATAATTGAAAACAGGCTTTCCCGGTAATTTTCACTGCACGGCAGGTCTTTATTATTTATGGTTACTATTTTTTTTGAGATGGTATCAATTTTAGGTAACGAAACAATATAAGAACGGTGAATCCTTAGAAAAGAATCTGCTGGTAACCGGCCTTCGTAATATTTCAAACTTTGAAGAGCCATTATAGGTTTTTATTGTCGCTTAAATGAATTTTGGTATAATCTCTAACCCCTTCCAGGTAAAGAATATTGTTGTATTTTTTTGAATTACATGAGCTGTTTGAATAAATATGTATTCGTTGGTTTTGGTAGAAGTTGATTTATTTTTTTTAAGTGATATATGATCAGCTGCTTTATTTACAGCTGCTAAAAAACGTTCAAAGGGGAGTGGTTGTAAGATCATTGATCGGTTATTACTTCACCTGCAGTATCAGTACGATTATCAAAAGATCACTACCTCAAAGATGTTTATAAATACCAGTGCTGCTGTGGGTGTTGGGTTGAAGTATAATTTGAGATAATGATATTCATTCCTCAGGTTTTTTCTTGTAAAATTGGATTAAAATATCTACACATCTTTTCTGCGAATGAGCATTATCAAAATGCAAGTCATATATATCTGCAGACTCACCAAGCCAGGTAATGTAACTGTTGGTTGTATCTAATTTTACCATTGATTTCAAATAGTTGAAAACAGCTGTCGCTCTTTTTTGAGATAGAATTTCATTGAAATTATCTGAACCAATTGTGTCAGTAAAAGAAAAAATTTTCAAATTAAAGTTAGAATTGTCATTTAATTTTCTTGCTATAGTATTTAAGGCGAGTTGATATTTTTTTTCGATCCTGAAACTATTCGGTTTGAAATAAATAGTTTTAACAAGACTTGATTGTGCAAGCAAAGGATTAGTTGAGTAAATAAATATCGTTGCCAGCATAAGGTAATATGGAAGCTTAAGGTTACGCATAAATAAAATTAATTCTTATTTCTATAAGTCAATTTAAAACAAAAAAGGCGAAGAACATTCTCCGCCTTTCGATGTATAAATGACGCAATCAAGCCAAAACTGCTTCGTCTTTAGCAGTCTTGCTATATTCTTCTACTAATTTCTTCTGCAGTTCAAATGGAACAGCTGCATATTCTGCAAAGCTCATTTTAAATTTAGCCCTGCCTTGTGTAAGCGAACGTAAAGTAGAACAATAGTCACTCAACTCAGCTAAGGGAACACGGGCATTAATTTTTGAAAAATGTCCCTCGCTGTTCATGCCTTCTACAATACCTCTTCTTGTTTGCAGATCACCCATTACTGATCCCGTAAGATCATCCGGACTTAATACTTCTACCTGGTATATAGGTTCAAGTATTTGCGGGTCTGCCTGCTGAAATGCCTGGCGGAATGCCTGCAGTCCTGCAATTTTGAAAGAGATATCATTGCTATCTACCGGGTGCATCTTACCATCATACACACATACTCTCACATCACGAACATAAGAACCTGTCAATGGCCCTTCCTGCATTTTTTCCATTACACCTTTTAATATTGAGGGCAGAAATCTTGTATCAATAGCACCACCAACGATACAGTTGAAGAAAACTAATTTACCGCCCCAGTCCAATGGATATTCATCACGACCACGAACATTCAAACCTTTTGGATCAGGCATACCTTCATGCCAGGGTTCTATCCGCATAAACACTTCACCAAACTGACCGGCACCACCAGATTGTTTTTTGTGACGATAAGTTGACTCAGCCATCTTACGAATAGTTTCCCGGTAAGGAATTCTTGTTTTCGTAAACTTCACCTGTATCTTTTGCAGGTGTTCTATTTTCCATTTGATCACCGCAAGATGCATATCACCCTGGCAGTAAATTATGGTCTGTTTTAATTCAGGAGAAACTTGCACAGTTATCGTTGGGTCTTCTTCCACCAACTGATGCAGGGCAATTGATAATTTTTCTTCATCACCTTTTTGAGTTGATTCAATAGCCACACTCATATTAGCAGGGGGGAAGTCAATAGAAGGTAATTCAATATTCTTTCCTTTGATGTGAAGTGTATTGTTCACATGTGTATTGCGCAGTTTCAGAGTAGCACCAATATCACCAGCTACCAACTCAGTCACCGGTGTACGTTTATTACCTTCCACTACAAATAACTGGTTAATTTTTTCGGATGTATTAGTAGTTTCATTCACTAACTCCATTCCTGCTTTAACCGTACCGGAGAATACTTTGAAGAATGATAATTCACCCACATGCGGTTCACTTACTGTTTTGTAAACGAAAATGCAGGCAGGACCATTAGCATCACAAGCCAGTTCGTCACCAGACTTTGTTAGCTGTGGTTTCATTTCATTGGCACTGGGGCAAACATTGTCAATAAAGCCCATCAATCTTCCGCTACCCATATTTCTTTGAGCACTTAAACAGAATAAAGGAAACAGGTCGTGATGGATCATGGCATTCTTTAATCCCACTTTCATTTCATCTTCATCCAGTTCGCCTTTATCAAAATATTTTTCCATTAATGTTTCATCATTACTGGCAATAGCTTCAATCAGTTCTTTGTGCAGTTCATCTGCTTTTGCTTTTTCTTCATCTGGTATAGAAAGTTTTTCAGGTTTACCGCCGTTATCGGTGAACTTATACATAGTCATCCGCAATACATCAATGATTTCGTGGAATCCGGCTCCAACCTGTCTTGGGTATTGAACAACGACTACATTAGTTCCAAAATGTGATTTAGCTTCTTTAACTGTTTTGTCAAAATCAGCATTATCATCATCTAATTTATTAATGGCAAATATCATTGGCGTTTTAAACTTTTCCGTGTATTGCCAAATGATGTCTGTACCCACTTCAACACCCGATGATGCATTGATCAGCATCACACCAGTATCGGCCACTCTTAAGGCTGATAAAACTTCGCCTACAAAATCATCGTAACCCGGCGTGTCAATAATATTGATCTTATAACCACGCCATTTGCTGTGAAGGAGTTTAGAGAAGATGGTGTTACCTCTTTCCTGTTCCAGTTCGTGGTAATCACCTGTTGTATTTTTTTCTAATACAGTACCGCGGCGGTTAATTAATCCTGCTTCGTAGAGCATGCATTCCGCTAAGGTTGTCTTACCGCAGCCGGTGTGGCCCAGCAAGACTATATTTTTTACGTGTGAGGTATCAAATTCAGCCATGACTTTAAATTTTTTATAGTGAATAATATAGCACCGGCATTGCTTTTAAATGCCAATAACAATTACAGTTAGGATTTTCCGAAGGGTCAGTAGTGATTTGATATGCGATGTATGATAAGGAAGGAGAGTAGAGGGAGTAATTAGCTCGATCGGCTCAGGAATGTGTTGAAGTCGGTTCTTAGATCAGATATAATGTGCTCCAGATTTTGATACTCGGTGTGAAGTGATTCGTGTTTCGATAAGGATTCGTTAGAGGTGTCGCCGTGTTCTACTTGTTTTTCGTGGTCTTTGATGGCGTGTTTGAGATCGTGAATGTTGATGAGCTGAATGTAGAACTGATTGTGAAAATGCTCGATGTCGGTGAGGAGTTCTCTTGCTGGATTTGCTGCGGCTACATGCTGGAGATTCTTTTTCATGTCGCCGATTTCGTTACGCTCCTGGCGTAACTGCTGCCGCCAGCCGTTGCACTCCTGTGCAAGCTGTGCGATGTCTGGAGCTTGAACCATGACTTTTAAATTTAGGTGAAGAAATAAAAGAACTGATCTTTAATTGACACCATTAAGTTAGGACAAGTTTACTATCACACCAAAAGAAAAGTGCGGAAAAATTCACATTTTCCGCACTTTTTTGTAAATGAATTGTCAATGTATTCAGCGTTTACAAATCAACTGATATGTTTCAATTCAGCAGTTGATTTTACTCATTTAAAACTCCAGTGTTTGTATGGCATGTGCCGGAATTTTAACAGGAGCAGCATTACCTTTTATCCAAAGGAAATAATCAACATCTTTATCGCTTTGGTTCATAACAACCACGGCTGTTTTCCCATTCTTATTTTTAAATGCGGTAGTTAATAGCTGGCTTCTGCTGGGAGAAGATAAAATACGTTTTGCCCCTGGCTCAATAAACTTTGAAAAATGACCGATATAATAATAAGCATTGGTATAAATTAATTCACCTGTTCTTGTATCGGCATGTACCGGTGCAAAGCAAAAATTACCAACATGGTTAGGCCCGCCTTTTTCATCTAACAATACATTCCATTCACACCAGGCAACAGTTCCATTATTAAAATCATTGATCATTGATTTGCCATATCGTTCACCTAATGGCCATGCATAAAATTTAGTGCTGTCAAAACTTTCATTACAACCTTCGGTAAAAAGAATGTTTTTAGTTGGATACGTTTCATGTACTCTTCTCACATTATCAAACATGGGTTGCCCACCACTCCAGCTTTCATACCAGTGGAAACCGATGCCCCATGCATATTTGGATGCTTCCGGATCATCAAAATAAGTTTGAGCCCGTTGATACATCAGGTCACGGTTATGATCCCACACGATGATCTTTTTATCACCTAATCCTTCTTTCTTCATCGTAGGGCCTAAATATTTTTTCAGAAAATCTCTTTCTTCTTCAGCTGAATAAATACAGCTTTCCCATCTTTGGGTAGCCATTGGTTCATTCTGAATGGATAAACCCCAAACAGGAATGCCTTCTTTTTGATAAGCCTTAATAAACTTTGCATAATAGTTGGCCCATGATTGATAAAATTCAGGCTTTAATTTGCCACCATGCAAAATATCATTGTTGGTTTTCATAAAAGCAGGGGGACTCCACGGACTAACAAACATAGTAAGCTTACCACCAGCCGCTTTAATAGCTGATTTAATAAATGGAATGCGGTATTGCTGATCATGCGCAATAGAAAATGTTTTCAGCGCTGCATCACCTTCATCAATATATGTATATGTTCCGCTGCTGAAATCGCAACTGTGAATATTGGTTCTTGCCATGGTATAACCAATACCTTTATCCTTGCTGTAATAAGCCTGTAAAAATTCTTCCTGTTTGTTTTTAGGAAGTTTGGCAAATGTTTCAGCAGCTGCATCGGTTAAGGCACCGCCAATACCGATAAACGTTTGAAATGTTTTGGATGGATCAACAAACACACATATTTGTGTTTCTAATGGTTGCCCCATTGGTTTGAAATCAGATTCACCAGTAGCTGATAAACGCAGATTGGTATTTTCTGCCGTAGTATAAATTGCTACTTTCTTTGGTGCCTGTGCCATCGATGTGATAGATAATAACAGGGCTGCTGCAATCAGAGTTATTCTCATGTTATACTGTTTTTAATGTAACAAGCTGTCTAAAAATAATTATTTTAATTTTCTATCGGCTTACCGTTGGCTGAGGAGACACAGCCAACGACAGAGTATAGCCATTCGTGTCCCCACGAATGGTTTATGTGCCGAATCGAAATTCTATTTTTAAAACTGCTTCTAAGCATTTTGAATATCTTTTAATGACAAGTGGTTTAAAAATTTATACTAAGTTCCAATAAAAAATGAACCATTTATTTATTGGAAGGTAAAGCAAATGCAAGATATGTATCACCGGATTTCTTTTTCAACTTACCACCACCACAGGCAATCACTAAATATTGTTTGCCATTCACTTCATAAACTGAAGGTGTGGCAAATCCACAGGCTGGTAAATCTTTTTCCCATAACAATTGGCCGGTTCGTTTATTGAATGCTCTTATTTTACTGTCGCTGGTCGCGGCAATAAACAATAAGCCACCGGCAGTAACAACTGGTCCTCCATAATTTTCTGTTCCGCTGTGAATGCCTTTTGCTTTTAACTCAGGATAATCACCTAATGTATCTTTCCATAAATATTCCCCAGTGTTTAAATTAATGGCTGATAAAGTTCCCCATGGTGGAGCAACTGCCGGATAACCTTCCTTCGTTAAAAATTTATTGTAGCCTGTTGCTCTATAAGGAAGTTTATTCCAGCTACTGGTATCTTTTGGCGGGGCGATAAATGTTTGTGATTGTTTAGAGGTGATGTTTAATAAATAAGTGGCTAATGCCTGTTTTTCTGTTTCACTTAATTGAGTAAAGGCAGGCATCATTCTTCTTCCCGCAGAAATAATTTCAGTGAACTGTGCTTCATTATATTTTTTATTAAGATTAAGTAAAGTTGGAAAATTAGCATTCCCTTCTCCTGATTCACCATGACAGGCTTTGCAAGAAGAAAGATAAATGCGTTTACCAGCATCAAAATTGCTTTCTTTTTTATTGCTGATTTCTTCTTTTGCATCCACCATCGTTAATACCCAGGGCATTTCGCTGGCATTAACATACATAATACCAGTTTGCGGGTCAACAGCCGGACCGCCCCACTCAGCACCGCCATCAAAGCCGGGGAAGATAACAGTACCTTGTTTGGAGGGGGGAGTAAATATGAATCCTGTTTTATAAGTTGATAATCGATTTTTAATATCGTTGTAAGATGTGTCAGCTACAAGTGTATTCAAATCTTTTTCTGTGAGTGATTGCCGTACAAATGGGAGAGGCTTTGTTGGCCAGGGTTGTGTGGCAAATGGTTTTTCGCCCATTAAATCTGTTTCAACCGGTACAGGCTTTTCTTCAATTGGATAAACAGGTTCACCAGTCACACGATCAAATAAAAACACAAAACCGCTTTTGGAAACTTGTGCTACTCCATCAATTTTTTTTCCATCTTTCATTATTGTTACTAATGCTGGAGCTGTTGGCAAGTCCCTGTCCCATATATCATGATGTACTGTTTGAAAATGCCAGATGCGTTTACCGGTTGCAGCATCAATTGCTATTAAACAATTAGCATAAAAATTTTTGCCCAATCTTTTTCCACCATAAAAATCATACACAGCAGAGCCAACCGGTGCAAATACAATTCCTCTTGCTTCATCCAAACTAAAACCAGACCAGACATTTGCACCACCTACATGTTTGTATGCTTCTTTATCATCCCATGTTTCAAAACCTTCTTCACCCGGTTGTGGAATGGTATGAAATATCCAGCGCAGTTTACCGGTATGTACATCGTATGCTCTTATATGTCCGGGTGCAGCGGGCATTTCTTCGGAGACACGACCACCAACTATAATCATGTCTTTGTAAATAACACCGGGAGTAGTGAGGGCTATATACAGTTTGCTGGCATCTAATCCTAAATCATTATGCAAATCAATAGCGCCTTTGTTGCCAAATGACTCAATGGGTTTGCCGGTATGTGCATCAATACAAAACAATTTACTGCTGGCTCCATAAAAAATTCGCTGGTCATTTTCGCCACCATTATAAAAGGTAACGCCACGGCATACATTCATGGAGAAATATCCAAGCCCTGAAACTTCAGATGAAGCAGCTGATAACGGGTCAAATATCCATTTTGATTGACCGCTTGCTGCATCCAGTGCAAACAATTTTAATTTGGGAGATACGCCATATAATACATTATCAATGATGATTGGGTTAACCTGTATTTGTGTGAATGAATCGGCATCATTGGTATGATATTCCCAGGCAACTTCTAATTGAGCAACATTGCCGGTATCAATTTGTGTTAAAGATGAATAGTGATTGTTCTCTTTGTTTCCACCATAAACTGACCAGCTATTATAATCAGCATTTTTCTTTTGTTGACATGCGAACACTGTTGTAATACTGAGAATAGTTATAAAATGCCTGGATAAACTCATTGCTATTTATTTAATAAGCGTAAATGATGCTTCTTTAACATTATTGCTGGCTCCCCCGATAAATAATTTGAATTCACCCGGCTCATAAATCTTTTCAAGTTTATCATTAAAGAATTTCAAGTCTTCTGTAGTGATGGTGAAACTGATTTCTTTCACCTCGCCTTTCTTTAGAAATACTTTTTGAAAGCCTTTTAATTCTTTCACCGGTCTTACTACACTGCCAAACAAATCCTGGATATATAATTGCACCGTTTCTTCACCATCATAATTGCCGGTATTTTTAACCGTAACTGTTGCGGTTAATTTTTCAGTTGGTTTGAAAGATGATTTGCTCAGTTTAATATCACTGTATTCAAAATTAGTATAACTTAAGCCGTAACCAAAAGCATACTTTGGATACAAAGACAGATCAATATAAGCAGAACGATAAAAGCGGTCATTATCATTTTGTGCCGGGCGACCGGTATTGTAATGATTATAATAAATAGGAATCTGTCCCTCGGTTAACGGAAAACTCATTGGCAATTTGCCAGAAGGATTATAATCTCCAAATAAAACATCAGCAACCGCATTGCCAGCTTCAGTGCCTAACCACCAGGTGTAAAGAATGGCAGGAACATTATCAGCAGTCCAGTTAAATATTAATGGTCTTCCAGCATTTATCATTACCACCACAGGTTTGCCGGTTGCCATCACTCCTTTAATTAAATCTTCCTGTACTCCGGGTAAATGAATATTGCTGCGACTTTTTGCTTCACCAGTCATATCTCTTGCTTCACCGACTTGTATTACTACTATATCAGCTTGTTTGGCTACCTCAACTGCTTCTGCAAAACCTGTAGTGACACTATCGTTGATATTGCACCCTTTTGCGTATAATAATTTTGTATCTGCACTTAGTTTTGATTTTATTCCATCATAAGTAGAAGTAATTCTTGATGAATCATCCGGCCAGTCATAACTCCAGAAACCAAGGTTATCGCTAACAGCTTTGATGAAAGGACCGATTAACGCAATTGTTTTTGTTTGTTTGGATAATGGCAATAAACCCACCCCGGCTCCGCCAACTGGCGGAAGGGGATTATTTTTCAACAATACAATACTCTTCTTCGCCATCTCTCTTTCAATTTTTCTGTGCTCAGCATTATTCCATTGAGATTTTTCTCTTTCTTCATTGCTGAACTTATATGGGTCATCGAACAAACCCATCACAAACTTCATTCGTAAAATTCTTTTCACAGCTTCATCTATTACAGTCAGCTTAACCTTTCCATCTTTCACTAATTTGGATAAGTTTTGAATATAACTGCGACTTTCCATATCCATGTCACTTCCGGCATTGGCTGCTAACATAGCTGCTTCATAATTATCTTTTGCATACCCATGATTGATCATTTCACCCACACTTCCCCAATCACTCACCACAAATCCTTTAAACTTCCATTTTCCTTTTAAAATATCTCTTTGCAAATATTTATTGCCGGTAGCAGGAATACCATTGAGGTCATTAAACGAATTCATGAACGTAGCAACACCGGCATCAGCGGCAGCTTTGAATGGAGGCAGATACACTTCATTCAGTTGACGCAAACTCATATCCACACTATTATAATCTCTTCCACCAACAGCCGCACCATAAGCGGCAAAATGTTTGGCACAAGCCATTACTGCATCGGTATTACCCAATCCTTTTCCCTGGAAACCTTTTACTCTTGCTGCTGCAATTAAAGAACCGAGATAAGTATCTTCACCGGCACCTTCCATTACTCTTCCCCAACGGGGATCCCTTGCAATGTCAACCATTGGTGCAAATGTCCAATGAACACCTGCTGCAGCTGCTTCTGTTGCTGCTACTCTTGCTGATTGTTCAATCAGTTTCATATCCCAGCTGGCTGCTTCCGCCAATGGAATGGGGAAGATGGTGCGGTAGCCATGTATTACATCCTGCCCAAATAATAATGGAATTTTTAATCTTGTTTGCATGGCTAAGTCCTGCAACTCTCTTGTTCTTTTTGCCCCGGTGGTATTGAGCATAGAACCTACTTTGCCTTCTTTTATCTGGTCAAGCAATTTATCATCATTCGTAAGCGGACCCGTTGCCGCCCACGGACCATTGTACTGATTCATTTGCCCAATCTTTTCATCCAGCGTCATCAGTTTTAGAACAGAATCTACTTTCTGGTCAATGGATTTTTTCTGTGAGATTGCAGTAAAAGAAAAAATGCAGCAAGCGGAAACGATAATTAAATTTCTTTTCATGATTAAAATAACTATTCTTAATTATTGTTTGGATTTAGGTTCATATACCAGCATGTCTGAAATCATTACATCTGATATCTTATCCGGGTTAAGTAGTTTTAAGTTCAATGTGTGTTTTCCATTGGGTAATTGATAATTCCAGTAAATTTCATATTTCCTCGTAAGATAGTTGAATGGCAAATCCAGTGTATCGGTTTTGCCATCGATTGTAGCCAGCACTTTGTAACTAAAGTTGGTGATTTTTTCCCAGCTATCACGGTTAGATCCTGTCAGCACAATCCCATTTCCTTCAAAATTAATGGAAAGGGTATCGCTTAATTTTTTGTTGATGCTGGTTCTTTCTTTTGGTTGTAAACCTGTAAATGATTCTTCAAACTTTGCAGTAACAGGAGATTGATAAACGATGGTGACTGTACTATCATTTACCTTACCATTATTTCGCTGAATATTTTCTAATGCATGTTTATTACCGATTGAATATACTTTGTTCAATGAAATAGTAGTGTACTTAAAAGGCATGTCTTCTACTTCATATAAATTCTTTTTCCATTCTTCCGGAATTTTATTATAGCCCAATATGGTTCCTAGTATTCCAGCGGCTGAAGAAGGATTACAATCTGCGTCCTGTCCACACCTTGCAGCGATATCCATTGTTTTCTTGAAATCTCCGTTACCATATAACAATCCAATTACCACATAAGCTGCATTAACTTTTGCATCAATATTAAAGACTGAGTAAACTCCATCAGGACAACCAATATCTTCTGTCCATTTCTTTTGCACTTCAAACCAGGTAGCTTTCCAATCGTTGGGATATTGCTTATGCCATTTAATAACATCATTAATACATTGATAAAACTGGCTTTGCTGCGGAACAGATTTCAATCCTTCTGTTATAATATAATTGATATCGTCAGATACAAAAGCAAGACTGTACATTGACGCCACATACACACCACCATACCAGCCATCACCATAGTTCATGATATGACCAATTTTATCACAAATAGCCGTGGCCGTGTTAGGCATACCAGGTGACATGAGTCCTGCGAAGTCAGCTTCTATCTGAAAATCTATACAATCAGCATGAGGATTATTTAACCAGTTGCCGGATTGCGGTGGTTTTATTCCATGCAAAATATTATAGCGGCCAGCCTGGTTAGCATGCCATAAAGGATAAGCTGCATTGGCATACGCATTGGCAAATGAATCAACAGGAGCATCCAATCCTGCTTTCTCCAATACATCTACAAAAGTTAAATCCATATAAATATCATCGTACAAACCTCCATTGTTTTCATAATTCCATTTGACATAATGTTCGGGCCAGGGAATTTTTTGATAGTCCTGTATCATAGAACCCTGGAAACGGAATTCCATCGGGCCACCATAGGTAACACCAATGGTTTGTCCGGCCCAGCCACCTTTTATTTTATCCTGCAAAACAGCTTTGCTGATGGTGATGGAAGATTTATCACTTAAAACACTTTTATCATTACGTTGACAAGAACAGAAAGCAATAATAACAACAAAGGGATAAACAGTTTTTCTTATGAATGAATAAATGATCATTATTTTTGATTTGTAAGTTTAACCGGTTCTTTCCCTGTTAATCGTATTAAGAATCCTCCACCTTTTTCCATAGTTATGGTCAATGGTTCTTTAAAACTTATCTCTTCAGTTTTTAATACATAGTCACTACCATAATTAGCAGCATTCATTCCATCTTTACAAATGGTTAGCCAGTAGTTACTGTCGCTTTTTAAAAAATCTAATGGTAAGATAATGGTTCTTTTTGTTTCGTTGTTTAAGCCGCTGATGAACCAATCGTTTTCTTTTCTTCTTGCAGTAATAATAAATTCACCAATTTTTCCCTGCAGAATTTTTGTATCATCCCATGTAGTAGGGATGCTTCCTAACAATTCCATAAATGTTGGTTCCAGCAATCCCTGGCTGATATTACCACTGAAAATTTGTAATGGACTATCATAGGTAACAAACATAGCCAGCTGGTGACAACGGGTACCCTGGCTCATTGGATTTTTTGAAACCGTTCTGAACTGATCTTTCTGTGCATTCCATAAAATACCGGGTTCATAATCCAGCGGACCAGCCAGCATTCTTGTGTAAGCAATCGCCACATCATGTTCAGGTGTTGGTAAATCACTCCATATATTCCATTCAGAACCCAACACACCTTCATGTGTAATGATATTGGGCCAGGTGCGGTTAATTCCTTTGGGCGGAAAGGCGCCATGAAACATGATAGTGATTTTATGATCAGCACATACTTTGGCAATGCGATGATAAAAGTTTACCATCGGTTGGTCATCACGGTCCATAAAATCTGTCATAATAGATTCAATTCCCCATTTGTTGAATTGGGGTAAGATGCTGTCCAGTTGTTTATCTAATGTTGAACAAAGCGTCCATAACATCAGACGAATATTTTTTTGTTTAGCATAAGCAACCAGTTCTTTTAAATCAAGACCGGGAGTTATTTTAAATAAATCCTGGTAATCACTCCAGCCAGCATCAAGCATGATCTGATTAAAACCAAATCGTTTAGCAAAGTCAATATAGTATTTGTATGATTCTGTATTTATTCCTGCAACAAACGGAACATTAAAAAGATTAATGCCGGTTATCCATTCATCTGTTCCTTTTCCATAACGTATCCACGAAGGGTCAGTAATTTTTGATGCATCTCCTAAGCAATAGAGCAAATCATTCGAAGGAAGTTCTGTATCATTTTTGCCAACAAGAACAGCTCTCCATGGCAACATACGACTGCCATTTATTTTGGCAATATAGTCTGCTCTTTTTGAAACAAGATATTGAGGAAACTCACCGGCTGTTTTTTCTTCTGCAATTGGATAAGGAGCAAAACTTCCTTTTAAACCAGTAGCTGTTTTTTGCAGGAACATTCCAGGGTAATCAATCAAATTAGCATCGCTGAATGCTAAATGATAGCCATTGCTTAACGAAGCAACAGCAGGAGCAAAGGTCATCATCGTATCGGGAATGGAAGAAAGCATTTCTTTTTTATACACGCCTTCATAGCTGGTGTGATAGCGGTCTTGCCCATCTCTTTTATTGATATGAGCAAACCATAAGTTAGCATCTTTATCAATATTGAATTCCGCTGTTTCATTCTGCACCTGCAAACTGGCTTTGATTTGCAAACCGATTCGATAGGCTAAACCATTATTGTACAAAAGGAATTGTATGCTGAAAGGGTTTTTAAATAATAGTTCCAGTTGATTATAATGATTGATAACAGTTTTACGGCGATAGGGGATGGGGACATTTATGGTTTCATTAATTTTGCTGTAATTGGATTTTACTTTACGAAGTGAATTATTTAATTGCGAACTATTGCTGAGTTTTAAATCAATGGTGGACGAATGGACCAACAAAGTCGAACCGGCATATAGTTCATAAGTCAGTTGACCAGTTGTATTTATTGCAACATGCAAAGATGAATCAGGAGAATATAAATGAAAAGTTCGCTGACCAAAGCTACTGATCAAAGTCATTACTGAGAGTAACAATGCCAATGCTTTTTTCATATAGTTTATATCCTTTATTTATTATTAACCTGTACACTCATTTCATCCAGTAATTGCAAAGCTTTCTGCAATTGTTCTTCCAATATCTCTTTGTCAAATTTCTTTTCTTCTATAAAACTTTGCAGATGCTGCAATAGTTTTTGCCAATGTTTTTTTATTTCAGCAGAACCTGAATGATTCACTTTATCTCCGATGATTTTTAATTTTTCAAAATCAGCAATGCCTTCTCTCATTTTTTCAAAACGAATACTGGACGCAGCACCGGGATAAACCATAAAAGCATCACCAGCGGGCCAATACACATGACGGGCATCACGAACAGGATCAGCCATCCACGCATCATAAGCCCAACGCAGCAAGCCATCATAGCCTTTGGCAAAAGCATACCAGCCCAACCAACGGCCTTCAACTGGCGGAGAAAATATAAAAGTATTAGGCTTGGCAGGAGTACAGCAGATATAAAATGTAGAAGTCTGCTTTTTCAAATGTCTTTTATTTAAATCTCCCATACCAGGCTCATTGGGAATTACACAGGAATAATCATCCAGCAAACTATCAAGTTCAGTATGCCAGTTACCGGCATAAGTTATTTTCCATTGCTTTGAATGTTCTTTAATTACTTTGATGGCTGATAATGTTTGTTCCATGGCATTTTCATTAATGCCGAGATACACTTTATTGAACCAGCCTTTTTTCTCCAAGTGTTTTTTCAAATCAGTTAAAAAAATATTCCAGTTTTTTTTGAATATAGTTGAAGTAGCATTCCATTCTTGTGTTACATAATTGCCTGTCGCTTCATCAATAAAACGAAAGCGGTCGCCCCAGGGAATAGGAGTGTAAATAGTAATGGCTTTGTCAATGCCAACTTCCATTGCCAGTTGAACATATTGGTCAAAGATGCTGTAATTAAATTGCCAGCTGCCATTTTTCTTTTTCATCCATTCAATCATGCTGCCTTCAAGCATATAAGAATTATCGGCCCATGGAGAATTAACTGCATAGGTGGTGATGTATTTGCCACCAGCATCAACATACAATTTCAAATGTTGCTTTAATAACAGTTTATGCGCTTCGCTCCATGGTTTTACTTTATAATACTCAGCAATCACCCATGGATTTTGCCATAAATCCAAACGAAAAGACCAGTCATGCGGCTTAGGTAAAATTTGATTTTGAATAGTTAGCTCAATCTGCAGATTGATTTTTTGTTGTGGAGTAATTACTTCAATAGCTCCGGTATATGTTCCGGCTATTGTTGTAGAAGGAACATTAGCAGACAACCAAACAGGTCTTACCGTTTTACCAGGTAAATCAAACCTTTCAAATGATTCCAGCCTGTCTGGTATTAACCATGCTTTATCTAACGGGCCATCACCACAGGTCACTTCATTCGCATCGTATGGATAGTTGGAAACAACATAACGAACCAAATCAAGGTTGATATTTTTTTTACTGATGCTATTTCCTTTTTTATCCTGCAAATCATGCAGAATAAATCTTATTTGATTAATAGTATCCGGTGACCATGTAAGTAGCATAGTGTTTAATCGTTCGCCTTTCCAGCCACTTGTTTTCCATAAAACAGATTTATTGTTGAGTGAAGGAACTTCTGTACGGAAATAGGCTTTGTTAGTGGTAACGAATGAAACATTCAAACCTTTGTTTTCCTGCAACCATTTATTCGGATTGGTACTTACATCAAATGCGTATTCATCAAGATAATGAAAATGGGGAAGGGGAATTTTTGCTGAATCAATCAATCCTTGCTGAGAAAAAACATTGATATTAATGAATGTCAGCAGCAATATGGCAGCAATGATTTTCATTTTACATTTTTAATGCGGACGTTTAAAGGCAATAGTGCTGGTAACGCATTATCCGGCTTATCCAAATAAAAATAAGCGACCGATGAATAATCATCTACCCGGTAAAAATTAATCCATCCTTCAGGAAAATCTGCGTCTGATAGTTTGGGTGGATTTTTCATTTCCATCAGGCGAACAAACTTAGAACCATCTGCAGTAACCGGTTGTAGTTTTACTCCTTTTAAATAAAGTTGTTTCAACTCATCTTTCATCCATCCGCCAATTTGCTGAATAGCTACTTTAATATTTTTGTAGAAATAGATTTGATCAGGAATATGCCAGCGGTAAAAATTAAACTGACCTGTTGAATCGTTCGCAATGGTACATCCCTGGTATTGATTTACAAAAGTTCCTAATCCCCAGGCACTGCCCACATAATCTTCGGTACCTGTACCATTGATAGTTGGTAAGGTATCATCATCGAGATACATTTTTACTTCTCCTTCACCAAACCAGCTTTTGCCATAAGATGAATCTGTATTCACCCCAACTGATACACCAAGGAATCTTCCTTTGCCCTGTACTTTGGGAAGAAATACATAATCTTCTCCCAGCTTGTCCGATTGATTGCGGTTCCAGTAAGCATGAAAGTATAAACTGTTGGTTGGATTTTTCTGCAATGCAAAATCAATATCATAATACAATTTGGCCGGTTCTTTTCCTTCATTGATGATTAAAACCTTTGCTGCTTTTTTAAATGGCATCGGTATATAACAATTGTACGACCTTCCCTCACCACTGGAGAATAAAGAGGATTGGAAAGGAATTCCTTTACCTAAATTAAATCCAAAGAAATCACCATAAGGAACATCAACAGCCGGTTTTGTACTATTGTCCCAATAAAATTGTAAGCGAAGACTGCGCAGTTTTACAGGATTGGCATCAATGGTCATCCATATGCGTTGAATCTGTCCTTCACCTTTTATATCGAGTAAAGTTTTGGCTTCACCGGGATTCATCATTTCAAACGCAGCACCTTTAGCAGTTTTATTACTTTTGCCACCATTGTTTTTAATACCGTTTAAATTTTCAAAACTGCTTAAACGGGATTGTGTGTTAACCGGCATTTCATACAGCGATTGTGCCGATGAAATGCCGGTATATAATAATAGTGTAAAGAGAAACAGATTTCTCATTGGTATTATTTATTCCAGTTTACTTTACCAACTTTCACTTGTTGTGAACTGCCGCCTATCATAATTTCAAAATCACCGGCTTCCCAGCCATAGGAGGTATCAGCATGATAATATTTCAAATCATCTGTAGTAATGTTGAATGAAACTGTTTTGCTTTCGCCTGCTTTCAGTTCTATCTTTTGAAATCCTTTTAATTCTTTTACAGGTCTGGTGTTAGCGCCTACTACATCATGAATGTATAATTGCACCACTTCTTTACCATCCACTTTACCACTGTTGGTTACAGTAACAGATGCTGTGAGTGTTTGATTGCCTTTTAAATTGTTTGAACTTAATTTAATATCGCTATAAGTAAAATTGGTATAGCTTAATCCATAACCAAAAGGATAAACAGGATCGTTGCTTACATCTAAATAGTTGCTGCGGAATTTTTGAAACCATTGACCTTCTGGTAACGGGCGACCAGTACTTTTGTGTGAATAATAAATAGGAACCTGTCCAACATTTTGCGGCCAGGTAGTAGTGAGTTTGCCGGAAGGATTTACATCACCAAACAACACATCTGCAATGGCATAACCGGCTTCACTTCCGCCAAACCATACATTTAATATAGCAGGAACATTTTCACTTTCCCATTTAATAGCTAATGGTCTTCCGGTGAATAAAACCAACACAACCGGCTTACCTGTCTTCAGTAATGCTTTTAAAAGATCCTGTTGTACACCCGGAATTTCAATATTACTTCTGCTGGATGATTCACCGGTCATCTCTGCGCTTTCACCCAATGCAGCTACAATCACATCCGCATCTTTGGAAACATCCAATGCTTCTTTAATTATCTCATCCGCAGGACGTGTATCTCTTTTAAAATCTTTTCCAAACATACCAGCCCTTTCTTCAAACTTTGCATCCGCATCTAAATTGCTTCCTTTGGCATAAACCAACTTTGCTTTATCACCCACTACAGATTTTAATCCTTCCATGAGTGAAATGGCTTTATCAAATTTTGCTGCTACTGACCATGTGCCCGGCATATTTTCTTTTGCATCAGCTAACGGGCCAACCACTGCGATGGTGCTGCTTTTCTTTAATGGTAAAATACCCACCCCAGCTCCGCCAACTGGCGGAAGGGGATTATTTTTCAGCAACACAAAACAATCAGCAGCAATCTTTCTTGCTTCGGCACGGTTAGCCGCATTAAATACATCTTTTTTTGCCCGGTTATCATCACAATACTTATATGGATTAGCGAATAATCCCAATTTGTACTTTGCTTCAAGCACAGCACGGCAAGCCCTGTCAATATCAGCCTGTGTTACCTTTCCTTCTTTTAATGATTGTTTAAGCGTAGTTAAGAAACCTTCTCCCACCATATCCATATCAATACCTGCTTTTAATGCTAAAGCAGATACTGTTTGTAAATTACCCAAACCATGTGCTTCCATTTCGTTGATGCCGGTATAGTCAGTTACCACAAAACCTTTAAAGCCCCATTGTTTGCGCAATACGTCAGTCATTAAAAATTTATTTGCTGTAGCAGGAATTCCATTTACATCATTAAATGATGCCATCACACTTCCCACTCCTGCATCTACTGCTGCTTTGTACGGAGGTAAATATTCATTGAACATTCTTGAGAAACTCATATCGGTTGTATTGTAATCACGACCAGCTTCTGCAGCACCATACAACGCATAGTGTTTTACGCAGGCCATAATGTTGGTGTTTTTTGATAAGTCACCCTGGTATCCTTTCACCATCGCTTTGGCAATAGCGGAACCAAGAAATGGGTCTTCACCATTTCCTTCAGCTATACGTCCCCAACGTGGGTCACGGCCAATATCAACCATAGGAGAGAAGGTCCAGCAAATACCATCAGCACTAGCTTCTAATGCGGCAATTTGAGCACTGCGTTCAATCGCCTTCATATCCCAACTGCAGCTTAATCCTAATGGAATAGGGAAAACAGTTTCATAACCATGTATCACATCCATTCCAAATATCAATGGAATTTTTAACCGGCTTTCTTCTACCGCTACTCTTTGCACATCTTTTATCTTGGCAACAGATTTTATATTGAACAAGCCACCCACTTTTCCTTCACGGATTTTTTTACCGATATCAGAACTTTGTGCCTGGCCGGTAACGATATCACCACTGCCGGGAAGATTTAGCTGACCCAATTTTTCTTCCAATGTCATTTTCTTCATCAGCCCGTCAATAAAGGTTTTCATTTTTGCATCCTGCGCATTGGCACTTATGGCAAATGTCATTACCAATGCAAACAACCATTTTTTCATTTCTTTAATTTTTATGTAGTCAATAATCGATTTTCTATTCAGCTTCATTGGCGTCGCACACTTTTACAACATCAACAACATTCAACTTTAAAAACCACAAAGGCACATTGTCACAGAGTTACACAGTGTTACTTCAGCAAATAAGGTCCAATCAGTTTTTGCCAGATGGCATAACCTTTTGCATTCATATGCAGGTTGTCCTCCACATAAATATCATCCAAAGGTGAGCCATTTGGCTTAAGCATCGCATGATATACGTCAATAAACTTAGTGTTTTTATACCTGCTTAAATAACTGCTGATATTCATATTAGCCACAATGTATTTGCTAATTAAATGTTTCCGGCTGGGACTTGGTTTCATAGAAACATACACCACCGGAATATTTTTATAGTGTTTCCGAATCATTGTAAATAATGTTTTGAAACGATTCACTACAGTCGGAATTTGAATAGTATCACTGTAAGCAAAATCATTTTCACCACAATAAATTACTATTTGTTTTGGTTTGTATTTGAATACGACATCGTTGGACCAATAAATAACATCAGCCAGTGTGGAACCACCAAAAGCCCGGTTCAATATTTTATGTTTAGGGAAATAATCCTGTACATCCGTCCACTTGGTAAAAGATGAGCTGCCAATAAATAATATTTGATTTGCTTTTGGGAAAGCAGCCGAATCTTTTTTACGAAAAGCTGCAATATCTTCCGCATATGGTTGAGCATTTGCGTTGCTGAATGCAATGATGAATAGCAGTATGTTGAATATTCTTTTCATCATAATTTATTTATCAGTACGGAATGGTTCGGCCGGAAATCCTTCTTTGTTATACAAATTCGCATCCAATGGTGAACTGGCCCACGCATAACGAACGTATAAAGGGTGATTCACTTTATCTGAACTCACATTAATATGATTGCCAGATAGAGTAGCTGTTGCAGGGTAAAACTTTTTATCCGCACCAGCGATAGTAAATGTATGAAGGGCATCACCCTTAACCATCAAGCCTGAGCCAATATTTTTATACTGAATAGCGATACTGTTTTTATTGATGATTGCTTTGCTCAATGCTGGCCCTGCAGCGATTTCATTTTTATAACCGTAAACAATTTTAAAAGCATTAGCTGCTAATCGTTCACCCACTTCTTTCTTTTGTTTTGGGTGAATATCATTCTTATCACCAACATCAACTGTAACTGCCATTCCTGTATTGGGTAACTTTCTTGTCATGGATTGTGCTTCTCTCAGGAAAGCCCAGTCACTCACCTCAGGTTCGTTTTCATTAGGATTGTAGGATGCTAATTGTACAAACAGGAATGGAAAATTTCCCTGCTGCCAGCGTTTACGCCAGTTAGTAATCATTGCCGGGAATAATTTTCTGTACTCAACATATCTGTCAGCATTTGCTTCGCCCTGGTACCAGATAGCACCACGAATGGATAACGGAAGTAACGGAGCAATCATTCCATTAAATAAAAGAGTAGGAGAGTTTTGCATTCCGGATAAATTTACTCCGGGTAATACTGATAATAAAGGCAACAATAATTTTAGCCGGGCTTTTCCTTTCAACTCAATTTTGGTAGTGGATGTTTCAATATAGTAATTAGCAACATCACTATTTAACCCCCCACCACCCTGATCATCTTCCACCCAAATGGTAAGCATATTTTTCCCTTCCACTAAAACATTGGCGGGAATTTTATAGGTTCTTAATTCGTTCCATACGGTTTGACTTCCTAAGAAAGTACCATTGATATAAGTTGAATCAATATCATCAATAGCAGGTAAATGCAGTGTAGCTTCTTTGCCTGCATCTTCTTTTGATACATTGAATTCGATACGATAGGCAGCCAGTCCATCAAAATCTGGATGTCCTTTTGATTCCCAGTTGCCGGGAAGGGTAGTGGCTTCCCATTTGCTGTCATCGTAATTAATGGATAAATAGTTTTTAAACTCAGTAACTACTTTGGCTTTTTCCTGCTGAAACTTTTTATTGTTCTCTTCTTTTATTTCAGCCAGTTTGGTTAGATCTAAATTGCGCAGCGATTTATCGTATATCTCTGCGTAATTTGGGAACTGCTTTACCACAGTAGTATCAATCCATGATTGCGCAGGAGTACCACCCCATGCAGATATAACCAAACCAATGGGTACATGAAGACGTTCGTATAATTTCTTTGCAAAGAAATAAGCCACAGCAGAACTTTTTACAACGGTTTGTGGGTTTACGGAGCTCCAGTTATATTTTACAGAAACATTATCCTGCTCTTTATTATTGATAGTATTTTGAATGGTTATATAACGAATGTTATCATTATTAGCACTCTTTATTTCATCAGCATAAAAATCTTTAAAGCTACTTAACTCAAATTCCATATTACTTTGCCCGCTGCAAACCCATACTTCACCAATCAGTATATTTTTTAGTTCAATCTTTTCATCGGTAGTACTAATAATCATATTACCGCCATTACCTGCTTTGGCAGATACAAGGAACACATTCCATTTCCCTTTTTTATCTGTAATGGTAGTGTACATCTTATTTAAAAAATTGACCGTTACTTTTTGGCCGGCATTGGCCCAACCCCATATGTGAATGGGTTTGTCCCGCTGCAGCACCATATTATTATTCAATATGGAAGGCAATTTCAGGGCAGCATTCACACAACTAACAAAAAGGATACAGCAAATAAATACGGATAGTTTTTTTGTTATCTTAATCAACTTTAATGATTTTAGATTTTTCCGATACTCCATTTTCATTTATAGATTCGATGGTGAAATAATAGGGTTTCTTAAGGTCCATAGCTTTAAACCAGTATTCATTGAAATCATAGATCATGATACTATTGTATAATTTATCTGGTTCAGTACCATAATAAAGATTGTATGCAAAGGCATTATCAACCGGATTCCATTTTATATAAGCACTGCGTTTATCTTTTTCTGTTCTTAAAACAATTAAATCTTTTGCAGCAGTTGGTTTAGCACCACCACCATTCCCAAAAACCCTTAATCCACTAATGGCAAACTTTCCTGTTGGCATATGTATGTTTTCTAACTTAATGAATCTTGCCTGTACTGGTTTTTCTAATTCTACATATTCATGAGGCACATCTGTTTTATTATTGCTTTTATCAACCAGTACATTCCATTTCTTTCCATCAACGGAGTAATACAATTTGTATTGATGATAAATATTGGTTTGTTTGCCGATAAACTCTGCATCCTGGTCAGCATAATTAATTTGAATGGAGTTTACTGTTGATACATTTCCTAAATCAGTTTGAATCCATTCACCTTTTTCAGCAGTTTTAGCACTCCAATATGTTTTAATACTTTCATCCACTGCATTGTTAGAGAAAAAACTTGCAAGGGTAGAAGAAACCGTAACGGGCTTTTTATAATTGAGCAAATACCATTCAGGCCGGTAAGCATCTTTTGTAATTGCGGATGGCAAATACAAAGGATAATCACCAAAGGCAGTATTGCACCACATTACATCATCTTTATCAAAACCGGCGGGCCATATTGCCATTCTTCTTTCCCAGGTATTTTTTACACAAATGATACTGGTGGATATATGCCAGTAATTATTGTTATTATCAGTAAAAGTAGCGCCATGACCTGCACCTCTTGAAAAGCCACCCATCTTTGAACTATACGGGTCACTTTGAGGAAAAGTTTGATGACCATCAAACAGTGGAGCATCACTCATTACTACACCATCAGCATAACCACTCATCTCCGTTCCCGGTGCGCCGTATTGAAAATAATATTTGCCATTATGTTTGGTCATCCAGGCTCCTTCAATAAACGGGTCGAGAAAAGTATTATCCATATGTTCACCAAAACGCTGCCATCCATAACGCCATCCTTCCAATATATACATAGCTGTACGTGTGCCTTTTGGTTTAAATGTTTTTCGGTCAAGCTCCACGCCATACACGGGATAATTGTTGCTGCTGCCATTGTACATATAAAAACGTCCGTCATCATCTGTAAAAAATGCAGGATCCCATCCACCAATTTCCAATGAATCAACCAATGGAAACCATTCATTCGCTTTGGGATTAGTGCTTCCCCAGAGGGTAAATGTTCTTGTATAGGTGCTTCCAAACACAACCATAGTATCACCAATTATTCCGACGGCCGGTGCACACAAATCATCTCTTGTATCATTCCATGGCCGTAAAAAACGTTTGGAAACAAATTTCCAGTTGAGCATGTCACTGCTCCACCAGTAGCCCCATTGATTGGTGGAGAATAAATAATAATCTCCTTTATAGTTTACAATGACCGGGTCAGCAGTTGCTCTATGTTTGCCCCATTCGGTAAAACTGGGATGTGGTGTATAACCATAATCAACGTTTATGGGATTGCAGTAAGTTTTTTGCTGTGCATTTGAACAGACGACAATCAATAATAACCATCCAAAGAAATATCTTTTCATGCAGCTACTTTTTAAAAATTAAATTATCAATATTCCATTTAACGGGTCCGGTGAAAAAGAACAACAAACCGAATAGGGCAAATAGAAAAGGATATTGGTCGTCCATCCAGAATTTACCTGTGCCAACAAAGAATGCGATGTATAGAAATGTGCCGATGATGATGAGGCAGGCAATTCTTGTAAATAAGCCAAGTAATAACATAGCTCCAGCAACAAATTCTGCTCCTTTACCAAGGTAAGGCATGATGCTGTTTGATTTGAATGTATCCCATTTTACATATTCAGCCATTTTCTCCGGTATGAATACTTCAGTACCATGATAAACTACAAAGGTGCCAATGAGGATGCGGATAATGGCTAATCCATTTTCCTGCCAGATGGGTTTTGTTGATAATAATTGTTTCAGCATGTTACAGGTTTTGTTTTTTCATTTCTTCCACAGCATGATTCACTGCTCTTGCGGTGAAGGCCATGTATAAAATAGATGGACTTTGACTTCCGGTACTGGTCATACAAGCTCCATCGGTTACAAATACATTTTTACAGTGATGGAGCTGATTGAATTCATTAAGCATGGAATTTTTTGGATATTTTCCCATTCTGGCACCACCCATTTCATGAATATCTAATCCCGGTGCCTGGTGACTATCATAGGTGCTAATATTTTTTACTCCGGCAGTTTCCAGCATTGCCTGTCCCTGTTCAAAAAAATCTTTTACCATTTTATCATCATTCTCATCATATCCAACTGAAGTAATTAATAATGGAATGCCCCATTGATCTTTTTTATCTGTGCTTAAACGAACATGATTTGTTTCTTTAGCAATAGTTTCACCCTGCATATACATGTAAGCTGTCCACGGACCTGCTTCACTTAATGCTTCTTTAAATTCAGCACCGACTACTTCTTTGGTTCCCGCATCACTGTATCTTGAACGGCTTGCTCCTGAATAAATCACATAACCACCAAAGAAATCAGTATCTCTTTTTTCTACATTACGGAAATTGGCAACAATACATTCGGCTGGTTTGGAAACTTTATAATACCATTCTGTAAAGCCTTCCACATCACCGCCCATACTGCCACGATAATTGTGAAAGCAAATGTATTTACCCAATACACCACTATCGTTGCCCAATCCATTGGGAAAACGATTGGAAGTAGAGTTAAGTAAGATTAGATTACTATTGAGTGCTGAAGCATTTACGAAAATGATTCTTGCGAAGAAATCTGTTTGTTGTTTAGTATTTGCATCGATCACTCGTATGCCAACTGCTTTTTGTTTTTGCTCATCATAAATGATGGAATGAACAACTGAATGCGGACGAATAGTTAAGTTGCCAGTTTTATTAGCCCAGGGTAATGTGCAACTAACTGAGCTGAAATAACCACCTAATGGACAACCACGCATACAAGCATTTCTATTCAAACATTGGATTCGTCCCTGTTCTTTATGTATCGGTTGTGGTTCGGTAATATGAGCCCATCTTCCCGAAACATAATGACGGTTAAATTTTTCTTTAATAACTTTTTGAATATGCTGCTCCACCATGTTTAATTCATATGCCGGAAGAAATTCGCCATCAGGCATAGAAGGAATACCTTCTTTGTTACCACATACACCAATAAATTTTTCTACATGACTGTACCAGTCTTTAATATCATCATAACCGATAGGGAAGGACATACCATAACCATATCGCTCAGGAGCAGTAAAATCAAATGGACTCCATCTTGCACAAGCACGGCCCCACGTAAGGGATTTGCCGCCTACCTGGTAACCACGAACCCATTCAAATGGTTTTTCCTGTACATAAGGATGGTCAGCATCTTTTACAAAGAAATGCTGGGTGGCTTCATCATAGCCTGCTGCACGACTAATAAAAGGATTATTCTTTCTTGTGTCCTCAGTTATATCACCACGATGCGGTAATTCCCACCGGGAAAGATTGGCTGTTGGATAATCTTTGATGTGTTCCACATTTCTTCCTCTTTCTAATACTAATGTCTTCAATCCTTTTTCACATAATTCTTTGGCAGCCCAACCACCACTGATACCGCTGCCAATAACAATAGCATCGTAGGTGTTATTCTCAACACCTTTTGTATTAATATGAACACCGGTACTGTCTGGCATAGTTTGATTATTAATTGTTCATTATTAACTAATATTATCCGATAAAGTTTTATCGTTTTGGGCTAAAGCCCTTAAGGGTGCCGCTTCCATAGCCCCGACCTTAAGGTCGGGGTAATAAATTTGAGACCCAATGTCTATGGGCTTTAGCCCAGTTAGTATGACGACCATAGTTTTTAATTACTCTCATAACCTTCACCGTGACATAATACTCTATAAGGTTGATTTATTTTTTTAGTTTCCATTACAAATTCTTTTACATCAGCAGTATTGAAAGTGAATAAATCGTAATGACAGGGAATAACACATTTAGCGCCGATAGCTTTTCCTAATTCAGCGGCCTCTTTACAATCTAAATTGCCTGCTACTTTTCGTTCGGGTTTATTGCCATTGATGGGAAGAATAGCTAAATCCAAAGCAAATGGTTTCAGCATTTCCACCATGCCATCAAACCATAAGGTATCACCGCTATGATAAATTTTATACGAGCCAAATTCAATTACATATCCCAGGTATTTGCAATTACCATTTTTATCTCTTTCAATTTCATTGTGCTTAGCCGGTATGCCGTGAAAAGTAAATTCATCGACAGTAACGCTTTGCCCATCCGTTAAGCCAATCGGAAAATCAATGGCACATTGCACTCTCTCAGCTACAAAACTCCTGTTGGCTTCGGGTATGATGAACTTGATTCCGGGATTGTGTTCAATAACCGGGATTAACGTTTCAGCATCCAAATGGTCTGTATGATTGTGACTGGATGTTACCATGGAAATATGATTGAGCATTTCCGGTTTTACCACCAGCTCACTCATTCTTGTATGTGGCTTATCTGTATTCAAATATTTTTTTGTTAGAGAATTGGATAGATAAGGATCAATCAACACTCTTTTATTTTTCCATTGCAATAAAAAACCACTTTGTCCCAGCCACCAGCAATAAAAATGATTTTCATCACCAAGCAGCATATCCATTTTGCTCAGCAGTTCTGCATCTTTCTTTATAGCTTTTATCAATTCCATTTATTTGATAGTTGTGCTCCTGCTTCTTTGTCAATAATGATAATGGCATTGTCTGCCTGCTGTATATAACTCGCCGGAATTTTATTGGTTACTTCTCCCTCCACTGCCTGTTTAATGATAGCTGTTTTACTTTTTCCATTTGCCAGTAACAATAATTTCTTTGCTTTTAATGCCTGTGCCAGTCCGAGTGTAATTCCTTTGCTGATAGGAGTGGGCTTATTAAAATAATGCTGACCGGATGCTAATGTAGTTTCATGTAAATCCTGTTCATGTGCTTTTAAGGTTACATCCACACCGGGTTCATTAAAACCAATATGACCGTTGATGCCAATACCCACCACCATACAATCCACTCCACCCTTGCTATCAATAACTGCATCCATTTTATCGCATTCTGCTTTTATATTGGTATTCATGCCATCAAAAATGTGAATTTGTGAAGATTGAACACCTAATGGATTAAATACCTGGTGATGTAATAAGTAATGACAAGTGCCAAACTTTTCTTTAGGTACGCCAATCCATTCATCTAATCCAATGCAAAAGCATTTACTGAAATCAATATTGGAACCTTTGGCTTTTTCTGTCAGTATTTCGTAAGTACGAACTGGCGTATTGCCTGTGGCAAAACATAGTAATGCTTCCGGTTTGTTCTTAACTGTTTCAATAATGATATCCGCTGCTGCGGCAGACATGCTGTTGTAATCGTCGAAAATCTTTACAGTCATCTTTATAATTTTTCTCTTACTTGTTCAGCACCTTTTACCATGTTGATGAGTTTTTGTCTCGATGCCCATCTTGCTGTCTGGCTTAATCCGCAATCAGGAGCAACAGATAATTTCTCAGCCGGAACATATTTCAAGCATTTATTAATTCTTTCTACCACATCATTTACTGATTCGATGTAATAATTCTTGACATCAATAATTCCCACAGCTACATTCATCTTCTCTGCAAATGGTGCCAGTAATTCTATTTCAGCAAATTCACGGTTAGCCATTTCAATATGAATTTCATCTACCGTCATATCAAGGAAATCAGGGAGCATTGGTTTAATACTTCGGTAGCCAACTGGTCTTCCTTTAAAATTTCCAAAGCAGAGGTGAGTGCTGAGATTACATTTGCCTACTATAGATTTTACAGTACGATTGAAAATATCAACAAAGTGTTTGGTATCTTCTTTATACGCATAACAACTCATTGATGGTTCATCAACAGTAATCTCTGTACAGCCTGCTTCTACTAGTGCTACTAATTCATTACTGATGATAGGAAGTAAAGCTTCTGTTATTTCAAAACGATCTTTGTATTGTTTGTTGGGTAATAATCTTCCACTTAAAGTGTAAGGGCCGGGCACACTGGCTTTTAATGTTGGTTCTGCTGGTGCTAATTTCTTTAATCGCTGAAATTCTTTTACTGCGCCTAATCCATTTGGGGCAACCAGTTCACCTATGATATTATTTTTACCACGTTGGTCATGTGCTGGTGGACCAAACTTTCTTGTTTCTGTTTCATTATTCTCAATTCCTTTGATAAAACCATAGAACGACAAATTAAAATCTAATCTTGTTTGTTCTCCATCGGTTATTACATCGAGTCCTGCATTTACCTGGTCGTGAATAGCAGCAATAACAGCATCTTCAATCATTTCTTCAATATCAGCCGCACCAAATTGTTTTAAATTTTGCGAAGCAAACTCCAGCCAGCCAGGGAATGGATAGCTGCCGACAACTGTTGTTCTTATTGGAATGGGATTCATTTTAATTAACAATTAGTAATTAAGAATTAATAATTTATTTTCCTGCATTTTTATAGAGTTCTGCCATTCGATGCGAATGTTCATCGTATGCTGCTTCAAATAATGTTGTTGCTTTTTCATTGCCAACTATGCAACCTGCAGTTAACACTTTTGGTGGATGACCAGCGTCTGTAAGCAGTTTAGCTAATTCAGCTTTGATGCTGTTAATAATCATTACACCACCTGCAGTTGAACCGGGAGAAACTGGTGTTTCCAATCCATCAATCATAATCATCGAATCACCAGCAGGGGCGCCGGTGTCAATCATTATATCGGCAAAGTCACTTAACTTCTTTCCATCTTTTCTTTTACTACTACTTTTTTCTGAATGTTCTTTAGTAATAATGGCCACGACTTTTATTTTCTTTTGCTGAAATAACTCCGCCATCTCAACAGGAACAACATTGCATCCGCTGGAAGAAATGACTAACGCACAATCATCTTTACTCAGTCCGAAGTTTCTTAAAATTCTCTCTGCTAAACCCGAAACGTTTTCTAAGAACATCGCCTGCCGCTGACCGTTAGCACCTACTACATTGTTATGATTGGTTAATGATAATTCCACAATAGGATTAAAGCCGGGGAATGAACCATATCTCGGCCACATTTCTTCCACCATAATACGACTGTGACCGGAACCAAAACAATGCACCACTCTTCCTTTTAAAATACTTTGAGCAAACCATTGAGCTGCCTGCTGTATTTTATCTTCCTGTGCTCTGACTGTTTCAATAATGCCGGCACATTTTTCTAAATATGTTGTTGTTAAACTCATGCGTTATTTTTTTGTATGGCAAAACAGGCAGCGCCTATTGCACCAGCCATATCACCGTATAAGGCTTTTACAATTTCTACTTTAGCGCCACCTGCCCGCCATTCGTATTGTGCAATAAATACTTTTAATGGATTAAATAAATCATCTCCTGCTTCTGTTATTCCTCCTCCTAATATGATTGTTTCAGGAGATAGAATATTAGTAACAGTTGCTAAACCTATTGCTAATTGGCGGATTGATTTTAACCAAACAGTTTTGGCAAACTCATCACCATTGCGATAAGCTTCCAGTAATTCATGAGTAGAATTGAATTTTCCTTTACTTCTTTTTTCAATGGTGCAATTGCCGATACACTCTTCCAAACTTCCAGGCATACCCGTTACATCGCAATCACCTTCATCATCAATTACCATATGTCCCATATGTCCTGCTTTACTGAAAGAACCCTGGTAAGGTTTGCCATCAATTAAGATAGCACCACCAACACCCGTGCCCAGTGTAAGCATTGCCACATTTTTTTTATTGATGGCTGCGCCAAATTTTGATTCGGCCATCAATGCAGCAACAGCATCGTTCAATACATATGTTTTTTGCTGAAGAAAATTACTCCAGTCAAAATTTTCTAAACCATCCATTCTTCCCGGCATAAAAGCAATGGCTGTATTTTCTTCATTAGGCAAACCCGGTGCAGAAATACCAACAAGACATTGATTGATTTTTAATTTTTCTAAAAATTCATTCACCACATCCGCTACAGATTTTTTCCATACGGCACCTTCTCCATCAGCAGTTGGGTGATAGAGTTGTTGCAATACGTTGCCCTCAGTGTCGATTGCAATCGCTTTAATTCTGGTTCCGCCTAAATCAATTCCTATGGTTATTTTATCGTTCAATTATTAATTCTTCATTATTAATTATTCCTGTCCTTCACTTAATGTCCATCCACCATCTACTGCTATCACTTGTCCTGTTGTAAACTTTGACTGGTCACTCATAAAATAAACAGCCAATCCATCTAAATCATCAGCATGACCAATTCTTCCACCATCCAATGGTTGTTTTGTTTTGATAAAGGATTGAATGTTTTCATCATTGGCTGCTCTTTGTGCCATGGGTGTTTCCACCAAAGCAGGAGCAATTACGTTGATACGAATATTTTGTTTTGCATAATAAGCAGCAATAGATTTTGTAAAACCGATAGCTGCGGCTTTTGCTGCTGCATATGCATGCGTCGAAAAATAAGTGGGAGAAGGAGAGAAGCCCAGCACCGAACTCATGTTTAAGATGGTACCACTTTTCTTCATTGCTAAAAATTGTTTTACTGCTGCCTGGTTACTTAACATTAGCGAAGTAAGATTTAGCTCCATTGTTTTATTCCATCCTTCAAGCGTTAATTCATGTAACGGGCCATCACCCATTTTTCTACCGCTGCCACCGGCTACATGATATAATCCATCAAAACTTCCAAACGCTTCTATACATTTTTGAATAGCCGTTGATGCAACACCTTCTTCCGTGGAATCACCGGCAATAGCAATAGCTTTATTGCCTAATTGCAGTTGAGCTTCAGCTACACTCTCAGGGTTACGTCCAACTACTAAGACATTGGCTCCATAAGCAATAAACACTTTGGCTGCCGATAATCCCATGCCGGTAGTACCTCCAATGATCACAATATTTTTTCCTTCGAGTAAACTCATCGCTTTTCTATAGAGCCTGTTTGTTTATGTTTCACAATTGTTTTCTTTTCACCAGAAGGAAGAATTTCTTCTTTAATGAGATAATAGTTTTCATCATAGCTGGCAAATGCATGCGGTTGTTTTACTTCATTACTTCCACGCCAGTCTTCAATAATAACTGATTCCCATTGTTTGCTTTTAGCTGATTTGTAAGCAGCATCTAAAATGGCATTTACAATATAACCATCATAAAATGTTTCTGCAGGTTGTGTTCCTTTTTCAATAGAATCAAACATATCAGTAAACATATGATTATAACCTAACTCATGCACTTCATCACCCACAGGGAATAACCAGCCGCTGCTGCTCTCAGCTTTTTCTGCAACATAATTCACACCTTTGCCGGTTGAAAACATTTCAAAACCGGTACGTAAAAAGTTATTGGCCCAAATGGTTCCTTCTGTTCCCATTACTTCATCTCTTAAATCCATTCCACCACGGAACGACCAGCTCACTTCAAATTGCCCGATGGCACCATTCGCATATTTCACTAAAGCCACGGCGTTGTCTTCTGCATCTATGGGATGCATTCTTGTATCAGCCCAGCACATTACTTCAACCGGCCGAATATCTTTTCCAATAAAATTTCTTGATATCTCAATACAGTGACAACCTAAATCAATCATCGCACCACCACCTGCTTTTTCTTTATCCCAAAACCAATCACTATGCGGACCGGGATGTGTTTCCCTGCTCTTTGCCCATATCACTTCACCAATAGAACCACCTTTAATGGCAGCTAATGATTTTAAAAATTTAGGAGTATAACAAAGGTCTTCCAAATATCCACCAGTGATGCCGGCTGCATCCACGGCTTTCAGCATTTGCAAAGCTTCATGGGCATTACGACCTAATGGCTTTGTACAAATAACATGTTTCTTTGCTGCTGCACAAGCTAATACTGCTTCGAGGTGAACATAGTTTGCAGTGCCAATAATTACCAGCTCCACTTCAGGATGAGAAACTGCTTCTTTCAAATCTGTTGTGTAATGTGGAATATTATAATCAGTGGCAAACTGTTTTACTCTTTCTTTATCTCTTCCGCAAACCATTACTAATTCATCTTTGCGTCGTTGGGCAACTAATGATTCTGCATAGAATCTTGAAATAAAACCGGTACCTAAAATTGCAAGCTTCATATCGTTTCGTTTAATTATTTACCATTTGATTTCCATCAAATCGCTACTATTGTTTATGACAAAGGATTTAGTGGTTGATTTTGCTGCAGCTTCTTTCAAACCCCTGTAATAAGGTGGGTCATAAATATCAGAAAGATTCTCCAGCGGGTCTAATATTTTATTACCCAATTCATCCACGATTTCAACTTTTTCATTGAAGAAACTAACGTGTTTTAGTTCTTTATCAAATCCATGTAAAATGATTTTAATTTTAGTAAACCTGGAACTAAAAGAACCCTCTTGTTTGCCAATCATTATTTTTCTTTCTGCAGGATTGAATTCAAGTATTTTTTTACAATAAACTCCCTGCTTGTATTCAAATCCATCACCGGAATCTTCATAATACAAATACTGGTTATCAGATTTTCCATTGTAGATATGAATGAATAAAGTATCTGATGGTTTTTCTTTGGTTGATTGTATTAAACTCTGCATCGGGATGATGGAAGATGCTTTTGCAAACACCGGTATTTGGTAAATGGGTGTTTCTTTTTGAATCTCTTTTTCACCCTGAATTAATTCATCAGTAAACAGATCATACCATTCACCTTTTGGCAGATAAACTTTTTTGTTGTTTTCTTTGGTGGTTACGGGAGCTACCATCAAAGCATCGCCGAACAGGAACTGGTACTGATAAGTATTGTCAAAAACTTTATCATCAAAAGGATAATTGATGCATAAACTCCTCGCAACTGGCATTCCTTTTTGTGAAGCTTCATAAAAGGCAGAATAGATATAGGGCATTAACCGGTAACGAAAGCCAATATAAGTTTTGGAGATGGCTTCAGCTTCTTCACCATAACTCCAGGGTTCATTAGCCGTGGCAAAATATTCTTTATGATTACGGACGTAAGGGGAGAAGATGCCCACTTCCATCCAGCGTTTGAATAAATCCTTAGTGCCATCACCAATATATCCTCCCAAATCAGGGCCAACAAATGGAATACCTGACAAACTCATTTGACTATTTAATAAAACACCACTCAGTAATCCTTCATCACTCGCTGTATTATCTCCACTCCATACGGCTGAGTAACGTTGTACACCAGCAAAGGCAGAACGGGTTAGTATAAAAGGACGTTTGCCATTGCGATATTTCAACCCGGCTTCATAGCTGCTTCTTGCCATTTGAAAACCGTAAACGTTTTTTGCTTCGGCTGCTGTTGCTTTTCTTCCATCAAAATCAAACTGAAGATTATCGGGTAAATAACTTCCACCAACGGCTGGTTCATTCATATCATTCCAATAACCACTGATGTTGTTCTCCTGCATCCATTTCATTTTATCAATCCACCAGTTTCTTGCTTTTGGATTAGTATAATCAGGCAATAAAATTTTTAAAGGAGCAATTTCTGTTTTGAATAGACTTCCATCTGAGTATTTAATAAATACATCTTTCTTCAGTCCGTCCGAATAAGAATCATAACTGCTGTCAATTTTTACACCGGGATAAACAGAGGCAGTTAAATCAATATTGAGTTTTGATAGTTTGGCTGATAATGCAGGTAAATCAGGAAAGCGTTCTTTATTGGTTTGAAAAGGCTGATAGTTTAATTGATAATCTGCATCCAGTACAATCCCATCAACAGGAATTTTCTTTTGCCTGAATGTTTCAGCTAACCATTCTACTTTATCCTGCGGAAAATAACTGCATCTTGACTGGTTATAGCCCATGCTCCACAAAGGCGGCAATGGCATTTTACCAGTGATAGTGGAATAATGTTCTAATATTTTTGAAATAGAATTATCGTAAATGAAAAAATAATCTGCATCACCGCCATCAGCAGTTATTGATGTGAAAGGAGTGGAGATCCCAAAATTGAAAAACGTTTTATAAGTGTTGTTATAAAATAATCCGTACAGATGTTGATGGTGAATGCCTATATAAAAAGGTATGCTGATGTACATTGATAATCTTGGGTCGCCATATTTGTAGGTGTCAGTATTGTTAAGTGTGTAACCATTGCCACGTTTATCTAAATTACCAAGCACTTCACCCAATCCAACAAATCGTTCTCCATCTTGTAATTTTTTACAGGAGATTACTTTATTCCCATTAAAATTTGTGCCAAATGCTTCACCTGTTTCATCTTCATTAATTATTTCACCATTTTTATTTTTGAAAGTGATGTGGAGTGATGGAGACTTTTCGATGATAACAGTTATGGCAGCAGTGCCGATCTCAATGCTGTTGCCTTTATCGGTTACTATGGTATTAAAGGAAGGAATGGCTTCACTTTCCAATGCGTAATTAACAGTATTGAATGCTTTGTTTTTTGTAATTCTTATCCTTATGATATTATCATTGTAAGCATGTACATCAAATAAGGCATTGGTTGTTTTGCCTTCAATGCCGCCAATAACTTTTTTGTATGAAATAATTTTCCCTGCGTTTACCTGTGCCATGCAAACAGCAGAAGCAAACAAAGCGATGATTAATAAATAATATTTCAGCAATAAAACTCTCTTCATTGTTTACACCATTGGCCAGGGAAACTTACTTTTTAATTTTATTTTCATTCCACTAGCAGAAGATTTTCTTGCTGCTTCAATTATCTCCAGCACATGCAGCGCATGTTCTACGTTTATCCTTGGTTCAATTCCTTTGTGCATACTTTCTCCAACCACTTTAGCGCCTTCCTGCCATTGATAACCTCCTTTATCTGTACTGTACAGCATTTCTTTTCCATCAGTTTTTAAAGAATCAACGGTTACACCGTTTGTTTCCCAGTCATAACCCAATAAACGCATATTGCCTTCGCTGCCATAAATCTGAATAGAATGCAGCATCTGGTCTTTTGCCTGGTGACCAAAGCGGTCATAAAAATTAAAACCACACATTACATGACTGATAATATTGTTATCATGCTCCAATAAAATATGTGCATTGTCTTCCGCTTCTACTTTTATTTTTCCTTTATCATCTACTGTTCTTTCTTTTGTTACGATACTTGTCATTGCCATTATGCTACGGGCCGGACCAAACAAACCAGTAATAGTGGCCATATTATAAACACCCAAATCGGGCATGCTACCCCCGCCTTTTTCATAAAAGAATGCGCTCCAGGTAGGACCCGTATGTCCGTACTGGCAATGTGCTGAAGATAATTTACCCAATTCACCTGATTGAATTTTTTTACTCATGAATTCAAACTGAGGGCTATTAACAACAGCAGGTGCTCCCCACAAGCGAAGCTTTTTGCTTCTTGCCAAATCCAATAATTCTTTTCCTGCTGCATAAGTATTGGCCATTGGTTTTTCACTCCATACATGCTTGGTTGCCATCAAGGCTTTACGATTCAACCCTTCATGTACCTGCATATCAGTTAGTGTTATCATCATATCAAAGGGCACACCTTTCAGCATTTCATCTATGTTATGATAGGTCTCTGCATTTACATTAAATGTTTTCTTTCTTTCTAATGCTCTTTCATATTTGATATCGCAAAGCGATACGATCTCGATCATATCTGATGTTTGCAGTTTGGGAATATAACTTCCGCTCACACTACCGCAGCCAATAATAGCTACCCTGAGTTTTTTATCTCCATTACCTGAAGCAAAACTTTCCAAAGATGATAACAATACAGCGGCTCCTGCAGCAGCTGTATATTGCAGAAATTTCTTTCTTGAAATGTCGGTACTCATAACAGTTTATTTAAAGTGAGGTGATGAAAAACCAAGTTTCTTCAAACCATTCTGTATGTCAGGAATATTCATAAATAGTTTCCATAATAAACCGGAACGGTAATTTTCTATCATCGTAACAATCGGTCCCTGGTCAATAGCCAAATGACTTTTTGCATACCAGTTATGATGAATACTGAAACCATCTACAAAACCATATTTGCTCCAGAGTTTATTTCCCATTTCATAATAGAAATAACGTAAAGCTTCCATACTTTCTTTGGGAGTGTAAGGCATAGAAGAGATAGCAGCTGTTGGTTGAATAACCCCTTTATCATTTTCCGGGCTGTGTGCTACATAACCTTTATAACTGTCGCCGGCCGTTAATCCCCAGCATTTTTCGCTGTAGCCTTTATACTTGTTTGGATTTTCGATGCAGTAAGCTCTGTTGATAAGTGTATGATTTTTCCCCTGCATGAAATAATCGTTGCCTAAGGAATCAACCAAACCATTAGGATCAATACCCTGGAAAGTATATTGCTCAAAGAAAAGCGGGCCACCTTTGTCTTTATCATAATTACCCAATGGAAGTTTGTAACCATAGTATTCTTTTCCATTTTTAAAACCTAAACTTCCTGCCCATGTTCCATTGTAAACATCTTTTGATATGGAATGATACGGAGAAGATGCTGACATGATATAAGTGATCAAACATTCATTCCATCCCCACACAGGAAAGTTCATATCAAAATCATTATTGGGACTCCAGTGCCAGAATAATTTGTTTTGTCCATTAGTATGCCAGTTCCAGTTAGCAGCACCCCACATTTGACTGATGCGTTTGCGTAAATAAACTTCTCTCGGAATATCTTTATTAAAATATTCTCTGGCACATAAAAAACCCATTAGTAAATATGAAGTCTCTACAATATCAGCCCCATCATCTAAGCGATCAAACTTAATTGTCTTTCCTGTTCTTCCATTCATGAAATGCGGATAGATGCCGTGATAACAATCTGCATTAATTAAAAAGTCAGCAATCTTAATTAAACGACGAACAGCAGTATCTCTTCCAATCCATCCTCTTTCTACTGCAACAACCGTACTCATAATACCAAAACCAGTTCCTCCAATTGCTCCGGCATCAGGACCAAATGTTGTATGTGAAAAATTAGGTTCATCCCATGCTTCATTAATATAATCCCAGTAATGTTCTGCTAAAACAGTATTGCTTCTTTCCAATGCCAATCCACTGTAAGGATGTGCACCATGCCAGAAGAAGCGGAAGGTTTGTTTCTGCACTACTTCCAGCAGTTGATCATCGGTTAATCCTTTAATGATGCCAACCGGTGCAATGCTATCGGGCCCGTCGCCGTATTTTCCTGATGCCAGTGCAGTAAAACTTTTTTGAGCAAAACAAAAAATCGATAATAACAGCAAGACAAAAATTAAATTCAGCGTCCTCATTGCAATTGACTTTCTAAATTGAAATAATAATTTTTAAAGAACTTTTAATAAGAATGACAGTGAATGGGGGATATTTAAACTGACTGGGTTAAGATATCTTTGTGAGTGATTAAAATTACCCGATTTCCAGTATAAAATCTAAATATCCCCTGATTACAATTAAGTTAATTACTGTAATAGCCACATTATACCATTTACATTATCTTTTCCGCCGTATTGGTTTTTTAGTGCAATCTCTAAATTATCAAAATTGTAAAGGGTTTCGCTTTCAGGATACATCCACCTTTTAGGAACCAAGCCATTATTGTAGGTACCCGGTCCAACACTTAGTGTTGGTATGCCTGTACGCCGCTGTTCCCAAAATGCTTCCCATCCACCATTCATAAAAAGCGCTATGTGTTTTTGTATGGCAATTTGTGTAAGTGCGGTTCCGGTATTAAACACAACATTTGTTCCGGATAAATATCCTGCCACATCCGTAATACCATAAAAGTTCATAGAGGCAGTAATACCATTTTCATAATGTTTTTTTGCAGTTCCTGCTCCTGTTATCCAGTTGCGGCTAATAGCTTCTGCAATTAAAAATTCCTGTTCTGCATAGCCCATCAATATCCATGGTTCATTTATTTTGTCGGCATGATAGCGGGCTTTAATTCTTGAGGCATTGTTTGAAGCATTTGTTTGATCGCCTATTGTTAGTCCGGCATCTACGCCTTCATAGCTGTTGAAAACATTAGCAGGCATTCCACTTACCGGTTCAGCAAATGCAAAAAGTCTTGGGTCGCTTCGGTCTTTCAGTATTTTTGCAAATCCCTTTTCTATACTTACTGCTGTACTTAAAGACAGGTATCCATAATCCGGATAATAATTATTAGTGGCAGTGCTGTTAAATACTAACTGGGCATTATCAGCATTGCTTTCAAATAAAGGATATGTTGAAGAGTTGCTGACAACTTGCTGAAATTGTGCCTTAATATTAAGGTCTGCATCTGCTTCTTTTTTGCTCAAATGCATCAGCAACCTTAGCCTGAGAGCATTTGCGAGTTTTTTCCACTTTGATGCCACACCATCATAAACAATATCTCCGCTAATTTTTCCTTTACTATCACTAAGAAGGTTATTTGCTTCATCAAGTTCTTTAAGTAAACCTTTATATACTTCTTTCTGTGTGTCGTAAGCTGGTTTATAATTTCCAGATTTTGCATCCAGCGCTTTAGAATAGGGGATATCACCAAACTGTTCAGTTATTTGGCTAAACAATAATGCCCTGAAAAGTTTTGTAAGCCCCTGGTATTGTTGCTGCCCTGAACTTTGTGCAAGCGTATCCATTTGCATTATCTGCCTTAATACATCATAATTTGCAAAACTGCCGGCTCTCCAACTGTAATCAACTGCTGAGTTGCCCCTTTCATAGTAAGTGAGGTGCCTGGTTGCAAAATCAGGTTGAGTATTATCCTGGTAAAAAATATTATAGCAAATATTTGTAAGCAGTAATGCCGGTGTTGCATCCGAAGGCTGATTGGGGTTCGATTGAAAATCGCTGTATTTTTTACAACTGCTTATATTAATAAGCAAAAGCCCTATGGTTGTATATAACAATATTTTTTTCATAATTGTAATTTTTAAAACTTAAGGTTAAGATTAACTCCAATATTCCTGTAAGTAGGCTCAGCCAGTGATAAACCTGAATACCCATCCGGGTCCATAAATGGAACATTGGTAAAAAGCAATAGATTTCTTCCTGTTACGGAAACGCTTGCTGCAGTAAAAGGTGTTTTCTTTAATAGTTTGGGTTGAAAATTGTACGAAAGCACCACTTCTCTCAACTTAACAAAAGATCTTTTATACATATTAGCTCCGGGTATGCCATTTACATACGTAGCATTAACCCAATCAAAATATTTTACTTTAGTGGTGTTGGTAGCAAATTTTCTTGAGTCAGAAATAATATTTCCCTGCACATCGTAAACCGCTTCACCAGATGTAATCACTAGTCCATCACCTGTATATGTGGCCTTACCAGCATAGGAATCATCTCTGTATGAGTTTGCTGTAGCAGGGTGCATACCTCCTTCATATAATTTCTGCTCAAGCCCATTATACATTACACCGCCAATGCGCCCATCAAACGAAAAACTGATACTCAAATTTTTGTAAGAAAAATTATTAGTGATACCAAAAATAAAGTCAGCATCTGTACGCCCTATGTTTACTACATGGTCAATGTATTTTGGAAATCCAATATTGTTGAAATAAACGATCTTTCCATCAGGACTGCGTTCCCAATCCCATCCACGGAATACATCAGTACGTTCGCCTATTTTAATTCCATCTCTTATTTTTTCGCCTCCAAAATATTCTTTTACATATGTATGTACAGTACTGTAATTGGCTGTCATATCCCATCTGAAATCCTTTGTTTTTACAGCGGTTGCAGAAAGTACCAGTTCTATCCCCTTTCGGTTAAATTTATCTGAGTTTACAAATAAGCTGTTATATCCCGAAGCAGATGAAATGGGTGTAGCTTTTGCAAAGTCTTTATCAATATATGTAAAGTATGTAAAGTCAATACCTATACGGTTCTTTAAAAAACGCAGTTCGGCTCCATACTCCTGGGATATTGTTGTATTTGGCCTGATGTTACTTTGTATTAATGCTCCTGGTAAATTCAAAGAAGCATTATTCCCATTCCATCTTGGACCCGTTTCGTAAACAGGAGTAGTTGCATACCAATCCCTGTAAAAGTCGTTGTACAGAGTTATATTGTCAGTGGAGACCTTTGCCCAGGAACCTCTGAATTTTATATAAGAAATGACATCAGGGAATTTAATCATTGAAGTGGGTATTACTCCTATAGATGCAGAAGGGTAGAAATAGGAATTGTTTGGTTTCTGTAATGTAGTAGTTGCATCGTTCCGCCCGGTAAATCCTACGAATATCATTTTTTTATAATCTACATCAACGTAACCAAAGGCACTATTTACCTTTTTTTCAGCACTCCTGTTGGTGGTTACTACTGCTCCTTTTGAATTGCCCAAATTATAATTAACCGGAACATTCAGGCCATTGGTTTGGGAGTTAAGATTATTAGCTGAGGTATATCTACTGCTTGCGCCTACAGAAACGGTTGCATTGAAATTTCTTAAAAAAGTTTTTTTGTAAGTAAGTAAGGCATCGGTTACAATCTGGAAATTAGTTAATCTTTTTTCACTGTAGTTTCCGTCAAATTCACCATTACCATAATAAATATAGCTTTTTGGTGTTTTAAGTGATGAAAGAGAACTGTTGGTAATAACACCACTGCGTACAAATAAAGACAAATCTTTTGTGAAATCATAAGTGCCATTTACTTGTCCTGTAATTACATCATTAGTATATCCATTTAATGCTTCATAAGCAAGATACCATGGGTTGTTATACCATGTATAGTTATAATTAAACTGCTGAACATTTTTTACACCATAATTGATAAAAGAATTAGACTGATTATCAAAACGACCTCCTGCAGGCTGCCAGTAATTTCTCAAGTTTCTTATATCAACATCTGGCCCCATCCATAAAAGGATATTATAAAAAAAGTTATTAGCGCCATATCCTGTTTGCGGATAATTTGGCGTGTATTGCCTGTTGTATGAAAGTGTTGATTCTAATTTGAATTTGTTGGTTACTTTTAATCCTCCTGATATTGTTACTGTAGTGGAGTTAAGTTTAGTATTAGGTACTTGGCCTTTTTGATACATATGTGTAAGCGAAATACGATAATCTGCATTTTCATTTTTCCCGGCTATGGCAACATTATGTGTTGTTATCAGTTCATTGTTTAAAAAGTTTTTCAGGTTGTTTTTCCCTCTTGAAATCCATGGTAAAGGTTTGTAATGACTTACATCACTATATCCGCCCTGTGTAAAGGGATAAGTATTGTTTGGGTCATAAGGACTGTTGTATTGGGGATACTCTTCATATCCACTGGGATTGGCTGAGTTTTTTACGTTTAGTTTTGGCCCCCATACATATCCGTAGTCATCAGCCCATCCACCGCCGCTTTTTCCATCAATAAATGCATAATAACCTCCATATCCCATACCATACTGATCCTGTGTTTTGGGTATCTTCAAAAATCCAGTTTGAAATTGTGTAGTGGTATTATAGGTAACTTCTACACCTTTTGCTCCTGACTTACCTTTTTTAGTAGTGATCATGATAGCTCCATTAATACCAAGTGCTCCGTATAATGCAGCAGCGGCAGTACCTTTTAATACGTTTATGCTCTCAATATCGTTCGCATTAAGGTTCCAGAAATCAAAGTTGTCTTTATTAGTAGGTACACCATCAATAACAACTAATGTGGCTGCCCCCCTGAGTAATATCTCTGGATTTTCAAACAAGTTTGTTTTGGTAATAATATTTAACCCGGCCACTTTGCCTACGAGGTTATTAGCAACGTTTGATTCAGGCGCCTTTTCAAGTGATGCACCTTTTACTTCCTGTGTGGCATAGGAAATTTTATTTTTTTCTTTTCGAATACCAAGCGCAGTAACTACTACTTCTGTATTACTGATTGTTTGCCTCGCCATTATCACATTAATTTCTTTTCGCCCATTTAGTTCAATGGACTGAGTTTCGAAACCAACAAATGAGATTACCAATGTAGCATTGTCATCTACAGTAATGGTAAATTCGCCCTTGTCATTAGCCACCACTGGATTTCTATCGCCTTTTTGTGAAACAGTAGCTCCGGCAAGTGCATTACCTTCCTGGTCTTTAATAGTACCTTTTACCACTACTTGGGCAAATGGATTTAATTTTTCCCTGGGAGTGGCTGCCTGCAATGTGTTGCGGCATAAGCATAATAAAACGCATACCATCAAAGCAGTTTTGATAAGCGTAAGCAATCGTTTTTTCATAAACAGCAGTTTTGAATTGTTAGAGAATGAAATAAGGAATGAAGAGAAATAACTGGTCGGTTACTCAACATTCTGCCACTAAACTATCGGAAGCTGAGACAATAAACCACATCTTATCAGGTTAAAACCTGTACTTTTTTAGCAAAATTCTGGACAGTTTCAATAAATTTATGGTATAAACGTATAAAGTCTTCCTGATATGAAACCAGCACTCGAACATTTGCCCAAAGAGAAAGATGAATCATTTGTGGTTAAATACTTTGACTACCATTATTATCCCACACCCTGGCATTATCACCCGGAGATGGAGATCGTACTGGTTACGGAAAGCACTGGCAAAAGGTTTATTGGGGATCATGTGTCTGATTTTATGCCGGGTAATTTGGCTTTTTTAGGACCTAATATTCCTCATACCTATAAAAACGATGATAATTATTATGCAGATGGTTCGGAACTGAGGGCTAAATCAATTGTTATTCATTTTTCACCGGAGTCATTGGGAAATGATTTTTTAAAGCTTCCTGAATCATATCTGCTGAATAAGCTTTTTGAAGAGGCAGTTTACGGCCTCGAAATAAAGGGTAAAACCAATCAGGTTATCAGCAATAAACTGTATGATATTGTATCAATGCAGGGACTTAAAAGATGGATATGTTTAACGGAGATGTTGCTGGATATTGCTACAGCAAAAAGGGAGGCACAGAAAATTACTCATGCTCCTTATATTGGTTATAACGAAAAAGAATCAACCAGGCTGTGCAATGTATTTAGTTGGGTTACCGCTAATCTTTCCAAAGAAATCAATTTGGCTGAAGCAGCAGAAGTGGCGCAAATGAATACTAATGCTTTTTCAAGATTTTTTTCATTAAGAACAAGAAAAACCTTTTCAGGGTTTTTACAGGAAATGCGTTTACAAAAAGCAGCTAAGCTTCTTATTGAAACAGAAATGCCGGTTACAAAAATTTGTTTTGAATGTGGCTATAATAACATCTCCAATTTCAATCGCCAGTTTCTTAACTATTATAATATGAACCCTTTAAAGTACAAAAAAACATTTTCTGATAACGCATCCATATCCGGGAAACTGGTTACTTCTTAACGTAGGGACTTTCAAACTCTAACTTCTTTAATCCATCCTGTATTTCAGGACAGCTCATAAACAGTTTCCACAGCAAACCGCTACGGTAGTTTTCAATCATTACTGGTATTGGTCCCTGGTCAATGGCAAGATATCTTGGTAAATACCAATTATCCGTTTCACTAAACGCATCATAAAAACCATATTGGCCCCACAGTTTATCATGCATATCATAATACCAGTGTTTCATGGCAGCGATGGATTTATCAGGTGTATAAGGCATAGCTGCTAATGCTGCAGTAGGAGAGATGACACCGAGATCATCATTAGGATTGGGTGCATGTGCTGCATACCCTTTTACTGAATAACTGGCAGTTAGTCCCCAGTTGTTTTCTCCATAACCTTTATACTTTAAACTATTGACCGTACACCAGGTGTAATTGATCATTGCCTGGCTGGTGTTCTCTTTCCAGTAATCAGTGTATTGATCTTTCAGGCCATGTGGGTCTAAACCGAGATAAGAATATTGTGACCAAAATAATGGAGCACCATTGGGAGGATTACCCTGGTAACGTAACCTTAATGGAAATCCCAATGATGCATGATGCTGCATTATCTTTCCTCCTTCAGCCCATCCTTCGTGATATACCTCAGCAGGTACTCCATGCGTAGGAGAGGATGCTGCCAGTATGTATGCGATCATGCATTCATTATAACCCCTGATGGGGAAATTCATTTCCCATTGATAATCGGGACTCCAGTGCCAGTATAAAACATTTTGACCGTGACGATACCAGTCATATTCTACTTCTTTCCAAAGTTTATCAATACGGGCTGCTAATGCTTTTTCGCTTTCATTACCATCTTTTAAATACTGGCGAACACAAAGCAGTCCCTGTATCATGTAAGATGTTTCTACGATGTCGCCGCCATTATCTTTTTGTCCGAATGGTTTTACTTTACCCGTTTCACCATTCCACCAATGCGGAAATGCACCACGAAAACGATCGGATGTTTCTAAGAAATGGACAATTTTTTCTAATCGTTGTAATCCTTCTTCCAGGGAAATAAATTTTCTGTCTATTGCAACGATCAAAGCCATTACTCCAAAACCACTACCTCCGCTGGTAACTACATTTTTATCATTATCAGGATAAATATTGTCCGCATGAAAACGTTCTCTTCCTAAACCACTGGTGGGCTCAGCACCATCTGTAAAATATCTGATGGAGTAATACTGAACTGAATCCAATAAAGCACTATCACTTATCTGTGCCGGTTTTACAACGGATGTCTCTTTCTTTTGCGCAGGCGACTGACATGCTGCTAAAAAAAAGAGTACAATACTTGCTGAAATAATTCTTTTCATTCTTCTTAGTATTTATAAATAAGGGGCACTAAATCCTATACTTTTCATTCCTGCTTTTACTTCCGGGCAACTGGTGAATAAATTCCATACTAATCCGCTTCGGTAATTTTCAATCATCACAATTATTGGTCCCTGGTCAATAGCAAGAAATGAACTTGCATACCATTGACTGTTTAAAGAAAAAGCATCTGTAAATCCATAGTCTTTCCATATTTTATCGCCCAGTGTATAGTAAAAGAATTTTAGTGTGTTCATACTTTGCGCTGGTGTATAAGGTAAAGACGAAATGGCTGCAGTTGGGGTTATAACGCCAACATCATTAGTGGGTGAATTGGCATTATAGCTGCCCTGCACATCACTGGCGGTTAAGCCCCAGCAAAGATTACTGTAGCCATAATAATTTTTGGGATTGGCTTTACAATATTCATAATTGATTAAAGAATGATTGATAGTTTGAGTTTGATAATTCGCATAGGCATCGCTTAAACCATTTGGATTAATTCCCATAAAGGAATAGTGTGAAAAGAAAAGTGGCCCGCCATAAGCCGGGCCTAAAGAAAGCTTATATCCATAGTAAGTATTATTATTAACCATTGCTCCATTCCGTGCAAACCCACTATCATATACTGCTTTTGGAATGGAATGTGTTGGTGATGATGCAGCCATTACATAAGTAATTAACGTTTCATTCCAGCCCTGTACAGGAACATTTACGGCAAAGCCGGTATTGGGACTCCAGTTCCAGTACAAAACGTTTTTACCATTTTGCCTGAACCAATCCCATTCCACCGCATTGTATAAAGCATTAATATCACTTCTCAAAGTTGTTTCGGCAACATCTGCTCCATCAAAAAATTGTCGTGCCGTAAGCAAACCTGCCATCAGGTAAGAAGTTTCTACAATATCGGCTCCATCATCATTCACGCCAAAAGGAATTACCGCCCCGGTGTTCCCATTCATCCAATGTGAAAATGCACCATGAAATTTAGGAGCCGTATTTTTTAAGAAGCCCACAATTGTTTGCAATCTTGCTAAACCATCGGCTCTTGTAATAAAACCACGATTGATAGCAACAGGTGTAGCCATAATACCAAATCCTGATCCACCAGTAGTAACGGTAGTTAAATCAGCATTCCGTTCTCTTGCCATACCACATACAGGATGACCAAAGTCCCAGAAGTATTTGAAAGTTTGTTTTTGTACTACCGTTAATAAACTATCATCACTTATTACAGGAAATTTTGGAGTGGAATCAATTTTTGTAAGAAAACTATTATCAACCGGAGTAGTAAAAGCTCCGCCGGAAGCAGACTTGAGTGTTGTGCTGATGCTGAATTTATATTTTGAGATATAAGCTAATTTTGAATTGGGTTGAATAACCAGCAATGAGTCTTTGCTTTGCAGTGATGAATTGAATCCAATATCACTACCAGATCCATCCTGAAATTTTACAGCCGAAGCAACCGAACTTGTTTGTAATGGTTCGGAAAACTTTATGGTAATTACCGGCTGTACTCCCACATTATACATGTTATCAATAAAGGCAACATTGTCAATCCGCACCAATATAGCTGCTACGGGCTTGCCAGGTGGTGGAGATGAGCTGTTTTTTTTACAACTGATCGAAAACAATATCAATCCTCCGAATAAAGTAATATTTATTCTTATTCCTTTCATATAACATATTTTATAAGCAAAACAATCAACTGACTGTCTTATCTTTTTTAACACCAATTATTTTACCAAACAAAGGTTGCCACCGCTCCGGCTGGCAGGGAAGTAACAGCAATTTGTCCTTTATATTTTATATTAAAACTTTGTGCAGCAGTACTCTCATTTACAGCAATTACTACTTTCTTGCCATCAGGAGTTAGAAATGCTGCATTAGGAACACCGGCTATATTATTACTTTGAATACGTACTGAACCGGGTGGCACAAAACGGGAAGCATGCCCGATGATGTAATAGGAAACATTTCTGCTTACGCCACTGCTTATGGTTAATGCGCCTTTACATTCAGTACATCCACCGGGTGTATGCGGATTATAACTGGCATCACTGGCCAGGTTCCATTCCAATGCTACACTGCTCCAGTTGCGTACGGAACCAATGATCACATTTTTTATATGCCATTGAAGATCGCCGCTGAATGTACCATTGGCACCAGTCCATTGCTCAGTGAAATAAAGTTTCTTATCAGGATAGGCATTATGAACAGATGATAGAGCACTGATATCACCCACATACAAATGAAATGCTGACCCGTCTATATATGGTTTGGCGGCTGCATCATTTAATATAGTAAGCGGATAATTTGGATGATCACAATTATGATCAAATAAAATGATCTTGGTATTAATACCTGCTGATTGAAAAGCAGGACCTAAATTGTTTTTAATAAAATCAGCCTGTTCATTCGCATTCATCAACATGCTGGGATTGTTATTTGCATTCTCCGGTTCGTTTTGGATAGTGATAGCATCCACAGTAATGCCATTTGCTTTCATTGCCTGTATATATTTTACAAAGTATTGAGCATAGGCTGCATAATACTGAGTCTGTAAACTTCCACCGGCACTACTGCCATTAGTTTTCATCCATACAGGAGGGCTCCATGGTGAACCAAGGATTTTAATAGCAGGATTAATGGCAATAATTTCTTTTAGTAATGGAATTACATCAATTGTATCTTTTGACAAATTGAAATTATTGAGTGAAACATCTGTTTGTCCTGATGGCATATCATCGTAACTAAATACTTCACTGTTTAAATCAGATGCGCCAATGCTGATGCGCAGGTAACTGATGGCTAATGAATTTCCGGTTTTGCCAAACAACTCCTGCAGCAAAGCAGCCTTATCTGCAGATGAAAGTTTATTGATAACATAAGCACTGCCACCGGTTAAAGTATAACCAAATCCATCAATACTTTGAAAACTTATAGTGCTGTCAACTTCTATGGTGGAATTACTGTTGGTTGTGCTTGTAAATGATATTGCTGATTGTTTTTCTAATAAAACAGCTTGATCACCTCTTGTCATCCACCAGTTAGCGGTAGCTGCAGGAGTGGGAGGAGGGGTTACGGGATTGCCCGATGATTTTGATTTTTTTGAACAGTTGCAGGACAATGCAATCATTCCTAATAAAATAATGATTGCAAAGATTCCTGATTGATTAGCTGATTTATTTTTCATCTGATGGTTTTAAAAAGGTTAAGGGTTGATTATTGAATGCCATTACCATTATCTTTTTGCCGCCGGCAACAGTAATCCATTTAACATCTCTTGCCTGCCCTTTTATTGCTGCCAGTTGCGATTGGTAATGTAAAGCGTTATCAGTTTTGTTGTAGTTGAAAATGGTGGGCTGCTGTGCATCATATCTTCCTTCGTAAGGAATTACATCGTAAAAGTTACCGCAAGCTAACCAACCATTTTTATTCATATTTGTTAAATCTGTAAAAGAGAAGATTGGTGCCAATTGTAAAGACTCAGGCAAATCTTTGCGGGTAAAGTTTCCTTTGCCATCATTAATAAATACAGATGATCCTAATACCTCTGCTTTTAATTCGGTATAATTTTTAAATAAATCATACAGGATATAGTCAACAGTTTTACCTGCTACATCGCTATATTTCAAATAGGCTTTCTTTAATACCGGTAATGATCTTTCTAATTCATCTTTGGCAAGGAAAGGATATTCTTTACCATCAACGGTATAGCACATAATTTGTTCAAGAGAACCATTGTGATCAAAATCGCTTACATATAATTTAAGCGGGCCATTTTTGCCTGAATAAAATTTATTGTTGTGCCCCCAGTTACCGGCAAGCAAATCAATATTACCATCTCCGTTTACATCTGTGGCATATAAACTTTGCCATAAACCGGTTGATTGTTGTATATCCTGTTCAGTAAACTTTCCTTTATTATTGATGAATACTTTTACCGGCATCCATTCACCTGCCACAATTAAATCGGGCCAGCCATCGTTGTTGATATCAGTAAATGTTGCTGAGGTTACCATGCCGATATTGATGAGGTTCATAATCTTTGAGTCAGCGATAGTGAATTTGCCTTTTCCATCATTTAAATACAGGTAAGAACTTTGCGGAATACCATATTTATTGGGATCAGAAAGAAAGCCAACAAAAACATCCATATCTCCATCTTTATCTATATCAGCGGTAGCAATGCATGATTTGTTTTCATATAGATGAGGAACATCACCTTTGCCAATAATAAAATGACCCGTTCCGTCATTAATAAAAAGATGATCAGCACTGGCAATTTCATTAGCAGGCATTTCATTGCCACCACTCACCACCCATAAATCAGGATAGCCATCACCATTTGCATCAAAGAATTTTGCATCCACATCTTCACAAATCCTGAATTGATTGAAGAAAGCAGTATCTGATTGTTTAAATGTTCCATCCGGTTGCTGAATCATCATTGCACCCGGCTGGCCTTTGGCACCACAGGCATAAAAATCATCTAATCCATCTTTATTTACATCTGCCACAGCAATCTTTGGCCCTCTTGTTGATTCACTGTGCGGAATAAGGTATTGCACATTGTAATCGAGAAAATCATTCTCAGTGTGTTTCCATTTACAATTTATGTTAGCACTAATATCTTCTAATGCTTCTTTTGCTGGCGGGAAATATGCGTTGTAATCAAAAACACCGGCGGCATTTTTTTCTGATACGATAATTGTTTTGTTGATCTCAGGTTTATGAATCACCTGGTATTTTTGATTGGGCCAAATGATCAATGCGCTGTCAACAACGGCGCTATCACCTAAACCAAAATGTAATTTTAAATCAGACGAGGATTCAAAGCCACGGGTAGCCATCAATTGCTGGTATTGAATTTTTTTACCCTGGAACAGGTATGCTTTGCATCCAATTCCAAAGGTATTCATGTCATCACCTTTAAAATTGATGGAGAGATAATTCTTTTTAGGGGAATTGTTTTTTAAAATAACAGCAGGGGAGTTGATGGCATTGATCACAATATCAAGATTACCATCATTATCCAGATCAGCATAAGCGGCACCGTTGTAAAATCCTTTCATATCGCCGGTGCCCCAGTCTTTGCTCATATCTGCAAACTTCAGCTGACCATCGCCTTTGTACAAATACGGATGTGATTCGCCGGAAGGCATGGCATCAATGGCAGTTTTATCAAACTTGGTGGTTCGATCCATTCCCTTTAGCTTTAGATCAGATGCAAATCGAACATAATCCAGGTCAACAGGTCGCTTAACAATGCCGCTGGTGATGAGTAAATCTTTATTGCCATCATTATCAAGATCAGCAAACAGTGGGCACCAGCTCCAGTCTGTAGCAGCCATACCACTGATGAGCGATGTTTCGCTGTAACTTACTCCGTTACCATTATTGCGTTGTAAACAATTTTTAGAAGACTGATGCTGGTATCCGTTAATCTCCAGTTTTACTTTATATATATCAGCATTCTCATCGCTTCCATAGGTTTTTAATATTTTTTCATCGGGGGGAAGCATGTCAACTGTTACAATATCCGTTTGCCCATCATTGTTGTAATCAGCTGCATCATTTCCCATACTGAAGCGGCTATAATGACCAAAATGTTTGGCTCCGCTTTCAGTAAAAGTTCCATTATGGTTATTCAAATAGTAATAATCGTTTTCATGAAAATCGTTACCTACATAAATATCTTCCCAACCATCGTTATTAAAATCAGCCACGGCAATCCCTAAACCATAACCTAAGTTACTTTGATAGATACCCGCTTGCTTGGATACATCAGTAAATTTCTTTGCCGGAGTATTAAGATCATTGCGGTATAAACGATCACCGGATAAACTATCGTAAGTATGACGATTGGAAGTATCTGTAATATTTTCATGCGGATGGTGTGATTGATTTAAGATGTAGCAATCCAGATCACCATCATGATCGTAGTCAAAGAAAACAGTTTGTGTAGTAAAGCAGGAAGCATTCAATCCATATTCCGCAGCGCTTTCTTTAAACTTATTATTCCCCTGGTTGATATAAAGTTCATTGTGGCCTTTTAAACCATAACGATTGCTTACCGTTGAAACATAAATATCCAATAAGCCATCACCATTTACATCAGCCATAGTTACACCGGTACACCAATCTGAAGTGCCGGCCACACCGGCTGACTGCGTTATATCTTCAAAAACAAAATTGCCTTTATTTAAATAAAGCTTATTTCCTCCTTTATTATTAGCGGTAAAATAAATATCAGGTAGCCCGTCATTGTTAATATCGCCAATGGAAACACCACCGCCATTGTAGTAATAGAGATAGTAAAGGATACTCAGGTGTTCATTTTCTGCCAGCTTATTGGTAAAATCAATATGTGTTTGAGATGAGGGCAGGCTGCTAAACAGCGATTTTTTTTTCTGGCAGCTACTAAAAATAATTACACTAAGAAAAATCCCAAAAAAATACTTATTCAACATCATTCTATCAGTTTATTATTTTTCGGCATGTTTTAAAGAGGACAAATATTTAGCGGTTTCTTCAGGATATTTCTTTATTAAGTGTGTACGGATTAATGAAGGGGTTAATACCGATTGGCCCGGCAAAAATACTGCAATAGCAGTAGAAGCCTGCTTTGGCATATGGCAATCAATACAATTATTTTGTAAAATTTTTTCATCAACTTTTACAGTGCAAAAATTATTATGCTCCTTATTGTGACAGCCCATGCATTTTTGAGAAAATACTGTCAATTCATTTTTTTGATTTTGATGCGGGTTATGACAACTAGTGCAGGTTAAACTGTTATTTTGTATAAAACACTGACTAAATTTAAGCAACCCTAACTGGTTGCCGTGAACATCAATATTTGCCGCACTTTGTACTGTTGTATCCCAGGTAAAAAAATCGGATAATTTATCTCCGGCAACAAAGCTGAAAGAAGGTTTTGTTTTTTGCAGACTTCCTCCATGGCACAGTGCACATAAGTCCAAACTTTGCTGACGGGTAAATTTAGCAGGATTGATAATAAATTTTGCGGTGCTATCCTTTGGATGTTGTGTTTGATAATTTACATGCTCAGCAGCCGGACCATGACATCTTTCACAATCAACTCCATATATGATGGTCTTTTTATCAAAGTCTTCTCTTGGTACTTCAGGAGGAGAAGTTTTACTGATAAAAGTGGAATGACATTCAAGACAGCGGGAAGTGATGATGCGTTTAAAAACTGCACGTTCAGGGAAGCCAGGACTATTACACCATTGATGAGCCTGTGTGAAATAGGTGATAGGTAATTGAAATAATTTATTAGTGTCCCACCATAAGTAAGTTTGCCCTTTTGTACCAGAGCCGGTTACAATATCAAAAGGATGTCTTTGCCTTTCTTTAATACCAAAATACTCAACCTGGAAAAAACCGCTGTCTGTTTTTTCTATTGCGGTATAACTTCCATTATCATAAGGAAAGAAATTACTGCCGGGTTCAAAATTTCCTTTAATGCTTTTTGCAGTGGGTAATTCAGAAGTGTGATAATGAGCTGTGTTAATATGCGTATCGTAAATGTTTTTATGGCAGCTCTTACAGGATTCAGAACCGGCGAAATCTTTATACTCAATTTTTTTTTCGCTACCTGTTTCTTTTTTATCCATACACATGGTAAGAAAGAAAACAGCACAAACAATTAAAGACGATGTTATAATTGTTCTGCTTTTAATTAGTATGGCAACAATCTTTTTCATGATATCATTACTAATCTGAAGATGCCGTAAAATCAAGTAATATGAGAAAAAAGGGTTGCACAATTGGCAACCCTTAATTTATGACCCAAAACTACTGCTAAAGTTTGCTGTTAAACAGTGCCTGCACTTCAGATGCCGAAAGTGCTTTACCGTATAACCTGAACTGGTCAAGCGAACCAGGGAATGATTTGATCCAGTCATCACCCGGGCCATCTAATCCGGCATGTTTATTCCAACCCCCAATTACCAGGTTTGATACATTGCTCAAATTGAAATTAAGTGCTCCACTTAATCCATCAAGCTTGGTTGCATCTTTAGATAATCCTGTTAATGCTTGTCCATCTATATAAGTTGTAAGTGTAGAAGTGGAAGCATCATATACAAATGCCATGTGATGCCATTGCTGATCATATATTTTTGGTATCCTGTCTTTATTATGAAAGACAAACCAGTTATCCTTAATAGCTAAGGTTACAGCTGCTGAATCAGCAGTTGAACCGGCACCTGTATGGTCAAACAATAAGAAGATACCACTGTTATGCCAGAAATCTTTATCAAACAATGACATTACAAATTGGGGACCATCGGCAGATTGCGGAACACCGGTTTCCTTTTCCCAAAATGCCATAGTCATGCTGGATGATTTTGCAAAATCATTGGCTGAAGGATATTTAATTGCCGGGCCACTTAATCCTTTACCCTGTACAGCTTTTCCATTTATACCGGTAACAGATGTTAAAGGGTTACTGGAAGGGAAATTAGCCCTGATGCTGTCAACTGCATTCATTAAGGGATTGGTGGTAGTACCATCAAATGCTGCATAAAATTTTAATGGGCCACCCGGAGGGTTGGCATCCTGCGGGTAATCACCCAATGCAGGACGGCTTAGTTTTTTACAGGCCGACCCTAATACTAAGATCGCTATAAAGAAAGCTGCGGCTTTGATAATTCTAATTGAATAATTCATTGTTACACTTTTTTAAATGATGTAATTAAAATTTTATTACCATTCAGGGTTTTGCTTCAAAACGCCGCCGGATAAATCAATTATTTTTTGAGGAATAGGATAGTAACGACACCTGTTGGTATAACCGAGGCTACTTAAATTACTGATTGCATCGCCCCATCTTACTAAATCGTGGAAACGATAACCTTCCATTGCAAATTCCCAACGTCGCTCGTTCTTGATAGCTGTACGCATTTGCGATTGACTGGTGAAAGCAATATGAGGTAAAGAACTACCAGTGCCTCTTGCTCTTGCACGAATTAATTCAAGCATTGCTTCTGCTGTAGCCCCATCACCTAATTCATTGGCGGCCTCTGCTTTCATTAATATAACATCAGCATAGCGGAATATGCGGTGATTGATCCAGTCTGCACCACCGGAAGGTCCTATCTCACCAGTGAATTTTCTCATTTCCGGATCAGAATAAACTTTCTTACTCCAGTATGGTTGATCTAATGCTGTACCCGGATTGTAGGCTGGTAATGTAGCGCCATAACCACCCTGGTCAGGACCACCATCAGACTGACCAGAATATAATATTGTCATTCTTTTTCTGGGATCGGTGTTATCCCAGTCGGTTTCCAATTTTTGAGTTGGAGTGTTCCATCCCCATCCCAGATTCCAATCATTGGTAGCACCACCCCGGCGAACATTCTGAGAAGTACCCCATTGAACACCATTGTAATTGGTTCCATCTTTACCAATGTTTGCCTGCATTTCAAAAATTGATTCGGGACCATTTTTACCATTGCCATTTAATCCATCCTTCCATATATCTGTAAACTTTGTAGAAAGAGAATACTGCCCGGAATTAATAACTGCATTGCAAAGCTGAAGCACAGCCTGGTAGTGAGTTGAAGGAGTTCCAATACCTATACCAGCAACACCAGCACGGTACATATGTGTTTGAGCCCATAATGTATTGGCAGCACCTCTTGTTAAACGTCCTGGGTAGGTATTGACACCACCAACAGCCCATGATAATGGGAGATATTGAACCGCTTTAGCAAGGTCTTTGTCGATTAAAGCATAAATTGAATCTACCGGTGATTTAGCCCTGATCCCATCCGCTGATTTGGTGTAATAGAAATCTATTTTAGGTACTTCACCGTAGGCTTTTACTAATTCAAAAAAAGAATAAGCTCTAAAGAAATAAGCCTCACCCACATTCCTAAGCGACGCATCGTCGGTGACTTTCAATGAATCTGCAAAGTAGATTTCCCTATTGGTAAGATTGATCATATAATAGTGATCATTCCAATAAGTATTAGTAGCCCAATCATCTTTAGTGTACTGGAATGTTTCAAATTCAGCATTAATCTCCGCTCCATCTGTAGTACTACTTCCTTTTTGAGCATCATCATCACGAATACTATTGAAATCAAGCCATGGTAATGTTGAGAAACCCGCATAAGATCTTAATGTATTATATAAACCAAGACTTTGTGCTTCTAATGTTCCCTGGTTTAAATCACCAAGTGTGGCAGTTAACGGTTTCCTGTCAAGAAACTTTTTACAGCCGTTGATAACGATTAGCATGGGGATGATCAGGATTAAGCCCCAGGTTATTTTAATTAGTTTTTTCATATCTTAAAAATTTAAGCTTTAATAATTAAAAAGTTACATTTAAACCCATTGTTGTAACCACGGGGATTGCACCTCCAGCATTATCATATCCAAATGCTGTTCCGTCACCACCATATTCTGCTGTATAACCATAATTATTTTTCCAGGTTTTCATGTTTTGTACGTTAACAAAAATTCTCAGATTTTTAATTTTATATTTTGATATAAGTTTCTGATCAAAGTTGTATCCCAACTGAAGATTCCTGATTCGGAAATAACTACCGTCTTCGATATTGTAAGTGGAACCGTTATAATTAAAGCGATGAGCCTGGCTGATTATTGGAACCCAGTTGGATGTACCTGCACCATGCCATCTGTCAATCTTGTCGGCAGAATAGTTAACACGCTGGAATGGTGATTCTAACGATCCCCAGGTTCTGAAAATTTGGTTACCATATACACCACCCATATCAACACTTAATGATAATCCTTTGTAGTTTAAAGTAATATTGGTACCGTATGTAAATTTGGGTGTTGGGTTTCCAATTACAGTTCTGTCATCCGGAGTGATAACGCCATCACCATTTACATCTTTAAATTTAAAATCACCAGGGCCATAAGAACCCACTGCAGAAGCCACTGGAGATTTTAAGACATCAGCATAACTTTGATAGATACCTTCAACTACGTAGCCATAAAAGGATCCAATCGGTTGTCCAACGAGTGTTCTGCTTTCTGCCGAACCGTTATTTTGGAAGCCTCTTATGATAACACCACCAGGAAGATCCGGAGACAGGCTAAGTACTTTATTTTTAAGGAAAGTAATATTACCCGCCAGATTAACAGAAAAATCTCTGTTGATATTTTGGTTCCATGATGCCGTAAACTCTTCTCCCCAATTTTTCAGGCTACCACCATTTGTTAATTCATCTTTTAAACCTAAAGCTCCCAAGCTTATATAAGTCATTAAGTCTTTGGTTGTTTTATTAAAATAATTTGCTTCAAAATGGAGTCTGTTTTTAAAAGCATTTAATTCAACCCCAATTTCACCTCGATGTACTGTTTCCCAATGCAAATTATTACTTACCTTATAAGCATCCTGGGCTGCATTGAAAATATTCGTTCCAAAGACAGCATTTGTTCCTGTAAGTAGATTTGGGTAATAGGGGTAATAATTATTACGATCATTTACATTAGGAGTACTTTGATTACCCAATACTCCGTAAGAACCTTTTAGTTTTACAAAATCAAAGATTTTTTGTGATTGCATGAAATCCTCTTTACTTAACTCCCAGGCAGCACCTACTGCCCAAAAAGCCTGGAGACGGTTGTTTGGAGGGAGCTGAGAAGATGCATCATCTCTAATTGAAGCGTTTAAATAATACTTCCCTTTATAGTTGTATAGAATCCTTCCAAGTAATGAAACTGTTGAATATTCACCCTGAAATGAATTGGTGTTTGTAGGATCTACCACAGCACCGAATCCGTTACTAACATACCAGAACCTTTTATCGTTAGGTATGGGGAGACTTGTTGCTTCTGTTCCTTGTCTCACCAGTGTTTGCCTTTGAAACTCTCCAAAATAATAGGTTGTAAAACCCCCCATTGCAGTTATATTATGATCTCCAAATGACTTTTTGAAGGTTAGGATTTCATCTTGTTGAAACTTTCTGTAGTCATTATCATTTTCCTGCAAGCTGGTTCTGCTGCTATACAAATACGGTGAATTTATTAAGGGGTCATAAGCATAATAAAGAGGCGTGTATTGTCTCTTGTTTATATTGCTGATATCAGCATAGAAAGTAGAACGGAAATTAAAATACTTGAGGAAATTCAATTCCGCATAAACACTTCCTACATATCTGTATTCCATATTTATGACCTTATCCCATTCATTTTGTACCCGGAGTAACGGGTTAACAACGCCGGAATTTTGCAATGCGTTATCCAAACCAGAGTAGATATTTCTTGTTACACTATCGCCACTGTAAGGATCTTGTAGTTTAAATGATTTTGTTGCAGCTGAAATTTGTGGCATTACTTTACGTGCATCGTCCAGAATAGATGTCGCATCATAAGGATATTTAATACGGGTAGTATTAAATACCACACCTACTTTTAGTGCTTTACTTAATTTAAATTCATCATTAAATGATAACTGAAGTTTTTCCAGTTGTTCTTTTTTAATGATTCCTTCATCTTTTGTATAGCCAAATCCAAGAGTAAATCTGTTTTTCTCAGTACTTCCGGAAACGCTTAGGTTATTCGTATTAAATTTACCGGTTCTGGTTACAGCATCAATCCAGTCTGTATTGGCAGTTAATGCTGAATAATCAGGAGTAGCTACTCCATTATTAGCATTTTCTTCTGCAAACAATGTTGCGAAGGTAGCGGCATCAGCTAATTTAATTTTATCAACTAATTTCTTAAAACCAAATGTTGTGTTGAAGTTTACGACTACCTGTCCTGCTTTAGCTTTTTTGGTAGTAATGGCGATAACACCTGTGGCACCTTTAACACCAAAGATGGCCAGTGAAGAAGGGTCTTTTAATATTTCAATTGATTCAATATCGTTTGGATTCAGGTAATCAATATTATCATTGAAAATACCATCCACTACATACAACGGGTGTACCTGGCCGATACTTACAGTACCTCTGATACGGATATCAGGAGCCTGACCAGGAGTACCGTTATTAACTACAGATAAGCCGGCTACTTTTCCCTGCAGGGATGCTACAGGATTGGTATTTGGTTTGTCAGCTACTTCTTTACCACTTATTTTTACGATTGATCCGGTAAGATCTCTTTTACTTGCTTGGCCATAACCAATTACCACTACTTCATCCAATTTCTTGGTAGAAAGTTTTAATGAAGCATTTACCGTAGATCTGCCACTCACACCTATTTCAACTGTTTCGTATCCTACAGCGGAAATAATGAGTGTTGCGTTGTCGGGTACTAATAAAGAGAAGCCACCAGCAGCATCTGTAACAGTACCACCTTTGGTGCCTTTAATAACTACACTGGCTCCTGCAATACCATCACCTGTTTCGGATGTTACACGGCCCGTAATTCGCATGTCGGGTGCAATTGCCTTTAATGAATAAATTACAACAAGGTTTGAACCAATAAGCTTATAACCCAGGTCTTTTCCTGCAAGTAGTTTGGGCATAAATTCACTTAATTCTGCATTGGTAGTTTCAATGCTAACTTTATCACGCAGCCCTTTTATGTCGCTGTTGTAAAGAAAGCGGTAAGCACCTTGTTTTTCGATTGCCTTCAGAACCTTTGTGATTTCTGTCTGGTCCATCTTAAGGCTGATCCTCTGGCCTTTTACGCCGGCAGAAACGTGTAAAGTGCCAATAAGAATTAGAGCAGCAATCATTTTCATAATCAGTAGAAGTTTTGTACTCTGCCGGAGGTTACTTTCCCCAAGCGTTAGTCTGGATTTTTTCATACTTTTATCATGTTATAAGGGTGATAAATAACGAAACCGGTTAACCATATTAAGGAATGCCCGGATTTCTTATTTTGCCTTTGGGGATTCCGCTGCAACGGAGTCCTTTTTTTTACTGGTTGTTAACCGGTATTATTTGTTAGTAAAAATTTCAACTTCATTATTATTGATTTTGTAATTAAAGTCTCCATTTAGCTTAAGGGCCTCCATTGCTTCAGTAATGGTTTCGTTAACAAAACTTCCTCTGAAAACAAGCTTTTTAGATTTATCATCCCTAAAGTTTATTTTAACATCATACCATCTTTCTAATTGTACAGCTAAATCATCGAAAGGCATATCTTCAAACGCCAGCTTGTTCTGTGTCCAGGAAGTTTCTATAACTGACTTATCCAGTTTTGCATAAGTAAAACCGGATATCTTATAATTTTCAACCGGGTTTACTTTCAGTGCATTATTAACTGGTGATTTTGCACTTATATCCTGGGTTGCCTTTTTTAGAACAGTAATCTTTTCATTGGGATGGAGTAACACTTTCTGATCGGGTTTATCCAACCGGGTTACTTCAATCAAGCCTCTTACTAAACTTGCCTCTACCGTTTTTTCATCGGGGTATGATTTAACGTTAAAGGCAGTTCCCAATACTTTTATGTCGATTACATTAGTGTGTACAATAAATGGTCTTTTCGGATCTTTAATTACATCAAAATAAGCTTCACCCTCCAGCACTACTTCACGAAGTGAATTATTGAAGGTTTTGTAGGTGAGACGACTCCCTGAGTTCAACCAGACTTTTGAACCATCCGGGAGAATAGTGTTTGTTTTAGTGCCGTTAGTAGTTTCAATTTTTTGTAAGGGTGGAGGCTCTGCAGCCAATACTTTATTGCCGGGTTTCCATATCAAAAAGCCGACTGCAATCATGGTGGCAATCACAGTAACACTTGCTGCTACTCTGAAAGCCTTGTTTAACAATAAACGCTTATATACCGGTATAATTTGGGGGTCTTCGCTGTTTGCCTCTTCTTTTATTGCGGAAAGAAGATGGGTATTAAAAATTTCATCTATGTTATCGGGAGTTGATTCTTTAACGGGGTGCTCCCAAAAAGAAGAAAGAGCCTCATAGGTAACCTGGGCATGGGGGTTATTCCCCAGCACTTCACCGAGTTGTTCAATTTCTTCAGCAGATGCCTCGCCCGATAATTTGCGGGCAATTAATCGCCATAGCAAGTTTTCTTTCATTCGCAGAATTTGGCTATCTGCTTAAGACAGCTAAATCAAATTAATCTACTAAAGAAACCCTAATTTTTTTTGGAAATAAATTCTTTAAGGCGGGATAGGTTCTTAAACTCAAGGTTAATGGACATGGCAATCCTTTTTACAGCAATGGCCATTTGAGCATCAATAGTGTTTACTGAAAGGCTGAGAATTTCTGCTACTTCCTTATACCGTAACCCATCTTCCCGTATCAGTTTAAAAATGATCTTACAGCGGGGAGGAAGTTCATCAATTGCTTTATTTAATTTTTTCAGCATTTCCGAACTTATCATTATTTGTTCAGGAGTAGCATCATATTCAGCAATATCAATGGAGATATCATCATATGGAGCCGTAGTAATTTCATGTGCCCGTTTGGCAATGTAATTGAGCGAACTGTTTTTGGTTGCTGTATATAAATAAACTTTTAGATTCTTAATTTCGGTGAGATGAGAGCGGTTGCGCCAGAGATTGATAAATACATCTTCTGTTATTTCTTCGGCCCGTTCTTTATTCTTGATAAATGCATATGCGAAGTGAAAAAGCTTATTATAAAAGAGATAATACAGCTCTTTAAAAGCCTGTTCATCATTATATAACGCTATCCTTTCCTGTAAGGATTGAAGGTCCATCGCAGCAGCAGTTTATAATCGCAGTTAAGAAATCAGTTAACAATTTAGGCTTTCTTATACAAAAAACAAGTGACGAAATTTTTTTTGGGGATAATTATGCTACTACAAAACTGTCTTTCATCTTGTCAAGCAGCTTTGTTTCAATCATCTTTTGGGCAAGATGTATCATGTTTTTGAAAGCAACAGCAGTAGAAATACCGTGACCAATAATAACAGGTTTGCTTACACCCAGCACAGGGGTGCCACCGTAGTTTTCAAAGTAGAAACGCTTAAAATACTCATCTTCCTGCAGGTTGCGCTTAACGGCAATGTCATACATCGACTCGGCAAGTTTAAGAATTACATTACCGGTAAATCCTTCGCAAACCATTACATCTGCTTTGTCAAAGAAAATATCTCTTCCTTCAATATTGCCAATAAAGTTGATTTGTTTATTTTCTTTCAGCAGGGGATAAGCGGCCTGGGCTAAAATATTTCCTTTACCTTCTTCTTCACCAATATTAATCAAACCAACTTTTGGATTCTCTACTCCTAAAATTGTTTGCGCATATAAACTACCCAATACAGCAAACTGTAGTAAATTCTCCGGTTTGCAATCAGCATTCAATCCAACATCTAATAACAAACCATAACCACCAGTTACTTTTGGAACAACGGTAGAAATGGTTGGGCGAAGTACACCTTCAATTGCTTTGATGCTAAATAATGCGCCAACGAGCATGGTACCTGTATTACCGGCACTAATAAAAGCATCAATCTTTCCGGAAGCTAATAAATGAAAACCTATGCTGATGGAAGATTTGGGTTTTTCCCTGAGAGCCTTGGTGGGATGTTCGTGCATGCCGATAACTTCAGGTGCATGCACTATAGAAATTTGCGGACTGTCAAAGTCTATAAATGACTTTACCTGCTGCTCATCACCGATTAGCGTTAAATGAACTGACGGGTTATTCGTTTTTAAAAACTCAGCAACACCCTTCACAGCTTCCTGTGGAGCATAGTCGCCACCCATCATGTCTAATCCAATTTTCATTAGCAGCAGGTAAGTACTGTTATAATTACAATTGACTAATTACGCTTTGGCAGGAGCTTTTTCAGCTACCACTTTGCCTTTGTAGTAAAGTTTACCTTCACTAACATGTGCACGGTGACGAACATGTGTTTCACCGGTTGTGCTGTCAGTACTCAACGTAACTTTCTCCGCTTTGTAATGTGTTCTTCTTTTCGCACTGCGTTGTTGTGAGTGCCTCCGTTTTGGATTTGGCATAACCTATTTTTTAATTGTCTTTTAATTTATCAAGACCCTTCCAGATGGGGTTCTTTATTTCATTTTCGGCCGGGTTTAGCTTCTTCAGCTTTTCCAGCACTTCTTTGTTACACATTGGTCCGCCCATTTCTTCTTCACTGCACATCTTCTGCATCGGCAGACTCAGATTTACAAACTCATACAACCAACCTTTTACATCAATATGGCTTTCCGTTCTGCTTATATAATATACATCCGGGTCGCCTTCTTCTTCATTCATCTCTTCGGGGTTCTCCACCATCTTCACCAGTATCTCAAACTCATCCCACAGTTCAAACGGGATGTTGTTTCCGCAGCGGTCGCAGGCTGTTTCCACTTTTCCGCCCACCTCAAATTTTAAAATGAGGAAGGAGGTATGTTTATCCAGCGTCATGCTTACATGAGTATGAGCATTGTTAAAATCCTGCTCGCCAAACTCCGCAAAGAACTTATCATCCAGGTCATACACATACTCATGAACCCCGGGCTTTAACCCTACAAACGCTATTTCAAACTCACGGCGGTGGCTCATGGCGTTTTTTTAAAGAGTGTGCAAAGGTAAGGCAAAGGAATGAAAAATAAGGGATTGAAAGCGAAGAAATTTTGCCCATTTTAGGGTGGATAAAGATAATTTAACCGGCTGAAGTGCAGGAATTTGGCTGCATTGGCGTCGCACTCTTCAACGGAAGGGCTTCTTTTTGGCTGTGAAGGAGTAAACCTAACAGGTTTTGAAACCTGTTAGGTTTTGCGATAAACTAAAAAGAAAAAGTAAATTTGGGTATAAAATCAACTTAATATGACAGCAATAGCTTTGCGAAAAAAATTGGTGGATTACCTGCAGGTGGCTGATGAAAAGAAGTTGAAAGCTATTTATACTCTTTTGGAAGATGATATTGAGCAAACGGGCCATATCAGCATTGAACAATACAATAAAGAAATTGATGAAGCCGAACAGGAGTTTAAAAACGGTGAATATATTTCACATGAAGCCATGAAAAAGAAAATCAGGCAATGGTAAAAAAGCCTTATCAATTAGTTTGGACTAAACGTTCTGAAAAGAACATGTTTTCCATTTATAAATACATCAGTAAAGATTCGCCTCAAAATGCTGCTAAAGTGATTAATGCTATTGTGACAGCAGTTGAAAAAGCAACAGGTAATCCCGAAATTTATGCGCCTGATAAATACAAACGTAATAATGATGGCAGCTACCGGGCTTTTGAAAAATATCATTATCGTTTAACTTACAGGTTTTCTAAAACAATTATTCGTGTGCTTAGGGTTAGGCATACTAGTATGGAGCCTAAGGATTATTGAAATCACATTTATAATTTGCCCCTTTGAATGAACGCAAAGAAACTCCTTAAAATATCCGGACTTGTTTTGCTGCTGGCATTAGCCATATTTATTAATATAGTCTCCAACGATAAAGACTGGATTGAACATCATTATTCAACAAGCATATTTCCTAAAATAGCTCAACTGTTCAGAACATTATTTGGCTGGAGCCCAGTAAGCATTGGTGATTTACTTTATCTGGTTGCAGGAATTTATTTCGCCATCAAATTGGGAAAGTTTATTTATAAACTTTTCAAAAGACAAATTAACCGGAAAGAGTTTTTTAATTCAACAGGCAAACTCACCGTTATTTTATTAATTATATATGTATGGTTCAATCTTGCCTGGGGTTTAAATTATAACCGCCGTGGAATGGCTTACCAGTTGAGATTAGATGTTCAAAAATATTCATTGGATGAATTAAAAAGTTTGGATTCTGTTCTGCTGCAAAGAGTGAACAGCACCAGTACTTCATTGGGGAATTTGGATATACATCAGTTAAAAAGCAAAGAAATATTTAACCGGGCTAAAGAAGCTTATGTGCATTTGGATGGAGCATTACCAATCATTCAATATAAACGTGGAAGTATGAAACCGGCTATTTGGGGAAAGCTGGGAAATTATTTTGGATTTCTTGGCTATTACAATCCTTTCACCGGTGAATCACAAATCAATACTACTATTCCAAAATATACGTGGCCTTTTGTTGCCTGCCATGAAATTGCTCACCAGGTTGGTTATGCAAAAGAAAACGAAGCCAACTTTGTTGGTTATCTCGCTGCCGCAAAATCAACCGACACATTATTACATTACTCTGCTTACATGGACATGTTTTTATATGCCAATTCAGAATTGTATATGAAAGATTCTGTTACTGCAAAAGCAAACTTTAAAGCAATGTCACCTAGAGCAAAGAAAGATTTGAAAGAATATTTTGATTTCAGAAAAAATACAAAGAACCCAATTGAACCATTTATTAATATTTTCTATCACTATTTTTTAAAAATGAACAGTCAGCCTAATGGATTGGATACTTATAATGAAGTAACCGGTTGGTTGATTGCCTACCGGAAGAAGTTTGGAGCAGATGCTTTGTAGCTCCAAAACTTTTAAAGTATTGGATTGGTTTGCTCACTATATTTTCCTTAGTGAAATCAATAACACGACTCTGGGTTACCCTTTCATTATATCAATTGGATGAGTTTTAATCTTAGATTATGCTATCCGGAAGTTGAATGATTAGGCTTGACTAATTCTATGTTTAAGCACACATTAATAAGAATTGTTTTCAGATATGATAAAATTCTTTTTTGCAAATTCAATTTTGATTCTCTCTAAAAATGGAACGTTATAGCCATTCTGCTTTGCTGGTGTGAAAATATCTGATCTTGAGATTATGTAATTTTTTATCTTATCTGCTATTGAATTAAGTTCCTTGGTATCACATGATACTTTAATATCATTTACGGTTGCGTTTTTACTTAACTTTATAGTCATGTAAATAATTTTTTTTAAAAGATTGCTGCGTTTTAAAAATTTCTGCTTTTAATGAGTCTTGGAATTTTTCGATACCATCTTTGAAAACAGGCATTACTTCAGTTTTAATAAAGTATATTTCCTCATCCTGGGAGGAACTCACTGTATCATTAATTACCTGACCAACACATAATTAGGTTACAAAGCAGAGAAACATAATTATGGAAATGCGCATACGACTTAATTTGGAATTGTAAGATAATTAAAACTTATTCTTCCACATCATACTTTCAACTGGCTTATCAGGCTGACTGCTGTATTTGGCATTTTTCTTTTGATTGTATTTGATTTCAATTTCACCTTCCACAGGAAAATAAATCAATTGTCCAATCGGCATTCCTTTATAAACTTTCACCGGTTGCTTAACAGATATCTCCAATGTCCAGTTACCGCAGAAACCCACATCGCCTTTACCGGCAGTTGCATGTATATCTATTCCCAAACGACCTGTGGATGATTTTCCCTCGAGAAAAGGAACATGAGCATGTGTTTCCGTGTATTCGTCTGTAACACCCAGGTAAAATATGTGCGGATATAAAACGATTCCTTCATCGGGAATTTCAAAATGTTCTATGTGATTATGCTTTTTGGCATCAATCATATGTTCTTTATAAGTAGCCAGCGTTTTACCTAAGTGTACATCGTAGGAATTACTGCCGAGGCATTCTCTGTCGTAGGGTACAATTTTGATGGTTCCTTTTTCAATCTCTTCTAAAATCCGCTTATCAGATAAAATCATTGTATGTGTCTTAATTTTGATGAATTGGAGAATAATCCGCCGTAGCTTATTACAACTTAATATTGTATTATGCATTTGCAAAGGCGGATGCAATCTATAATCTAAATTCATCACTTGCCGCTGATTTATCAACATAATATCAACGAAACAACAAAAGCCGGCATCTGGCATATAGAAGAGCCGGAAGAATATTTTTTGAGTAAAGTGCCTTTAAAGAAGGATGTATTGCATCCGCATAAAAGATTACAGCATTTAGCAGGCCGGAGTTTATTACCTGCATTGTTCAGCGATTTCCCATTAGAAGAAATTTTAATTGCTGATACCCGCAAACCATTTTTAGAAAATGAAAAATATCATTTCTCTATTTCTCATTGCGGGGATTATGCGGCCGCCATAGCCAGCAGTACCAACAGGGTGGGAGTGGATATTGAACTGGTAACTTCCAAAATAGAAAGAGTAAAGCATAAATTTTTATCAGCCGAGGAATTAGGTTTTGTATCGCATCATAAACCCATCCCTGAAATGTTAACTATGCTTACAGTGATGTGGAGTATGAAGGAAGCAGTTTTTAAATGGTATGGTGATGGCGAAATGGATTTTATAAAACATATGCAGATACAACCTTTTGTCTTTAATACAGAGGGTGGAACAGTGGATGTACAATTCTTAAAAAGTAATAATAGCCGGCTTACACTACATTACCGGCATTTTGATAGTATTGTTATGTCGTGGGTTATCAGTTAGAGTTATTCAATTAAATTATTATCTCCATCTTCCAGTAAATTTAAATCAACATTATCCATTCCTGAAATACCTTCAATAGAACCACGGATGTGAGCTGCATTCAGCAATACTTTGTCCAACTGTTTTTCTCTTGCTTTCCACAATTTCTCCATAGCATCTCTTTCTTTTTGAATGGAGAGTTTCATACTCATAAAACCTTCTCTTATCGCTTTCCATTGCTCAGCAAATTCGCTGCTGGTCAAATAGGTATAGAGCATATTCATTTTATCGCCTTTATTCTCCTGGTTTTTGCCGGCATTAAAAACTTTAATGATGCCATCCCGTAACATATAAGCCACGGCTTTCACCTGTTCGGGCTCAAACTTACAGATCCATACTCCATCTTTTTCACCAAAGCTCTCTACTTCCTTAGGCATGGCCTGTGTAACTATCACTGCCACATCAGCACCCTGGCTGCGCATATCGGCTTTTAGTTTTTCAATCCAGTCGTTGCTGAAGGAAGTGGTGCGTTTACTTTCATAAATGATCTTTCCGCATTCCTGTCCAAAATTGTTCCGCACAGTTTGAATACAATCGGCGCCACGAACACCTTTACCCACTTCGTTTATTATATCAAACGGGAAAGCACTTTTCAGCAGTTCTTCCAATGCCAGTTCCTGCACCTCACCTTGTAACTGCATTGAACCTTGTTCTGCTTTTCGCTTCATTTCTTCAATTAACTTTTTTTGATCTTCGAGTTGCTTTTGTAACTCTTTTGCCTGGAGTTGAAATTCTGTTTCTTTTGCAGCGATACGCTGTTCTTCTAATTTACGGATGTCCGCTGAAAGCTTTTCCCTTTCTTCCTGTAATTTTTTTTGAACAGAGAGTTCCAGTTCAGCTTCTTTGTTTTTTAGCTCCTGTTCTTTTTGTAAAAAATTCAGTTGCTGTTTACGGGCATCTTTTAATTTTTCTTCGTATTCGGAATTATTTTTTTCCAGCATCCGAAGTTTATTTTCAAAATCAGCAGCTATGGATTTGCGTAAGGACTCTTCTGCAGTTTTTTCAATTTTATTTTTTTCTTCTGCCAGTTGCGAGTCAAATTGTTTTTGTTTTTGCTGCTGCCACTCCATCATTTTGCTGCGGAGCTCTTTTTCTACTTCTTCTCTAAATATTTCTGTAGGTTCAAACTGGTGACCACAATTAGGACATTTAACAGGTGTTGCCATTCACTTCTTTTTTACAAATTAATTAAAATAAACAGAGAGAATAAAATCTATTCGGAAGATATAGATGCAGAGTTCTGGTATTGACGATTAGCAATTAAATAAAAAAGTACATCTACTATAGTTTTTAAGATGGTAAAAAAGGTAAAGGCCGATACTCCAATAAAGGCCGGTAATAAAATGGTAAGATGCATGGGGATGATACGCAAATACGGGAGCATGAACATGGTACCAATATTACCGGGAACCCCGGCAAATTTTGTTTTACGCTGAATAAATGTGATAAGCAAACTCATAAAGAAAATGATTACACTCAATACAAAGAAGTTGAACTCAAATTGTCCCGGTGCTTTTACAAAAGCGAATAAAAAAATGATATAAACAAGATGAAAGAACCCATAATGGAAGAGAAAGAAAAAAGCAGCACAACCTTTAGCTCTTGCATCGCTTACTGATTTACCATCTTCATTCCAACTGCCGGGGACTACTTTTTGCAGGGTGATAATATCTAAAAAATTAAATAGCCCAATCAATATACTTTGAGCCCAGTAAATCCATAAAATAGTTTTAAAAGTCTCAGGATGCCTAAGCTGATAATAAACAAGAAAAAGATTCCAGAACAGCAGCGACCAGAAACCAATATCGGTTAAAAATGTACTTTTTTTCAAGGCAGTAATTTTAAATTGTGACAAATATGGGAATAGTCTCATTTTAATGCAAAATCATTGATTGATACGGTATTGCAAAAAATAACCATATAGTGTTATTGTTTTTTTTTATTAATAAGTTATACGTTTGTTATATATTAGAGATTATTATAACTCTTTCTGAATCGCTTACCACTTGCTTCAAATCCAATCCAAAGCCCCAATTTCCTATCCCAATTTCCTTCTATGTGGTTTTGTTTAGAAAAATTTTCAATAGTATTTTTTATTAATCTGCCCCTTGTTACCTAAATCTCTTTTCCTCTCAAAAACTTCAACTGCTACCCTTTGACGTGATGTTTCGATTGCTTTAATAACAGCATTGTTCAAGTTTGTGTTCTATTTATTTTAATAATAAATCATCTGTTATGTTACCAAACCGTGCTTTAGTATCCTGTTGCAGTATGCCTGCAACAGATCAGCTAACTGCCTGGCAAAACAGGATTTACCGCATGTTCATTCTTACAGTAATAACGGCGGTTTTTTTATTGCTGGGGGTTAGATCTTTTTCACAAACCGTGGTAATGATGGAGGTTAATGGCAAACCCTATAAAGCTGGTAAAGCAGTTTTATTTGGACAGCCTGCTGTTAATCTTGACCAGGCGGGTAATGGGAAATATGATGCCGTTCAGAACCCCATGCAGTGGCAGAACGGTAACTTAAATCCCAACCAGGCTCACTACATTGAACACCACTCCATTCCTTACAGGCTTATAATGACTGATATGCCTGTGGGTACAGAAGTTACACTGACGATGAACTTCGACTTTGTAAACTCTAAAAAATATGCAATTGACTTCCTTACGGGGTATCAGCAATTGCAGCCACACAATTATATTAATCATTCGACTGAAGAGACAGTTAATCCTCTGGCCCCAGCGGCACTTTCAGCCCCAACAAGCCAATTGGATATACCAGCGCCTTCTTATTTGAATGCCGCTGCATTGAACGATTTTAATACACTGGCCGATGTTGATGCCAGAAAAATTTCCATTTGGGGTGCAAACTTCAATACAGCAGCATCAATTGTTTTTACACCAGATGCAAACATCCTGGTATTAGATAACGCAAATAAAAAAGTAGCATGGACAGTTAAGTTTACTCCTACTTCTTCTACAGTAACACTTGCATGGGGTGGCCACATTGCCAGCCGTGATGATTGGGGATTTAACGCTGGTACCGGTGAACCTAATTCAGCCGGTGGTATCCAGGGTTCTCCTTATCACATGCGCACACAAGGCTGGAGTTTAGGTAACATTGGTAACCAAGACAGGTCTTTGCAAACAGCATTGGCTGGTCCAACTTGTCCAACTTCGTTAATTCCTTCAGGTAATACCACTATTACACTGAATCCTGATAATGGACATTATGAAATATGTCCCAACACTCCTGCAACCTTCAGTGTTGGTACACAACCTGCGGGTACAACTTATTCATGGAGTGTTACCGGTGATGCGACTGGAAACGGCCCTACGAATCAGCCAAACTTTACCATTGTAACGGCTAAACATTGCGGATCATTTACTGTATCGGTACAGATAGCAAACGGATCTGGTTTTGTGGCCAATTGTTCTGTAACTGTTTACGTCGTTGATGCTATAAGACCAACCATCTCATTAAATGGGGTTGATCAGGGTATTGATGGCAAAAAAGTTGATACTAAAGAATGTGATCAATCATTCCCGATCTTATCGGGGTTAACTTATTTTGATAATTGTAATGCTGACATTGCAGCTTCAGGCGGTGTGTCTGAAACAGACTGGATGATTGATAATACTCATGGTGATACCACTATCAACGGTGTTGAATATTGTTATACCCAGAGAGCTACTAAGATTTGGACTGTAACAGATTATTGTAATAATAAAAATACATTCACATATATTATATACTCATTTGATACTAAGCCACCATTTATTTCTGGTCTTAGCAGTTCAGATGCAGTACAATGTAATACGACTCCTGATTTTGGAACACCCCAGGTAGGAGATAACTGCGATCCTAAACCTACACTGACTTCTTCAGACAGCCAGGAGGATATGGGTAATTGCGTAACAAAATACATACGTACATGGAATGCTACAGACTGGTGCGGCAATGCTGCTACACCGGTTGTTCAGTACTTCCTGATCAGGAACGATAAAGATGCTCCAACAATTGGTATCGAAGCAAATAAAAATCTTGGATGTAATCCAGGCAACATAGCATTTGATGACCCAGTGCCAGCTGATAATTGTGGTACACCAACTGCTGTACAGGGTTATCCTGTAACCGGAGATGTTGTAATTGATGGTTGTAACAGGACTCAAACCAAAACCTGGAAATACCAGGATGCATGCGGCAATATAGGAACAGGTTCACAAACACTTCATTGGGTTGTAGATACTGAAGCCCCAATAGTTACTTCTGGTAATTCCTTTAGTAAAGACTTAGGTTGTAACCCGTCTGAAATTAACGGCAATTTTGTTACACCACAATTTGATGGTGGCTGCAGCCAGGTACAGGTAACAGGTCCTACATTGGTATCTGAAGTTACCGAAGGATGCAACCAAAGTCGTACATGGAAATGGGTTGCTACAGATTGCAGTAATCTATCAACTACCGTAACTCAAACATTGACATGGAAGTTTGATCATGATGCTCCTGTAATTACCACCGATGGTAAAGGAGGAGACTTAGGTTGTAATCCAACAGCCGATGCAATTAATGCTGCATTAGGCGGAGCAACAGCCAATGATCATTGCGATGGCAGTGTACAGGTAGCCGTAAGTAACAGCGAAGTAACAGGCGATTGCAATAAATCACAAACCAGAACCTTTACAGCAACCGATGCATGTGGTAACAGTTCTTCTACCTCAGTAACAGTAACCTGGAAAGAAGATAAAGTAGCTCCTGTAATTACCACCGATGGTAAAGGA
>JACQDV010000012.1 GCA_016200915.1 Sphingobacteriales bacterium
AACCATCAGTGAAATTGTGGAAATGACACCGCATTCTATTCATGCAGTTACATTAAATGGGTTTCTATTGAAGATTTTGCTCTTTATCATGGCTTATCAAATCAAAACAATTGTTTAAAACAGGAAACTTGAATTAATTAAAATTTTATTCGTCCCTTTCCAGATGAACTTGCAACCCGATATTTATAAGAATTGAATTATTACTGTTTGTTTCACTTGATTTCGTGGTAGAGAATCCTGTTAAAAATTCAAGACCTACCGAACTGTTGAAAAAAATTACAGGCCCTGCAAAAAACGAAAAAGAGCTGTAATTCTGATTCCCTGGCTTTGAAATTACATATCCATAATTGCCTTCAAGAAGCAGGTTAATTAATTTCTCTTTTGACAGAAAATAATATCGTGCAAAAGGTCCTATTGCATAGCTTGTCGAAGAAGTACTATTGTTGTTCAGCACATAGTTGTTACTTATAATATTTACTTTTAATCCTCCGGCAAATTTATCTGCTAGGAAATACCCGATATTGGGCGATATTCTTAAATACGTCATTTTACTCTGCCCTACTGTTAAGTACTTAGTTTTATTTGAAACAAAACTTGCATTACCTCCTACAAGCCAATTTTTTTTTGTAATCTGACCAGTAGCTGCAGTAATTAAAAGATTGTTCAAAACAATTAATGCAATGATTTTCTTTTTCATATAAATTCTTATTATTGGGTTACAAAAATTAAAATGGCTGTAAGGTGGACTTAGATCTCCTGCAAAAGAAGTGGTGGTCTTTTTCATAAGCGTTAATTTTATTAATATTCAACAGTCTTAATTCCTAAGCTGAAAAAATTAACGCCATGTAAAGTTGCCCTTCTTTATGAAATAAATTATTGTTTTTGAAAAATAGAATTTCTTGCGGGGGGGGGATATAGTTTAGAGACACAGGTTAACTATTTAAAGGTTAATGAATACTACAAGGTAGTACAAAACCCCAAACCAATCTGTTAACTCGAAAAATATTTTTAATCTGTTCCGGCAAACTATGGATAATTTCTTGTTTGGCCTTCTTGTAACCTCACCAGGGGAGATTTATTATTTTAATATTGCCCCCAACACTTTTTCATCCACCTTTACCGGGTATTTCTTTTTTAATACTGTTATCCATTTATCTTCCAGCACCACCTGGTAATCATTTATCACCAATCCTTTTGCTTCTTCAAAATTACGCTGACCAGGCTCACGATATACTTTTACTATGTAAGCAAAAACCGAAGTACCATCCTGGTCATTTTTCAATGGAACAGTAGTAATACCTTTTTCAAAATTAGTTTTTTCTACTACAGGTATCTGGCTCATTTCAAATCTTCCGCTATCCGCCTGTACTCTGCCAGAGAAATCTGTTGTAAATGTTTTCCAGCTATTCGGCGCTGCTTTTATTTTTTTCATTGCATCAGCTTCCACAGCGGAATCAGTACATGTGATGATGATTGCATCCACACTTGGTTCCCATTTATATTTTTCTTTATGTGCCGCATAATATTTTTTTAATCCAATGGTATCGGCACCGGCTTTACTCCACACATTCTTCTCCATTATTTCAAACAATAAATTACCTTCTTTAAATTCCTGTACCTGGTAATTATATTCAGGTTTGTATTCAGCCAGATGCTTTTTAAAATAATCCTGCGAAGATGATTTTACAAACTCTTCCATTTCTTTAGTATAATAATTAGGACCTAACACACGTGGGTCACCGGTACTTCTTCCCCTAATAAAAATTAAATACTCTGTATTATATAAAGTTTGTTTGGCAAACGATGCAATGGGAACTTTTTTTACCTTTTTTAAATACGTTTTATACTCCGTCAGCTTCATAATAGAATCAGCGATCTTCCATTGTTCTTTTTCATTGAAAGGAATTTTCTTATACCTGATCTGTTTTAATATTTCCTCCTGCTGTTTGTTTTGTGCAACAATCATTCTGTCAGATGTTCTTATTTGCTGCTGCAGACCAGCAATGGCTTCTGCATTTTCTTTATCAGTATTAACAGGTATCTTCTTTAATAATTTAATGATGTGTACGCCGGTGGTGGTTTCAATAGGTTTACTATATCCTCCTTCTTTTTCTATTCCATAAGCAGCATTTTCAAATTTAGCATCGTATTTACCAAGGCTAACCAGCTGCATTTCTCCATTATTCTGGTAAGTAAATTTATCTTCGCTAAACTGCTTTACCATTTCATTGAAAGCAGCACCTTTTAATAAAGCATAGTAAATTGAATCGGCTAATATTCTTTTTTGTGTTTTCTCTTCTTCCGTTACACCTTCGGGGTAAGCTAACAGAATTTGTGCTACCTGCAAAGAACCAACAGCAGGTCTTTCAGACAATACTTTGAAAATATGAAAACCACCTTTACTTTTATACGGAGCACTAAATTCACCAACCGCTAAACTGTACATTATGTTTTCCAAAGTATATGGCAAACTAAAAGCGGTGATATACCCAATACGTCCGTTATCAATTTTATAATTATTGTTGCTTACATATTTGCTAACGGCTTTTTCAAACGACATTCCGTTTTTAAGATCATTGTATGCTTTGTTGATGGTTAAACGGGCTTCAGTAGTATCTTTTCCGGTAGCGGAAATAAACAGGTGTGCTATTTCCAGATCTTTTTTACTTCTTTCAATTGCTTCGGCTACCAGTTCATTCATAAAAGCTTCACCACTCATGTAAGTTTCCTGTAGTTGTGTTTCGTAATTGAGCAGATCAGCTTTTTGATTTGCCAGCGTATCCATACGCATATCCTTTGCTGCCTGAACTTTCAGTTTGAATTTGATATATAAATCCAGATATTCTTTTATGGCTTTGGCTTTATCATCAGTTGCCTGATTATTCTTATTAAATGCTCTCAGGAATTCAGCTTTATCAACTTTATTAGCGCCGAATGTAAAAAGTGTTTGTGCTGCACCCGATAGTGCGATGGCTGTACACAATAAGAAGGTTAGTGATCTTTTCATGTTAATACAATTAGTTTTTTGCGTTTTTCAGTTTGTATTGGATGAGTTCATTTATCTGATAAACATCCACCCGCTTGGCAATTATCCGCTTGTCTTTATCCAGCAAATATAAAGTGGGTGTTTGATACACATCGTATAACTGGCGTGGGCTGGGAATTTTATTGCTATAATCTTCGGCCCGCATCTGTGGTGTTTGATACACATGAATCCAGTCAGTCAATTTATGTTCAGTAATAAAATCAGTCCATTTGTTTTTGATTGGTTTCATCTTATCCCAGCTGGCAGGATTATCTGCTTTTAATGAATCAACCAGTATTCCATATATAGCAACTCCCTCGGCTTTCCACCTGGCCTGAAACATAGAATCTAATCTTGGCACTTCTTCCCGGCAATGACTGCAATCCGGATCCCAAAAACAAACTACTGTGAAAGGGGCAACAACTCCGTACAAATTTCTTTCTTTATCTGCAGTGTCGAGCAATCGCAAATCAGCAGCCACATCACCCAATTGATTCGCCATTAAACTATAGCCACGGTTGTTGATGTCTTTCATCTGCTGTTCACTAAACCAATCAACCTGGTTGGTTAAATAATATTTTTGAAACAACATCAAAAAAACACCATCCTGCCCCATGATCTTTGGATAGAAATAATCACTGGTGAATTTGGTAACAAGATATTTGAACATGTTTTTGTTGGCACGGCTGTATAGCACAATCCAATCCACTTCTTCCTTCACACTATCTGGTTCCTGCGGAATAATTTGCTCCATGTATTTAATGAGCTTGGTTTCAAAGAAGGGTGTACGCAATAAACGTTCATCGGTAAAACTTACTCCATCCCAAAAATGTTTTTTATAGTATTGATAGGCATCAATAGAATCCTGTCTTGTTTTTGGTTCAGCTAATCTTCCGGTCATTACCGGTTCTTTCAATGTATTAAACAAAGCTGCCATCAGGCTGTTGGGATATTTTTTAATCACATTATCCCTATATTCCTGGTTGGATTTGTTTACTGATTTTATTTGATCCTGAATAGTAGTTGAATCATTTTTTGTTTTGGCCTTAACCAGCTGCGCATTCAATTGTTGAATATGCTTATATTTTTCTGCCGAACTTTTTTGATAGGCAATAAAAATGTCGTTCTCTTGTGAACCATTCACTTTGATGGAATTAACCAAATCGGCCGTATCGCCACTCACAACGAAATTTTGCTTATCATCCATCAGCACTTCGTAGTATATACTTTTTTGCGGGTTAACGATAAGATAGATGCCTCCGGGCAGTTTTTCTTTTCCTTTAAAAGTTGCTTGTCCTTTTAAATCAATCAAAGCAGAATCAACCACCATTTTTTTATTGCCAAAATGATGACCAAGATATAAATAGCCTTTACTAAAAGGCCTAAATGAAGCGGTAATGTTGTAGCCATTTTGTGCAGAGGCAGCCACGGATACCAGTATAATTGCTGTCAGTAGATTTTTCACTGTGCGAAATTGATAAATTAAGATGGCTAAAACAAGTCTTTAGGTTGTTAAAAGAATGCAAAGCCCTATAACGAAAATATGGCGGTTTTATGTTTTACATTTGCGCCGTGAGCAGAAAAAATAAGAAAATAACGCTGGAAAAAATTACGATAGAAAGCTATGCAGCAGAGGGTAAGTCCATAGCAAGGGTAGATGGCAAGGTAGTATTCATTGAAAATGCTGTGCCGGGCGATGTGGCCGATATCTTTTTATACAAAAATAAAAAAGACTGGGGCGAAGGTTTCGTAACAAAATATCATGAGTATTCCAAAGACCGCATCACTCCGTTTTGCCATCATTTTGGAGTATGCGGAGGTTGCCAGTGGCAGATGCTGAGTTATGAAAAACAGCTTCAATACAAACAGCAGCAGGTAGCAGACCAGTTAAAGCGGATTGGTAAGGTGGAGTTGCCACCTATTCAAACCATCATTGGTGCTGATCATCCCATTCATTATCGCAATAAGATGGAATATACATTTGGGAATAAACGGTTTTTATTGCCCGATGAAGTGAAGAATGAATCCATTAGCAGCGAAGCAGATGTGGCAGGTTTTCATGCCAAAGGAGTATTTGATAAGGTGGTGAATATTGATGAGTGTTATTTACAGGCAGAGCCAACCAATGCTATCCGTAACTGGGTAAAGGAGTTCGGCATCAAACAGGGATTTTCTTTTTATGATATCAAACAGCATGTGGGTTTTCTTCGCACCATGCAGTTGCGTATATGTACAACGGGGGAAATAATGGTGAATGTGGTATTAGGTGAAGATGAAGAAGAAAAAAGAAATTTGCTGCTGAGTGAATTACTGAAGGCTTTTCCATCCATAACTACTTTATTGTACACGATCAATACCAAACATAATGATAGTTTGTACGACCTGGATCCACAGGTGTATTATGGTAAAGGATATGTAATTGAAAAGCTGGAAGACTTTCAGTTTAAGATCGGTCCCAAATCATTTTTCCAAACCAATACTTACCAGGGAGAGAAGCTATATAAAGTAACAAGAGAATTTGCCCAACTTACCGGTAATGAAATTGTTTATGACCTGTATTGTGGCACTGGCAGCATTGGAATATTTGTTAGCAAACAGGCAAAGAAAATTGTTGGGGTAGAAACGATCAAAGAAGCCATTGATGATGCAAAAGAAAATGCGGCATTAAATAATATAAAGCATGGAGAGTTTTTTGCCGGCGATGTGATCAATATTTGCACCGATGAGTTTTTTGCACGGCACGGAAAGCCCGATGTGCTGATTACCGATCCACCAAGAGCAGGGATGCATGAAAAGCTGGTGAAAAAATTATTAGAGATTGAAGCGCCACGTATTGTTTATGTTAGCTGTAATGTGGCTACACAGGCAAGAGACCTGCAGTTGCTCAATGAAAAATATGTAGTGGAGAAGATACAGCCCGTGGATATGTTTCCGCATACGCATCATATAGAAAATGTAGCGGCTCTTCGTTTGCGTTAACACAATTTAACGTAAGCTTGCAACGCCAATTCACGAAATTTGAAACTTAATTTTATAAGACGATGACAGATTTTAGGCCAAGTAGATTTGAAGTACTACCGCTGATTATAAAAAATTTGCTGATAATAAATGGGCTTGTATGGCTGGCACAAATAACTTTCCATTCATCTTATGGCGACTGGATAAATGACACATTTGCATTGCACAGTTTTCAATCTAGCTTATTTAAGCCACATCAGTTAATAACATACATGTTTATGCATGATGACCGTGGCTTCGCTCATTTATTCACTAACATGTTTGCTTTATGGATGTTTGGAAGTACGCTGGAAAACTATTGGGGGCCAAAGAAGTTTATCACTTTTTACCTGTTGTGTGGTATAGGAGCTGCTCTGGCACATTTAGGTGTTTTGTATTATGAAAATGCAGGCTTATTAAACGAACTGGATGCATTTAAAAAAAATCCAGAGTTGACAAACTTTATCATCTTATATAATAAATACGGCTTGCAAAATTACGACCCCGTACCTCAGTTTGTAAGACAATGGAATAATAACTCATCCAGCTATAATCCGGGACAGGCTATCACCTTTTTTAAGGAATACACGGACATCCGTTTTTCCGGAACAACAGTTGGCGCATCTGGCTCTGTATTTGGAATACTGGCTGCATTTGGATATACTTTTCCTAACAGTCTTATTTATTTGTATTTCTTCTTCCCTATGAAAGCAAAATGGTTTGTAATTATGTATGCAGCAATAGAATTGTTTTCGGGGATTCAAAACTCAGCAGGAGATAATGTAGCTCACTTTGCTCACCTGGGTGGTGCAGTGGTTGGACTTATACTGGTTTATATCTGGAACAAAACAGACCGGCGAAACTTTTATTAGCAATCGTTTAATCAAATAAACAACAGTCTTTTTTGTAATTTTATACTACTGATTTTTACTTTTTGAAAACACATAATTATGGGAATAAGAGAGTATGATTATAGACCCCGCAAGAGAACATTGTTTGGCGATGACAATAATTCCCTTTTTAACTTAATTGTAATTAATGTAGTGGCTTTTGTGCTGCTGTATTTTGTACTGATTATCTTTTATCTCACTCATTCTTCAGAGCAGTCAGAAGTTGTACGGCAAACATTTATGAACTCAGTATTTAAATGGGTGGCAGTGCCGGCAAAACTGAGTGATCTTCTTTATCGTCCATGGACCATCATTACTCATATGTTCGCTCATCTTAGTGTATGGCAGGTTATTGGCAACATGTTTTGGTTATGGGCCTTTGGTTATATACTGCAGGATCTTACCGGCAATGATAAAATCATCCCGGTTTATATATATGGATCAATTGCGGGTATCATACTATATCTCTTATCCTTTAACCTTATTCCAATATTACAACCATTGCTTACCACTGACATGTATTATGGAGGAGGCGCCGGAGTAATGGCAGTGGCCGTTGCCACAACCGTATTAACTCCTGACTATCGCATCTTTCGCCAATTGAATGGAGGCATTCCATTGTGGGTAATAACAATGGTGTATGTGCTGGTTGATTTTGCAGGATTGGCGAATGATTCTTTTGCTCACCACTTTGCTCATTTAGGCGGAGCAATAATGGGTTTTATTTTTATCAGCCGTTTAAAGAAAGGGCATGATATGGGTGAATGGATGAATAATGCATGGGATTGGATCATCAACTTATTCAACCCGGCCAAACCTTCCAAAAAACAAAAGCCCGTAAAAGAACAGGTCTTTTATAATACAGGTGGAAGAAGGCCCTTTAAGAAAACGGCTAATGTTACCGAACAAAGAATTGATGAGATATTAGATAAAATTTCTCAGAAAGGATATCATATGCTCACTGAAGAGGAAAAAGAAATTTTGAGAAAGGCAAGTGAAGACAATGAATAATCATTAATACATGCCATCAAAAGCCAGACGACTTACCAAACACATTTTTGTTATTACCAACATAGTAACAGCACTGCTTTTTGTGGGCGCCTGCATCACGCCTTATTTTCATTCTAATAAAATGTGGATGCTGGGAGTGCTAACGTTAGGGTTTCCCATTTTATTTTTTATACTGCTGGCTTTTCTTTTTTTCTGGCTCATTGTAAAACCTAAGCGTTCTTTAATTTCTTTGTTTGCCTTAATTATTGGCTGGAAAACGATTGGTGAAACAATCGGCTTCACTTTCCGGGGAAATAAAAAAACAGATGCTTCTGCTTATAAGATCATGAGCTGGAATGTGCACATGTTCGACTTCTACAATTACAAAAAAGATCCTGCCATTAAAAATAAAATGTTTGAGCTGGCAAGAGAAGAAAAACCAGCCATCGCCTGTTTCCAGGAGTTTGCTTATACTATGCCAACCCGTGATTCTAATTATGCTATTGATGAAATAGCCCGCCAGTTGAAGATGCCTTATTATTTTGTTCAGTCGCATCCATTGGATAGTGCTAAACTAAAACGAATATCATTGCATTTTGGTAAAGCAATCTTCAGCCGCTATCCTATCATTAATGCACAACATGTTTTTAAACGTAAAGGAACATATAACTATTCTTTTCAGTATGCCGACATTGTAATGCCAACCGATACGGTGAGGGTCTTTAATATCCATTTGCAATCATTGTATTTTAAAAATAAGGAATACGAATTTGTAGAAAACTTTGGAGACAATGATGAAAGCCTGGAGGATGGTTCTAAAAACGTATTGCGTAAAATGCGAAATGGGTTTAATAAACGAATGGAACAATCAGATACAATTGCCAACTATATAAGACAAAGTCCGTATCCCGTAATTGTGTGTGGTGATTTTAATGATGTACCGGGTTCCTATGCTTACCAAAAGGTAAGAGGAAGTTTACAAGATGCATTTGTTGAAAAAGGATTGGGTTTCAGCCGCACCTTTACCCGTCTTTCTCCCACCCTTCGTATTGATAATATTTTTGCAAGCAAACAATTGCAGGTGGAGGGCTATCGCCGCATTAACCGGGAGTTGAGCGATCATTTTCCTGTTATAGCTCTCCTAAAACCGGAGGATAAAAAATAGGTGGTATTTCAATTTGAAATTTAGTGTGTCACTGCTATGATTTTTTCTGAACCACGGAAACAGGGAGACACAAAGTTCCCACAGAGAAATACCCTGTGTTACTCTGTGTTCTATGCGCCTCTGTGGTTCAGTCTTCTTAAACTGATACACTATAAAAAAATAAATTATTCAGAAAGTTTGAAGAATTCTTCTATTTTTGAGCCGCATGTTAAACTACATTCACATAGTTCCCTGCTGCTGTTGTTGCTGATGCAACAAATACTCCTTTGTTTTTCCCTGAATATATTTGCACTTAATTACTCTTCTACAATCAATACATATGTCGCAACTAAAAATTTATAATAGCTTAAACCGCCAGAAAGAAGTATTTACTTCCATTACTCCCGGTCATGTGGGGATGTATGTTTGCGGACCAACGGTGAGTGGTGAAAGTCATATGGGTCATGCACGGCCTTATATTACGTTTGATGTGGTATATCGTTATCTCAACCATTTGGGATATAAAGTTCGCTATGTACGCAACATAACAGATGCCGGTCACTTTGAAGAAGAAGGAAGAGAAGCAACAGATAAAATTGCTGATAAAGCCATCTTGGAAAAATTAGAACCAATGGAGCTGGTAACAAAATATACCAATCTCTTTCATTGGGCAATGGAGTTATTTAATACGGTTCCACCTTCTATTGAGCCAACAGCAACGGGACATATAGTTGAGCAGATAGGAATGATTGAGCAATTGATTGATGCCGGTTATGCATATGAAATAAATGGCTCGGTATATTTTGATGTAAAAAAATACGCTGCCAACTATGATTACGGTAAACTAAGCGGAAGAGTAATTGAAGAATTATTTGAAACCACAAGAGAGCTGGATGGACAGGAAGAGAAAAGAGACAGGGCTGATTTTGCTTTATGGAAAGCAGCCGCACCGGAACATATTATGCGATGGAAAAGTCCGTGGGGCATTGGTTATCCCGGCTGGCATATTGAGTGCTCTGCGATGGCCACAAAATATTTGGGAGCACAATTTGATATTCATGGTGGCGGAATGGATTTGCAGTTTCCACATCATGAAAGTGAAATTGCACAAAGCACCATTTGCAATCATACCGCACCGGTTCGTTACTGGATGCATAACAATATGATCACCATCAACGGCAAAAAGATGGGTAAGAGTTATAATAACGTTATCAAGTTAACGGAGCTCTTCAGTGGTAATCACCCTATATTGGAAAAAGCGTATCATCCAATGGTGGTTCGTTTCTTTATTCTGCAAACACAATACAGAAGCACACTTGATTTCAGTAATGAAGCATTGCAGGCGGCAGAGAAAGGATTGAAGCGATTGTGGGAAGCGTATGAAAATTTAAGGAAGCTCCGAGATATAAGCCACGAGCTGCGAGATGATGCCGGAGATAAAGAACTCGATGCTAAATGTTCTAAGCTCGTAGCTGAATTGGATGAGTTCATGAACGATGATATTAATACAGCAAAAGTATTAGCCAATATGTTTGAACTGGTGCCGTTTATTAATTCAATAAAAGATAAAATTATCCCGGTAACTGCTTTGTCAAAAAATACAGTTGAACTGCTGCAGCAACAAATGAAAATATTTATAGAAGATATTTTAGGATTAAAGAAGGTGACAGAAGCAGATGCAGAAATGATGGAGGGGGTAATGCAGTTGCTTATTGATATAAGAAAAGAATCACGCAGTAAAAAAGATTTTGCCACTTCGGATAAAATAAGAAATCAACTGCTGGCATTAGGCATACAATTAAATGATGAAAAGGATGGAACAATGAGCTGGAGTATTAGCTAAGAGGTATTGAGTAAATAGAGTATATAAAGTATATATGGTTTAGGCTAAGAGATAGAAGGAGTAAAAGAGACGAAGGAGATTGAACACTCTTTTTCCTCCTTTTCTCTTTTACCCTCTTAGCTCAAAAAAATTACAATGGAACATATTCAGCACTTAAGCAGGGATGAAAAATTAAGACCGGTTATTGAACGCATTGGAATAGTAAAAGTTCATAAGCGTAAAAACATTTGTCTGCACCTGTGCAGCTCTATTATGAGTCAGCAACTTTCTACTAAAGTTGTACAAGTTTTTCATCGGCGATTTTTAGAATTGTATGATAAGAAAGAACCTTCCCCGCAACAGGTGATAGATACCCCGTTTGAAAAATTAAGAGCCATTGGTTTAAGCAATGCCAAAGCAACTTATATACAAAACGTTTGCCGTTATTTTATTGAACAAAAAATTACCGATGCACAATTATATAAACTCACTAACGAGGAGGTAATAGATTTATTAACGCAGATAAAAGGCGTGGGCAAATGGACAGTTGAAATGATACTGATGTTTACACTGGGCCGGGAAGATGTATTTGCCATTGATGATTTAGGTTTGCAGCAGGCGGTAATTGGTTTATACGGTTTAAAACACCGGAAGAAAAAAATCATGAGAGATAAGATTCTAAAAATATCGGAACAATGGGCTCCCTATCGTACTTATGCCAGCATGTATTTGTGGAGATGGAAGGATAATGAGCCGGTGGCTTAATTATATTTCATTGTGCGGGGGGGGGGGTAATAATTTTTCTTAATTGCTCCCATTCGCTATTGCTTACTTTAAGTGCCGTTAATACATCATGCAACTTTCTTTCATCTATTTTTTCCTTTTGTTCCAGCTTGGAAAGGGCCTGCTGGCTGATGCCGTTTTTTTTAGCTAACTGCTGCTGTTTAATCCCCTTTAACTGGCGCAGTTTTGACAAGGTAGTGCCGTTTATCATACGATTAGTTTAGTTTGGAATAACTAAGCTAAAGATATTTTATTATTCAGCCAATCAAAATAATTGTTAATGACCGGTTGTATTTTACAACCGCAAAAATTTTGCTGCCCGCTTTTTATTACTGAACTTGAACAATCATTAAGTAATATTTAAACCAAACCTTTCACCCGGATGTTTAACCTGTATGAACCAAATGTAAAAGCAACTATAGCCTTTCTTAGAGCTATTAAAGTAGCTGTAACACCAGGTACTGTTAACGAAACACTGCAAAACCACCCCGACTGGCCCAGCCTTCTTTGTATAAGCGATGCCCTCAATAAATGGCATATACCCAATGCTGCTGCAAAAAGTGAGAATAAGGATTTAGATCAAATTCCTGTTCCTTTTATTGCTTATACCAATAACAGGGAAAACTCGCTGGCGGTGGTAATTAATATAACTGGCAACATCGTTGAAACACTGCACAAAAACTATAATAAACCCATAACCATAAACCGGGATGATTTTTTAAAACAATGGACAGGTGTTTATTTAATAGCAGAGCCAACTGCACAATCAGGAGAAACAAATTATAACCAGAATAAACGGAAGCAACTTTTTAAATCACTTGTTCCCGGCGCTGCAGTTACCCTGTTAATAATACTGTCTTTGTTTGTTTTGCAAAATACTGTAACCGCTGCCAGTGATTTAAATAAAGCAGCCATTTATATACAGTATTTTGTTTTATTAGCCGGTGTAGTGGTAACCTCTTTATTGCTCTGGTACGAGATTGATAAAAACAACCCGGTATTACAAAAGGTATGTACAGGAATAGCAAAAGGGAATTGTAATGCGATACTTACCGGTAAGCAGGCAAAATTATTTAGCTGGTTAAGCTGGAGCGAAGTGGGTTTCTTTTATTTTACGGGTAATTTACTCGTCATGTTGAGCGGCAGCGAAACATCTGCCGGATTAAATGTAGTTGCCTGGCTCAATATACTGGCATTGCCTTATACCATATTCTCTGTTTACTACCAGTGGCGGGTGGCAAAGCAGTGGTGTGTACTTTGCCTGGCAGTACAGGCTTTGTTATTGCTCGGTGGCATCAATGTTATTGTAAATAATTTATTATTTCCCTTACCAGCTTTTCCTCAATTGCTTATTGCCTATTCCTTATTGTATTACTCGTTGCCTGTTTTAATATGGTATTCAGTAAAGCCATTTATACTCCGTCTGCAGGAAGCAAAAAATACCAAAAGGGAATACCTGCGCATTAAGTTTAACAGCGAAATATTTGAAACCCTTTTAAAGAAACAAAAACAAGTAACTGTACCTGTGGATGGATTGGGTATTGATATGTGAAATCCTTATGCTGCCAATACACTGATAAAAGTATGTAACCCTTATTGCGGGCCTTGTGCAAAGGCACACCCTGAAATAGAAAAACTGCTCGAAGAAAATAAAAACCTTAAAGTAAAAATTATTTTTACTGCCCCCAATGAAGAAGCGTCTCCTGCTTATAAACCAGTGTCACACTTAATGGCTATTGCACAAACAAAAGATAATAACCTTATAAAGCACTCTCTTGACGACTGGTATATGTCTGAAGAGAAGGATTATGAAAAATTTGCCGGTAAATACCCAATGAATGGAGAGTTGACTAAACAGGGAGATAAATTAAAGCACATGGACGAGTGGTGTAAAAAAATGAAAATTGAATTTACGCCTACTATTTTTATTAATGAAAAACAATTGCCAAGTGCCTACAGCATTGGAGATTTACAATACTTTCTTTTAGAATGAAGCTTTAAATATTAAAGCTAAACCAATAGATTTTTCAATTCTTAAAAACAGATAAAATGAAAACAACAAAAAACAAACTTTCAACAATTCAGGGGAAGCTTTCAAGAAGTGAAATGAAAGAAATAAATGGCGGAGTAGTTCCAATGATGCAATGTACCTGTGGTATTGATCTGACAATTATTTATTGCCCGATTACTATGGATGCGATATCATGCCTTTCTCAAAAATGTGCCAGCAAGTCAGGGGTTTGTCCTGGTGTTCAAAAATAAAAAAAGAAAATTTGCTAAAGATATCTGTATTAATTAGGGCAATATTTACTCTAGTAAAAGGAACACCATCAATTCAATTTTAAATTATTATTATGTTTTTCTTATTTCTTGTTTTATCCCCTTTTTACAATAAATCAGATACTTCCGTAGCTAAGCAAATAATAGCCATAGATTCTGTAGTGAAAATTATAAATACAGATACTAGCCTGTCAATTTTCCCGGTAGTTGGCGATGCTGGTTACGGGACTTTTGCTGCCAAAATATTTTATAGAAAAAAGAACAATGAGATTATAAAAATAAAATCAAAATGGAAAGGCGCTTCTTTTCGTGATATTTCCTTTTTCTTTAAGGAAAACCGTCTTGTTTATTTCGTAAGGGATGGTAAAACTTTTTATTGTGCAGATGATAATGTTGTTTATAGCAACGCCCGGAAATTATTAAAGCCGGTGGATGAAACAATATCCGTTGCATCGGGGTATTTCATAAATGAAATCACTTGTGCTTTACTGAAGCTACAATGAGTGGTTATATTATTTTCTTTTGGAATAGTTCCCCGAAAGAAAAGCCTGACGGAACGAATTCTGCGAAGTACAAGCAGTAGGTTGGGCAGCCAAAGCCTTTGATGCTTTAAGGAAAATTAGATTATCATTAGCGTTGCGTTGTTATAATACATAGTTCTTTGAAAGTATTGTCAGTATTGAGTTTGCACGGAATCAATGCCTAAGACGATTTGATTTTTCGAGCGGAATTAAAATTGCAACTTGCTGCAAATCATACATTTATG
>JACQDV010000014.1 GCA_016200915.1 Sphingobacteriales bacterium
ACCCATACAATGTGATAATCGCACTTGTATACTACATGGCTTTGCTTCTTATATTTGCTCATTCAACAAATTTACACATACGGCATAGCCTAAAGTACATAACCACCGCCTTAGGCGGTGGTTTTCTGAGGTATAATAAAACTGGCCCCATAATAATCCGCTTCCATATTTTTTTTCTCGACTGTATAGAAACGGCCGGCAACATCAATTTACTTCCAAATGCCAGATACCAGTACATAACACAGGCTATAATCGCATTCAACAGTAATACTATTCCATAAATACTGATGGCAACGAACGAATCAGGATATTCGCTTACAAAATTGGTGGTAAAAGGAATAAGGCTGATGAGCAAAAGAAATACTACGTTGAGATAAGTTGTTTTGTGATCGTAACGGCTAATCACTTTTCCTACTGCATCATGATTAACCCAAAAGATAAGTATGTTGAGAAAGCTGAATACAAAGGCAATAAAAGAAGGTAATACTGTTTTTAAAGCTACCCACATTTCAGCTTTTGTATAACTGTGTTCAAAATGAGGAACTTTTATTTCCAGCACTAATAAAGTGGCTGCAATAGAAAACACACCATCTGATAATGCTTCCATTCTTTTAGAAGCACCGGGTAATAAGTTGGTTGGAACATTGGGCATAATCTTAATTTATTCATCATTTTTTTTATGATGGTGGTCGTCTTTATCCAGCACTAATTTATTAATACTGGACTCTTCCATTCTTTTTTCAAGATCTTCCAGCAACCCTGCATCACTAAGATCCATAGGATGAGAATTTTCCCAGTCATGATGAGCAATTTTCTGTAATCGTTCCACTATATCTGCATCATGTACTTCAATCGCTAATTCCCGGCGGTCATCAAAACTTCCCGGTGCAAGATTGATAGAACCAATGATGGCCCTGCATCCATCGGCCAGTAACATTTTTCCGTGCAGTTTTAAATGCTTTAGTTTATGAATTTTAATCCCCATATCTTCCATAATGCGAAGTCCACCTACTCCTTCCACTAATTTTTCTTTTTTGAGTGTATGTGGTGGTCTTGCCATTACATGCACTTTAACTCCCCGACTGGCTGCTCTTACCAACCGTTCAATAATTACCAGGTCCTGAAAACGTTCATTCTGTACAAACAAGGTATGTTTAGCTTCGTCAATAAAATTAGCAATCCGGGTTCGTCCATTACCACGGCACCAGATCAACTTAGCATCATCACCCGGATTAAAATCTCTTCTCTCCCAATCTGCCTCAAAACATAAAATAATTTCATCCACTTCATGTTTATGTGCCGTAACAACAGCATAGTCTCTTGTTTCTGTAAAATTTTTTGTTTCCCAGTTCAATGATTTTACAAAAGCCAGTTCATCATCCACCACCATTGATTTTTCATGCGTAAGAATAAAATTTGGATTGCTGTCTCTTACTTCAATACCGGCCGTTTCCAATAGCTTATGTGTTGCTGTATTTTCTTCTTCACCGCTTCTCCGTGCCGGGTTCAGCATTACTCTTACTTCCACACCTCTTTGTTTGGCTGCAATCAGTTCATTGATCAATGCAGGATCAGTAAACAAAAACATTTTCACCCGCAATGATTTTTTTGCATTGCGAATCGCATTGATAATTACTTCTGCTGTGTCTTCAGGAAATATTAATATTGAACGGTGCGACATAATTAATTTTTTATTACCTCACATCAGCGAAAGTGCATCGCCTGCCTGCATGTGATAAAGTTCGGCATAAAGTCCGTCTTTATCAATCAGTTCATCATGAGTTCCTTCTTCCGCCACCTGCCCGTCTTTTATCACAACTATTTTATCTGTATCTCTGATGGTACTTAAACGATGAGCAATGGTAATAACTGTTTTGTTCTGCATCAAATTTTCCAGTGCATCCATTACCACCTGTTCTGACTCAGCATCTAATGATGCTGTGGGTTCATCTAAAATTAAAACAGGCGAATTACGAATGATGGCACGGGCAATACCAATACGCTGTCTTTGTCCGCCGGATAAAGTCAATCCTCTTTCACCCACTAATGTATCATAACCATGCGGCATGCGTTTAATAAATTCTTCTGCATTCGCCATCCGGGCCGCAGCAATTATTTCTTCTTCCGTTGCACCAGGTTTTCCATAGGCAATATTATCACGAACTGAACCGTAAAACAAAACGGTATCCTGTAATACAAATCCAATTTGTTTACGTAACCCTTCTAACTTAAAATTGGTAACATCCATTCCATCTATCAAAATTCTTCCGCACTTTACATCATAAAAACGGGGAATTAAGCAGGCTACTGTTGACTTACCGCTTCCTGTTGGTCCGCATATGCCAATTTTTTGACCGGCTTTTATTGACAAGCTGAGATTATCCAAAACAATTTCTCCGGGATTATACTCAAAGGATACATTTTCAAAATCAATATCCCCGTTAAATTTTGGTGGTTGTTTCGCTCCGGGTTTTTCCGGGATGATGATCTCTGTATCTAAAATTGATTTTATTCTTTCCAGCGAAACTGTTGCCTGTGCAATGGTGGTAGATTTTTTTGCCAAATCTTCAACGGGCTTAAAAAATTTACTGAGGTAGGCAAGAAATACGGTTAATGCACCAATCGTCATTACACCATTTATTACCAGTGAGGCACCACGCCATAGAATCAATGCTGTGCATACTGCTACAAAAATGGCCACCACCGGGTTGATCATTGATTTTATTTTTCTTGCTCTTAATGCTGCATTTACTGTTTCAATACTTGCTTTACCCAAACGATCTTCTTCCAGTTGTTGTCTTCCATATGCATTTACTACCCTCATGGATTGCAAACCTTCCTGCATAATAGACACCATATTACTCTGGTCTTTTCTTACTTCACGGGTTGCTTTTTTAACTGCTTTTTTTACCCGGGCAACAAAAAATAAAAGAAAGGGAGTGATTCCCAAAGCAATTATGGTAAAGTCCCAGTTTAACCAGAACATAAGTAACAACATTCCTATAATAGTAAACGCATCTACAAAAATGGTGAGCAAAGTGGCAGAAGCAAAATCCTGTATGGTACTTACATCAGCAGTAATGGTGCTTAATATTTTTCCCATTTGCTGATGGTCGTAATATGATAGTGATAAACGATGCAGGTGATGATACAATCGCCTGCGCAAATCGTTGGCAACATATTGAGCTACACTTTCAGTAAAATAACTTTCAATATATCCGGCCAGTGAACCAATTAATGATATTACTACATAACCAATGGCAACAAACAATCCTAACATCATCTTATCACCGGATGAAATAATAGGCTCAATCCATTGTACCCAGCTATGCAGTTTGTGATTGCCAATTATATTATCAATAATGATCTTTAACGGCCATGGCGCCGCCAGTTCCATTGCTGTTTGCAGCAGCATAGCAACCAATATCAGCAATAACCATTTACGGTAAGGCTTAACAAGCTGAAGAATCAGTTTAAGCAGATCTTTATCCGGAATGGTTGCCGGCGCATCGGTATTATTATAATTTTTGGTTGATATGTCTTCTTTAATTTTCATTACTATTATGCCGGTGCTTAATCTTTTCTTGCATTTTTTATAAAAATAGATTCTACATCTTTTGGCCTGCTTATGATATCATAAAACTCATCGAGGTAATTGATAATCTCCCTCTGTTTAGTTTTGCCAAGCAAAGTGAACCCGCTAACTAACCCGTAAATTTTTTCTTTTTTTCCTTTAAAAACCTGCAATGTCCTGTTCAGTTCTTCCATTGTTCTTGGATAGCCACGGTATAACCGCTGGCGGATATTTTCTATCCCCAGCTCTTCATACGGTTCGGCGTATTCTGCATTTACTAATCCGCAATAATCAAAATCATAGGGAACCGCATAAGGTATTGGCGTTTTTTCCGCCTTATCGCAAATAAGCCGGATATTGTGCAGAGCCGGAACTGACCAGTCAGTATTTCCAATCATATATTCAAAAATTGCAACTAAGGTCATCTGTTCCCTGTCGGTTTGTTCAGTTAATACCCTGGGATTCTTCCATTCAGCCATTTTATTTCGCCTGGCCATATCTTTTGAGTCTTCAATTAAAAACGCATGGTTAGTAAAATCTTTTCTTCTGTTAGTACTGTCGTGATAGGTTAGTTCCAGTAACCGTATCCTGAAACTTTTTTCAGTAAACAGGTTATAAATTTTATAAATAAGGTATTCTGCAAGAAGGTAGTCCTCATATTGATCACCTGTTTTGCAGGCACTTACTAATTTAAGTGAGCCTAATGCAGCATAGGTTGAATTTGGCTTTCTGAACTCAATGCGTACCGGGGCAATAAAGCAATTTTTCCTGCGAAAATTTCCCCGTATGGTTACTGTAATATTTTCTTTTACAGCATTTGAATCCGTAAAGAAGAATGTAAAATTACCGCTTGTGCTGTCACCCTCTTTTCCTTTGCCACCTAATAATTTGTTCATGTTTGTTGACAAGGTTGCTTTTAATATTTTATCTTCTTCAAAAAACTTTACTTTATCAATGGCTTTTTTTTGCTGGGCTGATAAAGACATTGCTGAAATAAAACAGAGAAATATGGCAAGTATTTTTTTCATAACAATACTATTATTTATGAAATGGATGCATGTATCACAGTTTTTAATAAAAAAGGCACACAGATATTTATTTCCATAGTTCTGAAATAGCTGTGCCAGCATTTCCGTCTGGCATCTGAATATTAAGCATGGATGAAATTGTTGGCGCTATATCAGTGATATTGATTTCCCTGTTGGTTTTACCGGGTTTTATATTCCATCCATAAAACAGTAAAGGAATATGTGTATCATACGGATTATACACTCCATGCGTGGTACCTCCATGCATCAAACCCTCTATCCATTGAGGCTGAAAGATAAGTTGTATATCTCCGCTGCGGGATTCATAATAACCATTCCTTACCATTTCTTTTATCTTAGCAGGCAATGCTATTTTATCAATATCTTTTTGAAGGAAAGCATTTTCAATTCCCGGTTGTTGTAATAAATAATCAATACAGGTTTTGCCAACAGCATCTAAGCTGAGTTGATATTTACTCATCGAATCTCTGTTAAGATAAACCTGGTAATTGGCCGTGGCGATGATAAGGTTATCGATTTTGTATTTTGCTGCCAAAATAGTGTTCAGCTCATTATTTATTCTTTCCACTTCTACGTTTCCGGCAGGTATTTGATTCATCTTCATAAATGATGGAACTGCTGCCCCACCATGATCTGCTGTTAAAAAAAGTAAATATTGGTTCTTTCCAATTTTATTATCCAGATAATCTAAAAATGCCCCTAAGTCTTTATCTAATCGTAAAAAAATATCTTCTTCTTCTATTGAATTAGGTCCAAATGTATGCCCGGCATAATCTGGCGTGGAAAAACTTACCGTTAACAGGTCAGCATCCTCATCCACACCAAGCTTTTCATTTTCAATTAAAGACTCAGCCATTGCTATTGTCAACCCGTTTCCTTGTGGTATTATTCTTAAAAAACCATAATTCTTTCCAATCTTATCCGACAAGTCATACTCAAAAGTTTTTTTTTCAGTATAACTCTGCGTATATGTTTCAAATGGGTATAACAATTTCCACCCCAGTTTGTAACAACTGTCCACCACTTTTCTGTTATTAATGTTAATTACCCATTGCGGCAATACATTTAAATAATAGGTAGAGCTGATCCAGTCACCGGTTTTATCATCATACCAGTAAGCGGCATTGGCACTATGCCCGGCAGGCAATATTGCGCCACGGTCTTTTAATGCAATACCAAATACTTTACTGCGGGAGTTGGTTGCAATCTTTAATTCATCGCCAATGGTATGCACCAGCATATTGCGGGGGCTCATTTGCCCTGAAGCAGTAATACTGCCAACTGTAGCAGCACTATCATCACCGGAGCAATACAAGGCATCACCTCTTTTATAATCCCACCAATCATTACCGGTAATACCACTAACCGCCGGTACTGAGCCGGTAAAAATAGCTGTATGACCGCAGGCAGTTACCGATGGAAGATAATTGACAAAAGTATTTTCGCAGGAAAATCCTTTGTTGAGTAAGCGTTTAAAGCCACCATCATCCGCATAGCGATCGTAATAGCGGTATAAATAATCCCAGCGCATCTGGTCAACCACTAAACCAATTACCAGTTTGGGGCGATTAACTTTTGCCGGATCAGGAGTAGTTATATTGATCGCTGTTTGTGATTGCACAAACGAACTGATCAGGAAAGTGGCGAGATGTAAAAACCATTTACGCATACCCCTGCCTGTTGGCAACAGGCTGATTTAATGTAACTGTAATTTACGGTAAAAAATATTGCGGGAAAACGATCTGTTTATACAGATTGTTGTCTGAATGCTCTCGGGGAAATATTTTTTATCTTCTTAAATATCCGGTTGAAGTTGGAAAGGTTACTGAAACCGGTTTCATAACAAATATCTGCAATAGATTTATCTTCTTCTGCCAGTAATTTGCAGGCATTACTAATACGGATTTCATTGAGGAAGCTGATATAAGTTTTTCTTGTTCGGGTTTTAAAGTATTTGCAAAAGGCTTCCACACTTAAATTAGCTACTGCCGCTACCTCTTCCAGTTTAACAGGGCGGTGATATTCATGAAAAGTAAACTCCAGCACATTATTAAGCCGTTTGCCATCGTAAGTTTTAATATTCCGCTGAGTGACCTGTTTGGATAATGATTCGATATTCTTTTTTGTTGCCAGTTGTTTTAATATTTCTAAAAATAAGATGAGCTTATTGATACCGTCTGCTTTTGTTATTTGTTCAAGCATTTCTCCAACCAGTTTTTTCTTTTCTCCACTAATACGATAACCACCGCTGCTGTTGCGCAAAAACGTTTGTAACGATTTTAATTCCGGCAATTGCCAGAAGGAAGGATGTATGGTCGTTTCATCAAAAAATATAGAAACAGTAATGGCTCTTGACTTCTTCTTAAAAAAACTTTTGTCGTTCCGGAACACATGTGGCTGGTTGGGGCCAATTACAAAAACATCACCGGGATTAAAAGGTCCAACATAATCGCCGGCAATCAACGTACCGTGACTTTGTTTGATAACTGTGAGTTGAATTTCGGGATGCTGATGCAGGTGATTGTACAGGTGCGGCACATCATCTACCTGTACCTTAAAAGCTTCAGATGTATTCTTGGGGATTTTAAAAGGAACCACCTTCATGTGTACTAAATTAGTCAATAATTGTTTCCATACTACATAAAATGATTAAAATAGTACCAGTTTTGGTTAAGGATGGGAAAATAATTGCCGTCATCCGTCAATACATTTGCTGTAAATATTTTACACATGTCAATACAATGGAAAGGAGTTTTTCCTGCTTTACTTACTCCCTTTACAGCCAACGATGAAATAGATATTCCTTTATTTGAAAAAAACCTGCAGGCCCAGTTAGATGCCGGCGTTAGTGGTGTAATTATTGGTGGTTCATTGGGAGAAGCCAGTACTATTACTGCTGCTGAAAAAGAACAATTAGTAAAAGCAGCCGTAAAATATGTAAATGGCAAAGTACCTGTGATTATGAATATTGCTGAGTCAACTACCAAAGAAGCCATTCAACAGGCAATTGATGCACAAGGATGGGGCGCCAAAGGCCTGATGTTATTGCCACCGATGCGATATAAAAGTGATGACAGGGAAACCGTGACTTATTTTAAAGCAGTTGCCCAATCAACAGACCTTTCTATTATGATCTATAACAATCCTGTGGATTATAAAATAGAAACCACCCTGGATATGTTTGCTGAGTTGATCGAATGTGATAATATTACTGCTGTGAAAGAAAGTACGAGAGATGTAACCAACGTAACCCGATTGAAAAACCGCTTTGGTGATCGTATTAAAATTTTATGCGGAGTAGATACTTTAGCAATGGAAGAATTGTGTTTGGGTGCCGATGGCTGGGTAGCAGGACTGGTAGATGCATTTCCCAATGAAACAGTGGCGATTTATAAGTTAGTAAGAGAAGGTAAGATTGAAGCTGCAGCTTCAATCTACCGCTGGTTTATGCCATTGCTCGAATTAGACATACATCCTAAATTAGTTCAGTACATAAAATTAGCAGCTGCACAAACCGGCATCGGCAGTGAATATGTAAGAGCACCACGATTAATTTTGGTGGGTGAAGAAAGAGAAAGAGTGCTTAAGATTATTAATGATGGAATAGCAACAAGACCCAAATTATAAGATTAACGGCTAAAGCCGCAGTAGTTCTTTAATATAATTTGCCCCGGCATTAATGCCGGGGCAATTAAAAAATATTTTCACCGGGCTTTAGCCCTCAACTTTATTTTAATTATGTACAGTGATACTTCATTGGAAAAAATAAATCTGTTGATGAACGAAGCATGGAACGCTTTTCATGTTTACCGAAAATTATCGCTCAAGCAAAGAGCTGATTTTATGCGGAACATTGCTATAGAATTAGAAAACTGTGGCGATGTATTGATAAAAGTAGCTATGAATGAAACCAATCTTCCCGAAGCAAGATTAAGAGGAGAAAGAGCCAGAACCATTTTTCAGCTCAACAGCTATGCACAAGCCTGTGAAGAGGGAACCTGGTTGGAAGCAAGAATTGATACTGCTAATCCCGATAAAGTTCCACCAAAACCTGATATAAGAAAGATGCTGATTCCATTGGGACCGGTAGTTGTATTTGGTGCTTCTAATTTTCCTTTTGCTTATTCAACTGCCGGTGGTGATACTGCTTGTGGTTTTGCAGCCGGTTGTCCCGTGATTATAAAATGTCATCCGGCACATGCGGAGACCTCTACTATAGTTGCTGATGCAATTTTTAAAGCAGCAACCAAATGCAATATGCCCAAAGGAATATTTGCTCATGTTTATGGAACATCATTTGAAGTTGGTAAAGCATTGGTGATGCATCCGCATACGAAAGCGGTTGGATTCACCGGTTCTTATATTGGCGGTAAACAATTATTTGATTGGGCTAATCAGCGTAAAGAACCTATTCCGGTTTTTTCAGAGATGGGAAGTATCAACCCGGTTTTTTTATTACCGGAAAAATTAAATGCATCTTCAAAAGATATTGCTGCAATGTATGCCGGCTCCATCACTTTAGGTGTGGGCCAGTTCTGTACTAATCCAGGATTGATAATTGGAATAGAAAGTGAAGCCTTGCAATCTTTCATTCATGATTTAGGTAAGGCGATACAGCAAATTGCTCCCGGGCCAATGTTGCATCCGGGAATTGCAAAAGCTTATAAAGAAAAAAGAGAAACAGCGTTGATGCAGGAAGAAGTTCACTTAGTTGCGGAAAGCGAACAAACCCTGTCGGCGGTTTCAAACCCCGACAGCGGTTCAACCGGAATGCCTACCATCGCCACCGCAACGGGTCAGGCCTTTTTGAACAATCCTGTATTGCACCAGGAAGTCTTCGGCCCCTACTCCATTGTAATTCGCTGCAAGGATATAAATGAAATGACAGAAGTGGCCAAACATTTGGAAGGCCAGTTAACTTCAACTTTAATGGCAACTGATAATGATATATTGAATAATGATGATTTAATAGAAGCAGTAAAAAATATTTGCGGACGTTTTATTATTAATGGTGTTCCCACCGGTGTGGAAGTTTGTTTGAGTATGCATCACGGCGGACCATTCCCTGCTACTACCGATTCAAGATTTACATCGGTTGGTGCGGATGGCATTAAACGTTTTGCAAGGCCTATCGCTTTTCAAAACTGGAGCAATAGTTTATTACCGGATGAATTAAAGAATGAAAACCCGTTGGGAATTTGGAGAACAATCAATAACCTGTTAACTCAGGAGAAAGTGAATTAATATCTTCCACGCAAAGTGGCAAAGGAGCAAAGCCGCAAAGTTTTTAGCGCCTTATTTACTTAGAGCCTTTGCGTGGAAATAAAAAAGTTCTTTGACATGTTATACGGAAACCGGAACTGCTTTATCCTTCTTTATATCTGCAAAGACAAACCAGGCAGTTATTAAAGTTGAAATAACAAAATAACCCATCAGCACATACTGTATGCCGGCAAAAAACTTACTGGCACCAAACCAATCGTTTTGTGAAATAAGAATATAGACTCCAAAAATATTCTTTACTGCTTCCCACAGTAATGCAGAAGGATTTCTATCCATTAACTCTGTGTAAGCATATACCAGCAGAAAAACAAAAGCACCGTAGAGATAGATATAATATTTATCAAGCTGATTGATGCCGGCAATATTGCCAAACAAATAACTGATGAATAAAAGAGTGATGGTTATTTGCACCCATGCCCATGCATTAAAAACAAAAGATGCTTTCGTTTCGTATTTATTAAAATGATAAACATCTGAAATTTTATACAACGGATATTTATCCGCCACATCTGCCGGACGCCAGCCAGTGGGCATAAACCAGATACGGAATTTATCTTTCAGGTTTTGTGTATGCCATGCATCTTTTATCAATAACCACAGGTGCATGAAATTTATTTTAATAGGGTTCCATGTATGCACTGGTCTTGTTATACCATACACTGGTCTTATATCGGGCAACTCTTCCTGGTAAGTACCAAAAAGTTTATCCCAAAAAATGAATATCTGTCCGTAGTTTTTATCGATATACTCCGGATTGATAGCATGATGCACCCGGTGATGGGAAGGAGTAACAATAATCTTCTCCAAAAAACCCATCTTATTTATATGTTCAGTATGATACCAGAATTGTGCAAACAAATGTAATGGCGCCACCACTGCAATCACATTACCCGAAACACCCAACAATGCAGCAGGCAATAAAAAGATGGTAAAGATTTTAAAGACCACCGAAATGCTTTGCCGCAATGCACAGGCCAGGTTAAAATCTTCGCTGCTGTGATGAATGATATGAGCATTCCAGAAAAAATTGTATTCATGGTCTAAGCGATGACCCCAGTAACCGGCAAAATCTAATGCCATGAAAGCAATAAAGTAAACAAGGAAAGTAGATTGTACATGAACGATGGCCACATGCTTTACCATCCATTCATAGGTAATAATGGCAATGCTTAAACCCAGTACATCTTTGGTAACATTCGTAATACCGCTGCTGAGACTGGAAATCATATCAAGGTTGCGGACAGTATCTTTTCCTTTTAAATAGCCGTACAATTTTTCTCCTAATACTAAAAGAAGAAAAGCTGGCATTGCAATCAATAAAATTTTACCGTAGGTTTCCATATAGCAAAGTCAAAATTCAAAATCAAAAGTAAAAATGTTTTTGTTCTAAATGAAAAATAAGCCCATTACTAAAAAATATCTCAATAGTTCTCTCCACCGTTTTGGTGGATGGACATTTCATTGTGTGGATGCACATACCTGTGGCAATCCTGTTCGCCTGGTAGCAGAAGGTGGTCCGGAGCTGGAAGGCAACAATATGAGTGAAAAACGTCAACACTTTTTAAAAGAATATGATTGGATAAGAAAAGGTTTGATGTTTGAACCAAGAGGGCATGATATGATGAGCGGAAGTATTTTGTACCCACCCCATAATCCTGATAATGATGTAGCAGTGTTGTTTATTGAAACCAGTGGTTGCTTACCCATGTGCGGACATGGAACCATCGGCACCATTACCATTGCAATTGAAGAAGGATTGATTCAACCAAAAGTACCAGGCACTATAAGAATGGAAACACCGGCGGGGTTAGTGAATGTGAAATATGAAACAGACGACAGACAACAGACGACAGACTATAAAGTAAAAGTAACCTCAGTACGATTAACTAATGTTCCGGCCTTTCTTCATTCAACTGAGTTAACTGCTGAATGTCCTCATTTAGGTGAGCTGGTGGTGGATGTTTCTTATGGTGGAAATTTTTATGCGATTGTTGATGTTCAAAAAAATTTCAAGGGATTGGAACATTATCCGGCTGATAAATTAATTGCCTGGGCAAGAGAACTGAGAAAGAACATCAACGCCAAATATGAATTTGTTCATCCTGATGATGCTACCATCAATGGATGCAGTCATATTTTATGGACAGGTGCGGTGTTAGATAAAACATCTACGGCAAGAAATGCCGTGTTCTATGGTGATAAAGCTATTGACCGAAGCCCCTGTGGTACGGGCACCAGTGCAAGAATGGCGCAGTGGTATGCCAAAGGTTTATTAAAGAAAGGTGATGAGTTTATTCATGAAAGCATCATTGGCAGTAAATTCATTGGAAGAATTGAAGATGAATTAATTGTTCATGGCAAAAAATCTATCCGTCCATCAATTGAAGGTTGGGCAAAGATTTATGGGTATAACACTATCAGCATTGATAAGGATGATGACCCTTATGCTTATGGATTCCAGGTTTTGTAAACAGACCGGCTAAGTCGGGTGAATGGTGAATCGTCAATAGTCAATCATCAATTTTAAAAATATTACTAACATGAAAAAGTTAATTGCATTGTTTTTCATTTTAAATAACTCTCATCTTTCTGCTCAAACCACACAGCAATACTGGCCGGTTAATTTTTCAAGAGTAAGCATTACCGATAATTTCTGGAAACCAAAACTTGATCTCGTAGCTGATAAAACATTAAAAGCCTGTATTTATCAGACAGAAATTAAAACTCCCCGCATCCGCAACTTCATCAAGATCGTAAATAAAACAGGTGAAAAACATGAAGGCATTTATTATGATGACAGTGATGTGTATAAAGCATTAGAAGCAATGGCTTATTCATTAAAAAATCATCCTGATACTTCTGTAGAAAATACTGCTGACCGATGGATCAACTGGATCGCTGGTGCTCAAATGGAAGATGGCTATGTAGATACTTATTTTCAGTTAAGAGATATTTCTAAACGCTGGAACGATATTGAAAAACATGAAGATTATTGCGCCGGCCATTTAATAGAAGCAGCTATTGCTTATTATAATGCAACAGGCAAAAGAAAATTGTTAGATGTAGCTATTCGTTTTGCCAATCATATTGATTCTACTTTCCGTTTACAAAACCGTTACTGGTTCAGTGGTCATGAAGAAATTGAACTGGCATTAATGAAACTCTTTCATCTTACTAAAGAAGAACGTTATTTAAAACTGGCTGATTGGTACTTGTCTCAAAGAGGAAAACAATTACGCAATATTCCTAATAATAACTGGATTACTCCCGATTACTGGCAGGATCTGAAACCCGTGAAAGAACAAACTGAAATTACTGGTCATGCAGTAAGAGCGATGTATTTATATACCGGTGCAGCAGATGTAGCTGCTTCAACAGGTGATATGGGTTATGTGAATGCGATGAAGAATGTGTGGGAAGATGTGGTTTATAGAAATATGTATATCAATGGTGGTATTGGCTCTGCGGGAGATAATGAAGGATTCAGTAAAGATTATGATTTACCCAATGAACAGGCCTATTGCGAAACCTGTGCTTCTGTCGGAATGGTTTTCTGGAATGCAAGAATGAACCAGTTAATTGGCGACAGCAAGTATATGGATGTATTAGAAAGAAGTTTATACAATGGTGCTTTGGATGGATTGAGCTTAAGTGGTGATCGTTTCTTTTATGATAATCCATTGGCTTCTTCCGGTCAGCATCAACGCAGGGCATGGTTTGGTACAGCTTGTTGCCCGGCTAATATTTCAAGGTTGGTTGCTTCTGTTGGTGATTATGTTTATGGACAAGGCACCAACAGTATCTGGGTAAATTTATTCGTTGGCAGTAACACTACTATTCCATTGGCAAAAACAAATGTGGATGTAAAGATGCAAACCAATTACCCATGGGATGGCAATATCAAACTCAATATTGATCCGGTTAAAAAAACATCCTTTGATCTTTATTTAAGAATTCCTGGTTGGGCAAGTGGTGAAGCTTCTCCCGGTGATTTATATCATTTTATTGATTTTAATTCAACTACCATTTCATTAAAAGTAAATGGCAAAGATGCTCCGGTAAAAATGGAGAAAGGTTATATGATCGTTAATCGTGAATGGAAGAAAGGCGACGTAGTAGAATATACTATCCCCATGCAGGTAAATAAAATAGCTGCTAAAAAAGAACTGAGTTATGATAACGACCGCTTTGCCGTGCAACGGGGGCCGCTTTTATATTGTGTGGAAGGAACGGATAACAGTAATGACGCCTGGAACTTTTTTATTCCGCAGAACACTTCTTTTCAAACGAAATCATACGAGGTATTAACGGAAAAAGTAACAGCGCTGGAAGCAGATGCCAATGCTGTTCAGTACAATGACGCTTCACAAAATGTGGAGGTGGTAAAGAAAAAGATCATTGCTATCCCTTACTATACATGGGCCAATCGTGGCAAAACATCCATGCAGGTATGGTTACCGGCTAAAATAAAAAATATTAAGATCAATTATAGTTCCGTATCAGGTGATGGCGGAAATTATTAAGACAGTAAACAGTTAAAATTTATCTCTTGAAAAAGCAATTGTACAAAAGCATTGGTTTATTGTTGATCATTTTATCAACAACAACTTTACTCCTCGCACAAAACAAACCGGCGTATCTCAATTCATCATTACCATTGGAAAAAAGGGTGAATGATCTTATTCAGCAATTAACGACAAAAGAAAAGATCGATCTGCTTTTATATAATAGTCCCGGCGTGCCAAGATTACAGATACCGGCTTACAACTGGTGGAATGAAGCTTTGCATGGTGTAGCCCGTGCCGGTAAGGCAACGGTGTTTCCACAGGCTATTGGTTTAGCTGCTACGTTTGATGATCAGTTAATACAACAATGTGCTGCTGCTATTGGTGATGAGGCCAGGGCAAAATTTAATGCAGCTGTAAAAAATAATAACCGGGCACAATACCTCGGTTTAACTTTCTGGTCGCCCAACATAAATATCTTTCGTGATCCCCGCTGGGGCCGTGGGCATGAAACCTATGGTGAAGATCCTTTTCTTACCGGAAGTATTGGATCAGCCTTTGTAAAAGGTTTACAGGGAAATGATCCACGGTATTACAAAGCCGTTGCCTGTGCCAAACATTTTGCAGTGCATAGCGGACCAGAGCCATTGCGTCATGAATTTAATGCAGTAGTTAGTAATAATGATCTGTATAATACTTATCTCCCTGCATTTAAACAATTGGTTACCGAAGCAAAAGTTGGCGGAGTGATGTGTGCTTATAACCGCACTGATAGTTTACCCTGTTGCGGCAGTAAATTTTTATTGCAGGATGTTTTAAGAAAAGAATGGGGCTTTAATGGTTATGTGGTAACCGATTGCTGGGCATTGGACGATATTTTCCGTTATCATCATTTTACCAAAACAGCAGAAGAAGCAGCAGCATTAGCGATAAAAGCCGGGGTAAATGTTGAATGCGGTAATACATTAAATATTTTACAAAAGGCATTGGATGAAAAATTAATTACTGCTCAAGATATCAATGCTTCATTAAAAAGAAATTTAGAAATATTATTTAAGATCGGGTTGTTTGATGAAGCGGCAATAAATCCATACAGCAGCATTAATGAATCAGTGATCAATAGCGAAGCACATATAAAATTAACCAGGCAGGCAGCTACAGAATCTATCGTGTTACTGTCAAACAAAAACAATACACTTCCGCTTTCAGCCAATCTTAAAAACATTTTAGTAACCGGGCCTAATTCGGATGAAATAAATATTTTGCTGGCTAACTACAATGGTCTTTCTGGAAATTTAGTAACGATAGCAGAAGGTATAACCAATGCCGTGAGTGCTTCCACTATCATTGCTCAAAATAAAGGATGTTTTTTAACCGATACTACCAAACAGGATGTTTACTGGAGAATAGGTGAAGCGGATGCTATTATTGCAGTATTAGGTTTATCACCTTACTTAGAAGGAGAAAATGGCGATGCGTATTTATCAGAAGCAGGTGGTGATAAAAAAGATATTAAGTTTCCTTACGCCCAGTTAAAGTATTTAAGAGCATTACGGGAGAAAACAAAGAAGCCAATCATTGTTGTACTGACAGCCGGTTCCGCATTTGAATTAAAAGAAGTGGAAGAAATTGCTGATGCGGTTGTATTGGCCTGGTATCCGGGTGAACAGGGGGGCAATGCTGTAGCTGATATATTGTTTGGGAAAGCGAATCCATCTGGTCGTTTGCCTTTAACTTTTTATCAATCAAATGATGATCTTCCTGCGTTTGATAATTATTCCATGCAGGGAAGAACCTATCGCTATTTTAAAGGAGCCGTTACACATCCGTTTGGATTTGGGTTGAGCTATACAAATTTTAACTATAGTAATTTAAAAATTACCCAACTAAAAGATCAGTATTATCTGCAATTCACCATAAAGAATACGGGTACAAGAGAGGGTGATGAAGTGGCGCAACTATATGTACAAAGAAAAGAACATACTGACAAGGAGCCATTGAAACAGTTGAAGGGGTTTAAAAGAATACATTTGAAAGCAGGAGAAAGTAAGATGATCAGTTTTGTGTTATCAAAAGCACAATTAAATTACTGGGATGAAACTACGGGACAATATTTAATTTACCCCGGAACATATAAATTTATCATTGGTTCATCATCTGCTGATGAAAACTTAGTTTACGAAATAACACGGACAAAATAAAAGCACTTGTAAATTTTATGCTCATGAGAAAAATTTGTCTTTTCATTCTTACCTCGATGCTTTCGATTTCAATGCTGGCCCAAATGACAAAAGCACCTGCTTACCCATTGATCACACATGATCCTTATTTCAGCATCTGGAGTACTACTGATAAATTAAATGAAAGCACCACCACTCACTGGACAGGAACAGAACAGTCATTAATTGGAATGATAAGTGTGGATGGAAAGCTGTATAAATTTTTAGGTGCTCCTCCCCGTAAATTAAACAGGTTAGTAGCGAATGCTGATCTGGGTTCTTATACTTGCCAGTACACGGAAACAAAACCCGGTGCTGACTGGACTGCAATCAACTATGATGATTCAAAATGGAAAACAGGCAAAGGAATGTTTGCAACAGAAAATATCAGTGCAGGCACATTATGGTCAGGCAAAGAAATCTGGTTCAGAAGAACATTCACTGTTAAGTCAAAAAACTTTCATGAGTTAATGCTGAGTGCTAAATATGATGATAACATAGTAGTGTATCTCAACGGAGAAAAAATTTATGAAGCAGGTTGTTGTTCTTCCAACAAAGAGATCACTCTGTCTAAAGCTGTTGAGCAAAAAATAAAAGTTGGCAAAAACATATTGGCAGTTTATTGTGAAAACACTGGTGGCCCTGGTATTATTGATGCAGGTTTGTATGATCGTCTTCCGCCTGAACCAATAAAGCAGGCTGTTCAGCAGTCAGTTGAAATAACTGCAACACATACGAATTATACTTTTACCTGCGGTACAGTTGATCTTAATCTCAGGTTTCTTTCTCCTTTATTAGCCAATGATCTTAATTGGTATTCAAGACCCATCAGCTACATCAGTTTTATTACAAAAGCAAATGATGGCAAACAGCATGATGTAAAAATATTGTTTGATTATGCAGCTGATATTGCAAGAGATAAAAAAAGCCAGCTAGTTAAAATCAACTCATACAAAAAAGATGGAATTGCCTTTCAAAAGGCAGGAACAGCAAAACAGGCAGTTTTAGAAAAGAAAGGTGATGATGTTAGGATTGACTGGGGCTATTTTTATCTCGCTGCAAAAGATGAAAAAAATGTGGCATTACCGAATGTAAATGAAAATATGCCCGGCGGAATTCTTAGAATTGATTGTGGCAATATTCAATCTCACCCGTTTGAAAAAACAATCTTATTAGCTTATGATGATTTATATTCTATTCAATACTTTGGTCAAAACTTGCAGGCATGGTGGAAAAAGAATTTCTCTTCCACAGAGGAAATGATGAAACAATCATTGAACGATTTTAATAAGATTGAAGCCCGTTGCAATCAATTTGACAAAGAATTATATAGTGATGCATTGAAGGCAGGCGGAGAAACTTATGCCAAACTTTGTGCATTAGCATATCGCCAGTCATTAGCTGCTCATAAATTAGTAAGAGGTGCTAATGATGAAATTTTATATCCGCAAAAAGAAAATTTCAGCAATGGTTCTATATGGACAGTGGATGTTACTTATCCATCTGCACCATTAACGCTCATCTACAATCCTGCTTTATTAAGAGGAATGATAGAACCAATCATGGAGTATAGTGAATCCGGTAAATGGACCAAACCATTTCCTGCGCATGATTTAGGCACATATCCATTGGCAAATGGACAAACATATCCCGAAGACATGCCGGTGGAAGAAGCAGGTAATATGATCATCTTATCTGCTGCTATTTGCAAAGCAGAAAAAAACAGTTCACTGGCAGAGAAACACTGGAAGCTGTTAAGTCAATGGGTAGAGTTTTTAGTAAAAGATGGATTTGATCCCGCCAATCAATTATGTACCGATGATTTTGCCGGTCACCTTGCCCGTAATATAAATTTATCCATGAAGGCCATTGTTGGTATTGCCGGCTACGCACAGATGGCACAACAATTAGGCAAGAACGAGGAAGCAACAAAATATATGAACATTGCCAAAGAATATGCTACTAAATGGATGCAAATGGCAGATGATGGCGATCATTATTCACTCACTTTTGATAAGAAAGGAACATGGAGCCAGAAATATAATTTGGTTTGGGATAAATTACTTGGTCTGAATTTATTTCCGCAGTCTGTGTATGATAAAGAAGTAAAATACTATCTCACCAAACAAAACAAATATGGTTTACCGTTAGATAGCCGCAGAACATATACTAAAAGCGACTGGATAATGTGGACTGCTACATTAGCCAGTGATGAAAAAGATTTTCAATCACTCATTGCCCCGATTTATAAATACGCAATGGAAACACCAACCCGTGTTCCGCTATGCGACTGGCATGAAACAACAGATGGTACGCAAGTAGGTTTCCAGGCAAGAAGTGTGGTGGGAGGTTATTTTATAAAGCTGCTTGAGTACAAATGGAAATAATAACAACCCCGACAGCGGTTAAAAACCCTGTCGGCGGTTAGTAAGAAAATAAACGTATAATTTTTATAAGAGAAAATAATGAAAGCAATTATTGTTGGCGGCGGAATTATTGGTTTAAGTTCAGCATATTATTTAAAAAGATCAGGCTGGGAGGTTACGGTTATTGATCAAAGTGATTTTTTGAATAACTGTTCCTATGGAAATGCAGGCTATGTATGTCCCAGTCATTTTGTGCCTTTGGCATCACCGGGCATAATTCAACAAGGGTTAAGATGGATGCTCAATAAAAAAAGTCCTTTCTACATTCAGCCACGGTTAAGCTGGCCATTGATGGATTGGGGATTAAAATTTGTAAAAAGTGCTACCGCAAAACATGTAGCTGATTCAGCTATTCCATTAAGAGATGCTGCGTTAGTAAGTCAGCACTGCTATGAAGAACTTGCCAATACTCCCGGATTTGATTTTGCGTATGAGCGTAAAGGATTGTTTGAATACTTTTTAACCAATGAGGCCACAGCACACGCACATGAAACAATTGAAAAAGCTACTTCATTAGGTTTAGATGCTGTTTATATGAATGCGGAAGAAGTGCAGGCATTAGAACCGCAAACCAAACTCAACATTAAAGGTGCTGTTTATTTTAAATGTGATTCACATTTATATCCCAATAAACTTATGAGGAGTTTAATAAGCTGGCTGCAGCATAATGGTGTAACACTTAAACCCAATGAAACCATTACAGCATTCGAAAAAAATAATAACCGCATCAGCAAAGTAATCACTTCCAAACATACTTACGAAGCAGATGCTGTTGTAATTGCCACCGGATCATGGAGCAGGGAAGTGGCACAACTTATTAATGTAAAATTGCCATTAATGCCCGGCCGTGGTTATTCAATAACGTTGGAAAACTCTCCCTATAAATTAAATTACCCGGCTATTTTAGTTGAAGGTCGTGTAGCAGTAACGCCAATGGATGGAAACAAGATCCGTTTTGGTGGTACAATGGAAATAACCAATATACCCCGTCCACCACAAATAAGCCGGGTGGAAGGAATATTAAATACAGTAAAACAATTTTTGCCGGAGTTTACTATTCCATTACCGGATATTAAAGATGTTTGGTATGGTTACCGTCCCTGTTCGCCGGATGGTTTGCCTTACATTGGAAGATTGAAAAATATTTCTAACTGTATTGTTGCTACCGGACATGCCATGATCGGTTTAAGTTTGGGTGCAGGAACAGGTCAGTGGGTTACCCAGTTATTAAATGAAGAAAAGACAAGTACAGATTTAGCTGCTTTTGAAGTAGAAAGGTTTTCATAATCGTACAGATCAGATGTTTCTTTCTGATCTGTATTTAAATAATACATCCCCATGCAAAAAACAAAACTGCTTATAGCATTATTGTTTTGTGTTGCCATTGCAAAAGCACAAAACATTCCCGATTCAATTTTTTCTCAGCTGCGTTTTCGTTTTATTGGTCCTGATGGTAACCGTACCATTGCGGTTGCGGGTGAACCGGGCAATCCAATGGTATCATATGTGGGTGCAGCATCCGGAGGCATATTTAAAACGGAAGATGCAGGTATTTCCTGGCGATCAATTTTTGATGGGCAGGATGTTTCTTCCATTGGTGCATTAGCTATTGCTCCATCCAATCACAATCATGTATGGGCTGGTACAGGTGAAACATTTTTAATTCGTCCGGCTCATGCCATGGGCAATGGAGTGTATAAATCAACAGATGCCGGAAAGACCTGGAAGAATATGGGTTTGCAGGTCACAGCAAGGATCAGCCGTGTTATTGTGCATCCAACCGATACCAACATTGTTTATGTAGCAGCATTAGGTCATACACATGCACCACAACAGGAAAGAGGAGTTTATAAGACAACAGACGGAGGAAAAACATGGGAAAGAGTATTGTTTGTAGATGAGAATACCGGTTGCTCCGATCTTTCTATTGATCCGCAGCACCCTGATATTTTATATGCGGCCATGTGGCAGGTGGAAATAAAAACATGGGGATTAAAAAGTGGCGGACCGGGCAGCGGTATTTACAGAACAAAAGATGGAGGCAAAACATGGGAGCCTTTGCGCAATGGATTACCCGGTGGAATCAATCACCCGGTTGGTAAAACATCTGTGGACGTGGCTTATTCCAATCCAAATATTGTATATGCATTAATTGAAGATAAAGCTCCGGGAATATATCGCTCAGAAGATGGTGGTGACAGCTGGAAACTGATGAGCCAGAATCATTCTTTTGCACAAAGAGCACCTTATTATACTAGAATACGTGTTTCTACAAAAGATCCCAATCAAATTCATACCATCTGTGTTACCATCATGACGTCAAAAGATGGCGGTAAAACATTTACCAGTCCGCATGGTGATTACCGTGGCGGTGGCGATAATCATGATATGTGGTTTGATCCCGCAGATGCCAACCGGATAATGGTAGCACACGATGGTTGTTTGAACATGACATTTAATGGTGGTAAAACATGGAGTAACATCAATCTTCCTGTTGCGCAGATGTATCATGTGGCAGTAGATAATCAGATACCTTACAACGTTTACGGCAACCGGCAGGATGGTTATTCATATAAAGCACCCGGCATCAGTTTACAGGGCAGTATTCCTTTAGGGTTATGGACAGGTGTTGGTGGATGTGAAAGTGGTTTTGCACAACCAGACCCTGTTGATAATACTATTGTATGGAGTGGTTGTTATGATGGCGGATTAGATGTTACGGATACTAAAACAGGTTATTCAAGAGATGTTCGTGCATGGCCCGAAGCTGGTTATGGATGGGCTCCTGCCAATATGCAATATCGCTGGCACTGGAATTTTCCATTAATGATTTCTAAACACAATCATAATACAGTGCTGGTGGGAAGCCAGTATGTGCATCAAACTACTAATGGTGGGCAAAGCTGGAAAATTATCAGCCCTGATTTAACTACTAATGATAAAACACATCAGCAAAATTCGGGAGGAATGAATTCAGATAACCTGATGACATTTGATGGATGTACTTTGTACAGCATTGCTGAATCACCTGTTAAAGAAGGAATCATCTGGACAGGTAGTAATGATGGACAAGTTAATATTACAACCGATGGCGGCAATCACTGGAAAAATGTAACGGCTAATATTCCTGATCTTCCCAAATGGGGAACCATACGCAATATTGATCCTTCTAATTTTGATGCAGGTACTTGCTACATATCAGTAAACTTTCAGCAGGTGGGAAATTTTGATCCATACATTTACAAAACCACCGATTACGGAACAACATGGAAGCTAATCAGTAATGGCATTCCAAAATCAAACTCGTCTTTTGTTCATCAGATAAAAGAAGATCCTGCCAAAAAAGGTTTGTTATGGGCAGGCACTGATAATGCTTTATATTTTTCACCCGATGATGGTAACAACTGGATACATGTAAAAAACAATTTACCTCCAGCTCCCATCTACGGTATCGCTATTCAGCAAAATTTTAATGACCTGGTACTGGCAACTTATGGAAGAGGATTTTATATACTCGATGATATTACTCCGTTCCGTCAAATAACAACAACCGTTCTGCAATCACCTGTTCATCTTTTCAACACCCGCAAAACATATCGTTTCCGAGATAAGAATGGCATTCATACAGAAAACAGTTTTGTTACAGGACAAAATCCTCCTTACGGCGCCAGCATTAATTATTACTTAAAAGATAAAACAGCCGATACAGTTAAGATGCTGGTAAAAGATAATAAAGGAAATATAGTGCGTCATTTAGAAACTACCGATACTACGGGTATAAACCGTGTGTGGTGGGATCTCAGCTATGATGCGATCAATCTTCCTTCACTCAAAACAAAGCCAAGAGGCAAAGATTGGGTTCCATTAGATTCAAATGGCAACCGCAATATGTTTATTTATGATTTAGATATCGGCCCGGGATTAACACCACCATTAGTTTTACCAGGAACTTACTCGGTTGAATTAAGTATTGGTAAAAATAAATGGACCAAACAACTGGGGGTAATTAAAGATCCCAATACCAAAAACAGCATGACCGAGATTATTAAACAACATGCGTTTGCCATGCAATTATATAATTCAGTTAAACAAACACTGCAACTGATTGAGGAAATGGAAACCAACCGGGCCTGGCTATTAAAAGAAATTAACAATAAAGAAAAAAGGGCACTGGAAGAAAAGCTATGGCAATTAGAAAGCCAGTTGTTTGATATTTACCAAACCGGTTCAAGGATGGATTCCTTCCGCAGCCCTGTGCAGCTATTGGAAAGATTGCTCAGCATTTCCAAAGAAAGTTTTGTGGCCAGTGGCGATCATGCACCAACAAATCAGCATTTACAGGTGTACGGGAAATTGTCTGTCAAACTAAATGAAGTTCAACTTGGCTATAAACAATTAAAAGAGGACTTCCATTATAAAGCTCTCTTTAAATAGATGTTGATTTCTCACTTGTTACTTAAAAGCCCCTGGTAAAGTTGAGCAGGGGTTTTTGTTATGTAAAAGCTACCTGCAAAAGAGAGTTTTATATCCTTAAAAGATATGCTTCAGCGCATATAACATTGTAATAAAAAGTATTTTCTTTTCATATTGGTTCATATAACAAATTTTCGCACCTCTGGCCTTTGGTCTTATCTATTAATCTCCTTAGCCGGCCTGAATTCACCTTTTATTAAACTTTGCAAAAAGAGTTCACATATTAACCATGATATGTGTTGGTATATTTTTGTATGCCAACGGGCAATCGTATAACTATTATTACGGTAACCTGCATTCGCATACGGCTTACTCAGATGGTAACCAGGACAGCACTACTTCTTTAACTAACTCTCCGGGTAAAAGTTTTTATTATGCCAGGTCAAGTTATCATATGGATTTTCTTGGTATTTCAGAACACAATCATTTTTCTTCTTCCAACAATCCCGGAATGCATGTGGCTGATTATACCAAAGGGTTAACACAGGCTGATACCGCTAACAACGATGGAACTTTTGTGGCGATGTATGGCATGGAATGGGGAACCATCAGTGCCGGCGGACATGTGGTAATCTATGAAGTGCCTGACCTGATCGGCTGGGAAACGTTGAGTGCTCCTGAACCCGTTGGTAACAATTATACTGTTTATTGTTACAAGACTGATTATACAAGATTGTGGAAAGTGATTGATTCATCTGCCTATCCAACTGCTTTTGCCACATTGGCTCATACACAAGCCGGAGATTATAATGATCTGCCGGGAACATTGAGTTATAGTGCACAGGCAGATACTGCCATTACAGGAATCGCTGTAGGAAGTGGCAGTGCTTTTTCAACAACAACCAATTATGGTGATGCTTCTCCAACCCTGTACGAAACAAGATTTAAAGCAGCGCTGGCCAAAGGTTATCATTTAGGTCCTACAATGGATCAGGATAATCATTACACCAATTTTGGAAGGACTAATAAAATAAGAACGGTTGTGTTGGCTACTTCTTTAACAAGAAATAATATTATTGATGCCTACCGTAACATGCGTTTTTATGCATCAGACGACTGGAATGCACAAGTTAGTTTTACCGTTAATAGTTATGTGATGGGAAGAATAGTGACTACTTATCAAAATTCATCTATCAATGTTTCCATTACTGATCCTGATGCCGAAAGTGTAAACAAAATAGAAATATATTATGGTGTGCCCGGCAGTAGCACTAATCCTGCATTGCTCACTTCTAATACCGGCAGCATTACTCTCTCCTGGTCACACACCACTGCTGTTGGATCACAGTATTATTATTATGCTAAAATAACACAAACAGACGGCGACATCATCTGGACTGCTCCGGTATGGATCACCCGCAGTGATTATGTATTAGCGTCCGCTAATCTTTTCTTTTCTGCAAAACAGGCAGATAAAAACAGTGCGTTACTAACCTGGTCATCGGACAATAACAACACTGAAAAATACATCATAGAAAAATCTTACGGCGGAGATAATTTTAAAACAATTGGTGAAGTAAATGCCATCGAAAGTTTTTCACTAAAGAGTGATTATCATTTTACGGATGAAAATCTTGTCAAAGGAATTCAGTATTACCGGCTGAAGTTAGTTGATAAAGAAGGAGATATTTCTTATTCACAAATAGAAGCCATCACTATTAATAAATCACCGGTACAGATCATTACGGTTTCACCCAATCCGGCGCATAATTATCTTTCATTGTATTATTCAGCAGATGAAAGCGGAAATTTAACCTGTAAAATTTATAATGAAGAAGGAAGACTGCAAATGGCGATCCCCGCCAGTTATATTAAAGGTAATAATAAGTTGGAAGCTAATATTACTGCACTTGCCAAAGGCGTTTACTTTATCGTATTGGAAAAACCGGGTGAAAGAATGGCGCAAACAAAATTTGTAAAGCAGTAGTCAATTATACTTCAAACCCTTTAATGCTGTCTGAACTAAGCAGGAAATTATTAAGATTTTCATATCCGCTTTGCTTTGATTCTATTTTATAAGAAACCGTTACCACCTCTTCTGATTCTTTACTGATCTTAAACCGCAGGTAATCCAGCTTCATTTTTGTAAGTTCTTCTTCCAGCTGTGCAATAGAGTATTTTTTTAATGAAATAGATATCTGGTAAACTTTAATCTGGTGAAGGCGGTCCAAAACTTCTTCCAGCTTGGATAGTATTAACAGTGTTCCCAATACTACCGCAGTTAATATGGCTGCCAGGTAAAAAGCGCCGTAACCGATCGCCATTCCAATAGCAGCTGCTACCCATATAGTGGCAGCAGTGGTGAGTCCGCTTACTTTTAGTCCTTCTTTAAATATTACACCCGCACCAATAAAACCAATACCGGTTATTATGTTGGCAGCGATGCGATCAGGGGCGGCAGCGTCAACCTTGTAAGAAATAATAGTAAACAAACAGGCGCCCAGGGTGATCATAATCATAGTGCGGAAACCGGCCGGTTTACTACGGTACTCCCTTTCCACGCCTAATACGGCACCTAATGCAAATGCCAACGCTATTTTAATTAAGTCGATATAACTAAAGTCCATCATAGTTTTATCAGCCTGAACGCTTAAAGCGGTCGGGATGTTTATTAATGGTTCAGGCCGCTTAAGCGTCCCGTCCCTGGTTATCCTAAGCCAATCTCATAATGCATTTCCGGTATTTCCACATCCATAAATCCTTTTCTTATTAACCGTTGTTTAAAATCTAATTGCACATTATATTCACCATGCACTAAAAATAGACGTTGCACAGCTTTGGGATCCTGGCAGGCAAGGAACTGGCACAGGTCATCATAATCACCATGAGCACTCATACTTCTTATTGAACCAATCTCTGCATGTACTTCATGCAATACACCAAAGATGTGTGTTTCTTTGGCACCGGCCATCAACCTGCCACCTAATGAATGTGGTTCGCAATAACCGGTAAATAATATACTGTTACGGCTGTTTTCTATATTATTACTAATGTGATGTTTCACTCTTCCTGCATCTGCCATACCGCTGGCAGAGATAATAACACAGGGTTCATTACGAAAGTTGAGCAGTTTACTTTCATCCACTGTTTTAATAAATTTCAATCCTTTAAAACCAAAAGGATCACTATCCTGCTGTAATACTTTTTGAATAGTTTTATTAAAATAAGATGGGTAATGTTTTACGATTTCAGTTGCTTTTACACTCAGCGGACTATCTACAAAATAATCCAGGTCAGGTAATCTCCTTTCTAACTCTAATTGATTGAGTGCATATAAAATTTCCTGTGTACGTCCCACACTAAATGCAGGAATGATCAGCTTACCTTTCTTTTGCAAACAAGTTTTCTCCACCCATTGTAATATCTGATCGGGTGTTGTGCTATGCTCATCATGTAAACTGTTACCATAAGTTGATTCCAATAAAATATAATCGGCCTGGTCAAATGTTTGTGGTGATTTTAAAATAACATCACGATACCTTCCCACATCACCACTGAAAGTCAGTCTTGTTGTTTTTCCGCCTTCTTTTATTCGTAAATGAACAGCTGCACTGCCAATGATATGACCAGCATCTGTGTACAGCAATTCCACATTTTCATCCACCATAAACCAGTTACCATACTCCACTTCTACAAAATGATCCATAGCAGCTACAGCATCTTCCTTCTTGTATAAAGGTTGCAGATAGGGCAACCCATCAGCGGCTCTTTTCTTATTGGTGTACTTTACATCATCTTCCTGTATCTGTGCAGAATCTTCCAGTAACACAGCTGTTAATTCACGGGTAGCAGGAGTACAAAATATTTTTCCTGCAAAACTTTCTTTAACCAGTTTGGGAATTAAACCGGTATGATCAATATGTGCATGCGATAATATCATATGCGTAACCTCAGATGGTGTAAAACCAAAACTCCTGTTCAATGCATCCGTATCTTTTCCCATACCCTGGAACATACCGCAATCGAGTAAATACTTTTTACCATTGGTAAGTGAGATGAGGTGTTTGGAACCGGTAACTGTTCTGGCAGCACCATGGAAAGCAATCTTCATTTTTTAAATTTGAAAATGTGAAAATTAGCCAATGTGAAAATAAAACATCTGTTTTAAGCAATTTGCACATTGGCATATTGGCTAATTAGCTAATTCTTTTTTTTAAATGACCAGGTAACAAAAAACTCAGCCACGGTTTCTCCCGCATTATTCTTTCCAACTGATTTGGCTGTAAACGTTGTTCCTTCCCCTGTTGCTATACTCTCTTCTATAGTTGCAATTATCTTATCTCCGTCTTCACAGGTAAAATAAGTTTTACCTGTTGCTTTTTTAAAATAGTTGGCTTCTAATTTCACCACGAGCATAGATACTGCAGGCTGTCTTTTATAAATATGCATCATGCTCAGCAAACCAGTACTCATTTCAGCGGCCATACTTAAGCTGGCAAAGTAGGTACTTTTAAATGGATTTTGTGTTAACCATTTGTAAGGTACAACAGTTACACAATGTTTCTCATCCAATTCCTTTATCCGTACACCACTGAAATATGCAGCGGGCAACTTTGCAAATAAAAACATCCTGAATTTAACAGGATGCTTCATAAGTTGGATGAATGATGATGTATTTGAGTTCATTTTATTGTGAATGGTGAATGGTGAATGGTTAATAGTGAATAGTCAATATTGCTCAGGATAAATTAATTATCAATTATCTACTATCAACTATCCATTAGTTCTTATCTGCTTCTACAATCCATGCCACTACACTACTGCTATCTGTATCTGCTTTAAAACTTACGTTGCCTTTATCTGTAGTACTAAACTTAACGTTTTTGATAAGCTTATTACCTAATGCTTTATTCACTCTTGATCCAAAATCAGCAGAAGGATTTTCACTGATCTGTTTGTTCAATTGGTACCAGTCTAATTCTTCTTTACTCACCACCACTGCAAAAGCATCTCGTGTGCCAACACTATCCGGACTCATACTTTTATCTTTCGGAAATAAGCGATAACCGGTAATGCCGCAGAAAGGTGAATACTTGGTTAGTGTTGGGTTATCGGTTTTGGGATAAGGAAACAAGGTATAACTCGTACCATCTGTTTCCTTTCCAAATATATAGACATAACATTCAGTAGTGTTATGCACTTCCATCTTAAATCTTGATCCGATCTTAATGGGTGATACGGTTTCAAACGTATTACCACCGGCACTCTGCAGTTGAATATAACCACGGGGCACTGTTTTCTTGCCATCATATTCTACCTGTACCAAACCTACTTCACAACTGAAAGGGCTGTACGCTTCATTTTGTTTGTGCATCGGCTCTAAACCGTAGGCTTCACGAACAAAATACTTAAAATCGGGATAACGAACCCAGGCAAAACCATTATTACCCCATTTAGCTGTCCAGCTGTTCATTAATAAAAAGGCGCCGCCATATTTTTTATCATCATAACCCACCACACACATGGCATGACCACCGAAACCCATCATATTTCTGTCGCCGGCTGCAGGCTCCCACACATCTTGTCCCATCATGGATTGCATAAAACTTTGTCCCACCATCATACCAATTACTACCGGTGCTCCCTGGGCGAGGTTAGCACGGATAGCATTAAGATCAATTGCATCTGTATTATCACCTCTTGTTAAACGGTTAAAACCGGCAATACGAAACTGTTTCGCTTCATCATATAACTGTGCCGGTGGCATTTTATCACATTGCTGGTCGTCATAAGCAAAACGGTCGTAAGGAACGGCTCCCTGCTTGCTCATAAACTCCATCGCTCTTAATACATAAGAACCCTGGCAACCTTCCAGCTTAATGTTGTTATATAAAAATGCAGGAGAGAATTTTAACTGGTCAGGATCCTGGTTGGTTTTGGCAGCTTCCAAAATAGTTCGGGCTGCATAACCACTGCTCCACGCCACACAACTTCCCTGCTGGCCCTGGTCGCCCACATAAGGTGCGAACCGTTGCAGGTTGGCCGCTTCGGGTAAAGGATTTTTATAATCATCTAATCCTTCAAATATTTTGGCTTTATCAAAAGTATCACGGTTCAATTCGCCACCACGGGTAAACTGGCTGATGACATCGGCTATACCTCCGCCACCACCCATATTACAACCACCACGGCCCATCATAAAATACAAAATGCCGCCTATAACCAGTAAGGCAATAATTCCTTTGCCACGAAATAAACCCAATAGTAACGGAAGTAAATTAAAGAGGCCACCACTGCCTCCGCCACCGGGAAAATTACCACCTCCACCACCGGAGTCATCATTGCTCCGGTTTTGTTCTTCCTGGTCTTGTGGATCATCCACCATTCTAATAGGCATAGCTAATCAGTTTTAGGTTAAAAATGGAAATGAAAGTTAACGGGAAAATGTCAACGAAAAAATAGTTTTTTCATTAGCTCAAGATGGGAATTGTACGCAATCGGTTGCAGGGAATATTATCAAATCATTATCTTCAATAAAAAAAAGCTGGATGGAAAGAGAACAGCTCATCCGGGATTATGTGGAGGCTTATAACCGCTTTGATGTAGCTGGTATGCTGCGGAACATGGATGATAATATTGTGTTTGATAATATATCAGGTGGTGAAGTAAATTTATCCGTAATGGGCATTACTGCTTTTAAAGACCAGGCACAGATAGCCACCACTTATTTTACAGAAAGAAAACAAACTATTCTTTCATTAAAGCATACTGATGAATCAACTACAGAAATTGAGATTGATTACTATGCGGTGCTGGCAATGGATTTTCCCAATGGGTTAAAGAAAGGTGATGAACTGAAGCTGAAAGGAAGATCGGTGTTTACCTTTGAAGGGGATAGGATTGTGAGGTTGAGGGATATAAGTTGAAAGATTATTAATTCCTTTTTTCAAAAGAATAAATATGTAAAACCCGCAATTGCTACATCTATGGTTTAAACAACTGCTATGCAACAAATATTTCTGCGTTTATTAATTCTTGTTTCTTTTGCATCTCTTTTTGCTTGTAATTCATCAAAAAAAATAACTGGAATTTATCACTCCAGGTTTGCCGTACTTGGTTTTTTTGGCACAAGGGTATGCCTCAAAACAGATTCAACATTTACTTACAGAATGCAAGGAGACTTAGCTTATGATACTGCTGCAGGCAAGTTCATTGTTCAGCATAAATTAGTTATATTAAATTACAAGCCGCTGCCTATTGATACTTCGCAGGATTATCTCAATTCCAAAGGAACAATTGATGCTCATGAAGCCATAACTGGCAACAAAAATCTAAAAGAGCCATTACATTATTTAATAGGTCATAACAAGCTTTTCTTAACTGATAAAAAAGGGAAAAAAATAAAAAGACAATGGGGTTATTCCAGGAAAAGAAAATATTATTTCTTCGGAAGCCATGAATACAATAGAAGGTACTATCTAAAAAAAATAAAATCATTACACCAGTAAATTAGCTCGCCGTTGTTGGTCGCCTGACCAACAACCATTTTACACAGCACCCTTCTTCATCTTTTTCTTAGCATAAAACCAATTGATCAGCAGTACCACAATCAATATCACCAATCCAAAAAACTCCCGGCTTTCTTCTACCCACGGTTTTTCAGCTTTCATAGTCTCCGCTATATTTTCTGCATGATGGAGTTTTATCCAGTCAACCAAACCATTTTGATCAAACACTTTGTACAAAGCATATACTGCATAAACAATAATACCAATTATATATGCTTTGGGATAAAATTGTTGCTGCGATGCTTTCCAGCACATAAAAGCTCCGTATAAATAAATGGGTACCCATACATAAGGATCAGGATCGTTGTATTGTAAAGCAGCAAACAGTACAAATAATACAGCCCAGGTTATATTAAAAATCTTCATGGTTGGTAGTAATTGTTTCAAAGATAGAGAAGCCGGTCCATATTCATTGGTTAATAAGTGATCCCTGGTTTATAATAAACCTTTCGTAAATTTTATTCTTGTTATATACAAACATCAATTGTATGAATAAAAACTACTGCATTTCGCTGGCTGCATTGCTGCTGTTTCAGCTAAGTCAATTGCAAACCAAAATCATTGACATGCATGTGTACTCTTATACTGAAAGTGATTTTGGCGACAGGGAACCAACTGCCGATCATTATGGAAATAAAGGATCAAAAAAATGCAGTTGCTCACCGTGCCACCTGCTTTGCGGCATTTAAAAAATTAAACGTGGTAAAGCGGTAATTCTGCACTACTGTCGTTCGGGGCCGGCGAATAAAACCCGGCTTTTGTTCTTAATATTTATCTTTATCAAAAAGCCAGGCAGCAGTTCCGGTTGGATGAATACTAATTCCCCACCATTGGCAATACCTGCCTGTCTTCTTCAATTTCAAACTCCAACTATTATGGCTACACCATATTTAGAAATTTATAAGGATGGTACTTATTTAAAAAATAACCCTACCTGGGATGCTGATGATGCGGCGTTTAAAGCAACTAAGATTATAAGCCTGTTAAGTAAACATAACATACCACTTACATCCATATGTGAGGCAGGCTGCGGAAGCGGTGAAATATTAGTTCAGTTAAACGCCAAATTACCATCAGGCGTTAAATTTCTCGGGTTGGATATTTCCCGTGATGCCATTAACATTGCTAAGAAAAAAGAAACTCTCCAAATACAATTTGAATTAAAAGACCTTACAACCGACCCATCCAATCAGTACTTTGATTTGCTTTTAGTAATAGATGTGATAGAACACGTAGAAGATTACTTTAAGTTTTTAAGAGCTTTGATTCCAAAAAGCCGATATACTATATTTCATATTCCGCTTGATATGTGTATGTGGTCACTTTTTCGTGAAAAAATGCTTATAGAAGCTAAGGAGAGGGTTGGTCATATTCATGTTTTTACTGAAGATTTTATTAAATCTGTTTTAAATGATTGTGGTTACAGGATTATTGATCAGATTTATACAGAGCCAATTTTCAAACCGCAATCAGTAAAACAAAAAATAGTTGAATTTATAAGAAGCATTCTTTTCAGGCTTAACAGGCGTTTTTGCTCTAAAACAATTGGTGGCATGTCAATTTTGATCCTGGCTGAAAACCAAAAATAGAAAACCGCTCAGCTAATATTGCATTAGTGTTATGTCTTCACACAATCAACGCTACCCATCTTTGTTGGGCTATGTTTGCCGACTAAATAATTCTCACCCCAACTGCTTCACTGTTCTCCCAATCATCTTTCCATTATGATACACTTGCAATGTGTAATTACCCTGTTGTAGTTTTTCGGCAGCAAGGGTTATGCGTAGTTTTTTGTTATCGCCTTTTAAATAATCAAACTTCAGTTTTTTACTATACACCCGTTTGCCTTCGGTGGTGTTAAAGGTGCCCGCATCCCAGGCTGAAGATTGCAGTACCTGCCCATCGGGTTGCAGCACTACAATATCAACTTCCGTGTTATCGTATTCCCGGTTATTATTTTTTACGGTAAAACTGGCTACTAATTTTTCAGCCTGTGCTGCATCCGTAGTTTCTTCTTCTTTATCATTTGCCAGTTTTACAGCACTCAACCGGATATCACTTGCAGTAAGACCATTGGCCGATATTGTGACAGCAGATGGTGCAGGAATGGTTACTGTTGTTTTGGGAGTGACAGGTTTTGTTTCTGTATTCACTGGTTTGATCACTACCGGTTGTTCTTTCTGCTCTGGTTTCTTTTGTAATTGTGTAACCAGTTCTTTCAACCGCTTATTTTCTTCTTCCACATTTTGTGTATGCTGAGTAAGTTCAATGATCTTTTGCTGCAGGTCATTTATCTTCTGGCCGGCCAGTGCAAGATCGGTATCGCTGCTGCCTGTTTTTAATAAACCGGTAATCTCTTTACGCAATTTATAAAATTCGTTGAGTTTTACTTCCAGGTTTCCATCGGTAGTATCGGTATTATTCCAGATAGAATCAAGCCGGTTATCCAGCTCATTAACGGTGGCCCTGTAAACGGATTGTAAGGAATCCCGGAGATTTGTTTTTTGAGGTGCTTTTAATGTAACTGTTTCTTTTTTATCAGCGGCAGCAATTTGTGTGGTATCGTTATGGTTATTGCTTTTGAAATAAAAACGGAAACCTAATGCAAACAGCAGGACAAGGGAAAGAAATAACAATCCTACCGGGAAAATCAATATGATCACTGATCGTGAATCTTTTTTCTGCTGTTCATCCATATCGGTTACTTGGAAGCACTGCTGTTATTGATCGATTCATCTACATAAGCAGATATCCATCCCACCTGTCCGTTTTTTACTAAGTAAAATTCTTTTTTCTCATATACGCCTTCAAACTGGCGCATAATCTTTAATAATAATCCCGTACCGGCCATTAATGAACGCTGATCGAAAACTCCATTCACCCGCTTAACTTCTCTTGCTACGGCTGATTTATCTACTGTCTTATCAGTGACAGCAGCGGTGATGCTGACATCAGATAAGGTTGAATAATTTTTGTAAATACGTTCGCTGAATTTTACAATATCATCATAAGTAACCGGCACTACAGCATTATTCACCAGTTCGGGAGAAATAAGTGTGGCAATTGCCCAGCTGATACCACCACTAAAAGCAATATAATCACTCATGGGATAACCACCACTTTCATTTACCCGGTAAATAATTTCGCTCTGTTCAGCTCCAATCAGTGTACGGTTAAGTTGTTTATAATAATTTGCCAGACTGTTATCTTCCTCACACCTTTTCTCCGTAGCATTGGCAGTACTCTTGGTACCCCAGCTTAACTGGAACAATTTAAAATCTTTGGTATTGGTATTGTAGAAGTATCCGCCCTTACTGTTACCGCTGCCAATATCAATTAAGAATGTAGCATATCTTCTTGATTCGGGTACAATTCCTAAATGTGATAACACCGCTTCCTGCTGTACATCAATTATTGGAACCGCCCTGGCAGGATTACCAATACGTACTTTAAAAGAATCAATGAGTTGATTTACCTCGTTCATCCGGTGTTCTTTCTCTGCCTGTATCTTTACGCCACTGCTTACTACGGTAAATATTCTTTCTCTTGGAATTTTATAATCTATCAGTGAAATATTATAAAAATCGGCTAATGCTTTCAGTGTGTTATTAAAAGAGGATACCGTAAAAGAAATAAAATCGGTATTAATTGAGCTGTCTTTTAAAATATTAAAAGCACCACTCTTTTTGGCATCTTTCCCCAACTCAAGCAAGCTTAATTTTACTCCTTTGGAACCAACTTCAATACCGGAATAAACCAGAGAATTTTTATATTTAAACTTTAGCCCGTTTTGCGCAGAGCCAATACTGCTATTCAGTAACAGGATACTGAATAAAAGAATGGAGAGCCGGTTAAACGAATAACGCATAGGGTTAGTTTTTTTCAAAAATACTAAAAAGCAATACTACTAAATTTATTAACGAATAGTGTGAAAAAAATGTGGCAAAGTTTTAACATATAAGATCAGTAGTCCAATTCAAGCCCTAACCGGTCTTTTAACTCTTTTACCAGCGGATATTGTTCTGCTATTCTGAAGAACTGTTCCCTGGTGTTGAGTGGCTTTTCTTTTGGTTCGGTATCATCTGCTTTTTCTACCAGTGTTAACTGGTAAGTAAGATTCTTATTGCAAAAATGATGTTGCAGATGTTCTATTAGTGTGGCTCTCTTTTGTTCTATAAATTTTTGCTGAATATTACTTCCAACAATAATTTCAAAGGTATTAGCATCGTTCAGTTGCAACTCGGCCATCCGGAAATTGGTTACAGCAGAAGGGTCATTACTTTCCTCCAGTTTTCTAATATAAGCATTCCATGCATGATGTAATTCTTCTATAGACAAAGGAATAGCAGCATTACCGTTAGCTTTATTATTCTGCGCTACCTGCTGACGGATTTTCTCAAGGGTGTTGAGTTTAGTTGCTGGTTGCTGTCTCGCCTCAGGCGAGATGGTTGTTTGTGGTTTGTAGTTTGTAGTTTGCGGTTGGGTTGTTACAGGTTTATCTTCTTCAACGATAGAAACAGGTTCTTCAATCGTTACCCTTGCCTCACCACTTTGCCTATTGCCGGTTGCCGGTTGCTTATTTGCTTCTGTCATCTGTCCACTGTCATCTGTCAACTTACTCTTCAGCTTAATGGGTGAGATGGTACGAAACGCTAAAGGCTTTGCAGTTTCAACTAGTTTTTTTTTACCAGCTTCTGCATCGCCGGTGAGTTGTAAAGCATTTACTAAGTAAGTAAGTTTAATTAAAGCTAACTCCACATGCAGTCGTTTATTGCGGGCAGCTTTGTAATTTATCTCGGCTTCATTCAATACATTCAATGCACTGATGAGCCAGGAGGCCGGTGTCTTCTTCGCCGCAGCAATATATTTTTCTTTAAAACTTTCAACTGCTTCTAATAACACTGCTGCTTTTTCATCTTTACATACTAACAGGTTGCGGATGAATTCTGCAAAACCATTTACTACCATATCGCCTTCAAAACCTTTACGGTTGATATCATCAAACAACAACATGGCGGCAGCTAAATCCTGTTGTTGCGTATGGTCTAATAGTTTGAAATAATAATCAGCATCTAAAATATTAAGATGCTCCAACGTGTTTTGATAAGTTACTTCACTGTTGGTAAAGCTTACAATCTTATCTAAAATACTCAACGCATCCCGCATACAGCCTTCACTCTTTTGAGCTATTACCTGTAAAGCCGCTTTATCAGATTTGATTTCTTCCTTCTCACAGATTTCTTCTAAATGTTCAACCGTATCATTTAAGGTGATGCGTTTGAAATCGAATATCTGGCAACGGCTTAATATCGTTGGAAGGATTTTATGTTTTTCTGTAGTGGCTAAAATAAAGATGGCATACGGTGGTGGTTCTTCCAATGTTTTTAAAAAAGCATTGAAGGCAGAAGAGCTGAGCATGTGTACCTCGTCGATGATATACACTTTGTATTTACCGGCCTGTGGTGCAAAACGAACCTGCTCGGTTAATGTACGTATATCATCTACCGAGTTATTACTCGCCGCATCTAATTCATGAATGTTTAGCGATGTGCCTTCGTTGAAAGATTTACAGGAGTTACATTTATTACAGGCTTCACCGTCTTTCTGGATTTTTTCGCAGTTAATTGTTTTGGCTAATATTCTTGCACAGGTGGTTTTACCCACCCCTCTTGGACCACAAAACAAAAAAGCATGTGCCAACTGGTTATTCTTAATCGCATTTTTTAATGTGGTGGTAATATGCGCCTGCCCCACAACTGTATCAAAAGTTTGTGGACGGTACTTCCTTGCCGAAACGATGAATTTATCCATGAACCCCAACCCCTAAAGGGGCTATTTAAAATTATTATAGAAACTGCAATTTAGGGAAAGAACGGGAGGTTTTAGAAATACATGAAATCTGTTCTTAAATGGTAAGCCACATGCCCAGTAATATTAAAAGCACTCCTGCATACTGTACCATTTGTAGTTTTTCTTTTAAAAGCATATTAGCAACAACCAAAGATACAACGGGCTGTATAATCCCCATCATCCCCAGGATGTGCAGTGGGAGATGAAATAAAGCAAGATTGCTGAACAATACACCGCTGAAACCGCAAACTGCTAAACTAAATATCCATTTCCAGTTTTGTTTAACCGGGTAACTTAAAACATTTGATATAATTCCTTTTTGTTTAATTAACAATCCAGCCCAACTCATTACACAAACTGTTAATTCGAGAACCAATGAAAACCACAAAACACCTAATGATTTTATTGCCATAGGAAAGAAAATGCCGGCACTCCAAAAGACCGTTGCCAATAAACTATAAAGTACACCTTTTGATAGCTGCAAACGCCATATTGCCGGATTCAATTTTTCAATACACCATAAACCCAAAATAAAAATTGTGGTGATTATAAATTTCAAAATAGTAAAGCTCTCGTTGTATAACAGAATACCGGCGACAATGCCAATTATACTTCCAAAGCTTAAGATTGGTATGGAAATACTTACGGCCCCATATTTGATTGACTTGTTAAAAAAGAATAAGCCGAAATAACTTATACTGCAAAAGATGATGGCCGGGAAAATATTCACGGCCGATAATTGTTCAACCGGGAACAGGAATGGTTTTAAACCTGTAAAACTGAAATTGTACTGTAACAGGATTAAAAGTAAAAACAATAAAGAAGTTAACCCGGCTCTAATGCCAATTACTAAAAAAACAGGCATTTCTTTTAAAGGATAAGCCCAAAGGCAATTGCTGATCCCAAAACTTGCCATTGCTATAAACTGAAGAACATAACCCATCAAAAATATTGATTTAGCTGATGAGTGAAATAAGTGTATCCTGTTTCTGCAATCAGTTGTTGAACTTCATTCTTCAGTTTATTCTTTTTCAAAGTTGCAGATGAGCCGGTAAGATGTAATTGAAGCAACAGGTACCGTATCATAAAATATTTTTGATAAATGAAACAAATTTTTTCCGGCTGAATTTTTGTCATTAATGCCTTCGCCTTCTCTTCATTACCTGTAAAACTATTGGCAATCGCATACATTAAATATACAATCTCTACATGGTCATAACTGGGATGATTGGACTTAACGGTTATCATAGCAGGACAATGCATTTCCAGTATTTCTAATGCTTCGTTATAATAATTTCCCAATAATAAATAATCGGCCATCATAAAATGATAACCAGGAAAGTTGAATGTATGTTCCAACTGGTGAGCAAAAGCAGTGAGGTATTTCCCGTTACTCAAAAGCAACCATTTTCTTTGTTCCTCTCTATTGTTTTGAAGACGATAATACAACAAATGAGTTCCTAATTGCCGGGCAAGCGGCAGGCAGTAAATACCTGAATCTAATGGCAGGTCAGCAAGTTTGCGGTAATGAATATTTAAAGATTTAAAATTTTCACTCAGATAATCACCAAGGAATAGAAGTGTGTAGCCATATACCATTGCCTCCTGCGTTTTTTTGTTGCGCAGATAGGAAACAATCCCTTTACGGAAAGTGCCTGCTAGTCCTGCCATATCGGGAGAATATTCAAACAACCAGCGTTGTGCCGTTGGGTTACGTGCAAGCTTGTCCCACAGCAAATCCGCCAACGATGGATTGGAAAAAATACGCTTTGAGATTTGCCTTACAGAATTAAAAAAATTATTGTCTCTCCATTCAGTTGCTTCGATATTAAAAAACGATTCAATTATTTCACTTTGGGCCATAAGCAAACTGTCATTACCATTATTTTGGTAATTGTTATGGGTTTTCTTTTTTTCAATAAAGTCATTCCAATCTTCAAAGCCGCAGCAGGAACTTAATGCATTGAGTGTAAATAAAGAGGGGGTTGATTTCGATTGAATTAAACCAAAAAAGCGACGCAAGGTTTGTGGGCTTATAATTTCTTCTTCCTGTTTTTTTATCCATTCACTCAATACAATACAATCAGAGTGTTGATTTATTGTGCGGCCAAACACCTTTTCAACTTCGTTTTTAAGTGCTTGCTGATCTTTTTCGGAAATGATAGTGCTTACCCGGCCCAATTCTTTTTTTTGGACAAATATGTACATTTTTTTGATAGATGCATTTATAATCTTTGGAGGGAAATAAATAATAAACAATTGAAACGACACCATTATGGGATTATTATCACTTCTTTTTTCAGGTGATAGAGAAGGTAGAATCCATGTCCTTAAATCTACTATTGAATCACATAAACAAAGTATTTCTGTTGAACGGAACAATATGGCTCGCTATCGGGCACAAAAAGCACCTAAACATTATCAAGATGCGGGAAAGAGAAAAATTGAATACCATAAACAAATAATCGAAAAACTACGTGCTGAAATTGCAAATCTTAAAAAAAGATAACCAACCCTTTTAATCAAATAAAATATGCTTTGAACGTTTTTCAATCAACGGTTTTTTAAAATATCTACTACTAATTTATGTTTTTATTAAGCATCAGCATTATAGCTGCAATACCAGCAATTATTGGCGGTTTACTCGTAGCTATTCCAGTATGGAAAATTCAAAAATATTTTATCTCAAGGCGTGATTATTACAGGCAAACTCCATATGAAATTTTCGATACAAAATTCGTTTCAACATCAGCCGTATTTCTTTTTGTTGCAGGCATAATATACATTTATCGAAGTAGGCATTTAAATACTCCAAAAAGAAAGCTAATAATATTAGCAAAATCAATAGCTTAGCTTTTTAAACCAGTTAAGTTATGTTCAAGGGTACTAACATTTTGGAGTTTGCCAAACAGTTTGATACAAAGG
>JACQDV010000020.1 GCA_016200915.1 Sphingobacteriales bacterium
AAGCGATATGTAAAATATCAGGAAGAAGAAGAACGCAGAGAGGAGGAAGATCAAAATGATTTCAAGCAGCCTGAACTTGGGTTTTAGCCCTTTGGGCTACTTCTTCAAGCCACCGCCTTTGGCGGTGGTAATTGACTGGATTGAATTGATTTTGATGAAAATGAAAAAGAGGTGTTCGTTTGAACATCTCTTTTTATTTATAGACTAATTATAAAACTATAATGGTCTCACCCAAATATTTCTGAAACTGATTGGCTCACTTGGATCACCGTGATCCTGTAATTTAATTGAGCAGGCGCCATGTGCTTTGTAATACGGTTTTCCGATCCATACTGTTGTTCCATTTACTTCTGCATTGTTTTGTAATAATACGCCGTTATGTATAACAGTAACTCTTCCTTTTGATTTAACCGATCCGTCTTCATTAAAACGTGGAGCAGTCCATATTACATCATAGGTTTGCCACTCACCCGGTTTTTTGCAGGCGTTTGCCAATGGAATTACCTGTTTATATACACTGCCTGTTTGGCCATTTACATAAGTCTTGTTATTGTAACAATCGAGTATCTGAATTTCATATCCCACATCACCGGGACCGGTAGATGCTAAAAACAATCCGCTGTTACCTCTTGCCTGGCTGGAACCGGTAATGTTTGAAGGAATTTTCCACTCAAGGTGTATTTGATAATCTGTAAACTTTTGTTTGGTTTCAATATTACCTGTTCCCTTTTTTACAGTGAAAGCTCCATCAGCAACTGTCCATCCGGCAGGAGCATTGGTATCTCTTACTGAACGCCATTTGTCCAGGTTCTTTCCGTCAAAAAGTACAATGGCATCGGAAGGAGCATCTGCTGATGTATTACCGGGAGTAACGATAGGTGGTTCTGGTTTCCATATTTCAGTCTTGGCTGCTTCTTTTACCAGACTATCCTGTTTACTGTTTTGTGCCTTACCGATTACAGAAGTTACGAGTGCAGCGGCGAGAATTACATATTGCTTTTTCATGAGTGATTATTTATTAGTGATTATTACAGGATGCTAAAATTAGTTATTCGGTTTGATGTAATAGTGTTAACAGCATAAAAAAAGCCCCGGTATAGACATATCGGGACTTCGGTTAAGGAACTGATTAGTATTTTTAAAGTTCTTCCATCTGCTGATGTACGAACTCCGTATCCCTTTATTGAATGCGAGTTTTAGTTTTTAATAAATCTGCCTGTTGTCCAAACATGACCGTCAAATACCTGGATAGTATAAACATCAGCGCTAAGCAACGAAATATTTAATGAAACTATTTTTGTGGCATTTCCATATTTATTCTGTTGTTTAATAACACCTGCTCTATCAATGATTCTAATTTCTGAAATATCTCTTTTCTTTGTTTCATTTCCCTTTTCAACAAGGCTTACTTGCATTGAACTGGTGGAAGGGTTGGGAGAGGTTACCACTAAAAGAGGGGAAATTCCACAAGCATCTGTACTCGTACAAGTAAAGCTGTAATTGAGTCTTTGTGTTCCGCATGAATTTGTTACTGTGATAGTAAGCGTTATTGTTTGATTTAACCCGGAAAAATATATATTAACATCATTACCAGATTGGCCCCAGATAATTTCATTGGTATTAGCCGGCCCACTCCAGACAACTGTTGAACCTGACGGAATAGACATATTAGTGGCCACACTTAAACAAGTATTATTCGTTGCAGGGTTAAATCGTGATGTGGGTATAAGGGTTTGTGAATTGTTTGTTGGTGAATTATAGGTTCCGGTAGTATTTCCATAATTAATAGAAACCAGTTTAGATGTTGTATAAACCCTGGTTCTTCCTTTAGTGGGAGAAGTTAATGTTAAGGTTATCGTACCAGAAGGTAAACTGCTATTTGGAATGCCTGAAATACTTACAGAAGATGTTCCCTGTCCGCTTATGATTTGAAGTCCACCCGTTACTGCCCATTGATAGTTTACTCCTAAAAGATTGGGCAATGTGCTAAACTGTGCCGGAGTTGTACAACCAATTAAATTAGGGCCATTAATTATTATATCTGTTAAGTTCAATAAACCTGTTGACTGCAAATTTTGAGCAGGTGATAACCATGTTTGTAAATTAGCTCCACTCCATGATCTATCAAACTTACCATACCTGTCTCCAAAGTCGGTATAATTACAACTGCTCCAGCCACTTCTTAATTGACCAACTATCTGCCCGTTTTCATTCATTAAAGCAGAGCCTGATGAACCTGGAGCAACTGTTCCAGAATAATAATGTGCAGTCCAATAATTATTATTCCATGACCATGTTCTTACGTTTTGTGTGCTTGTTATCCTCATATCTTGCCCATCGGGATGGTGGATTATAAATGATAAATTATTTGAAGGGCTCGCAGTTTGCCTGTTCCATCCTGCATAGTTTACAAGGTCTCCAATACCTGGAGCATTTATTAACTCAAGTAATACTACATCGCTATTCTTCCATGCGGCTTTTAAAGTTGCTCCTGAAAATTCAAGGAATTGATTATTGATACTGCCATTACATTGAGTACGCCAAAACTGAAATTGAAATGAAGCAAAAGCCAATGCTGCTACTTCCTCAGGGTCTATTACCCCATTTCCTTTTGGTAATGGAAAGGGGGTTGGATTTACATCTAAACAATGAAAGGCTGTTAAAAAATAAGCCCGTCCGTTATTTAACTCATTATTTATAAGTGTTCCGGTACACTGATGCCCATTTGTATAAAACCTTGCTACAGCTCTGGCATAAACCATTTTTGAAGTTTGACAAATTACCTGTGGATCGCAATCAATGGAAGCTACTCTTAGCCCCGTTCCACCGATTGTGCCAACATCATCTAGCTCTTGAAATCCCGCAATGATATTTTGAATTGAAATAACACTTTGTAAAGTTCCGAAATTATTAGGCTCAACTATGTAAATAATAATACCATTCCCTTTAAAGGATCCAATACCAACCGTATTTGAATTAGTAAAATGTACCTTTTTAATAGCGCTGTCTAATACTGTTCTTCCTTCATTAAATATATACATCTCAGAAGTGGTTGAAAGATTAAATTGATTAAATGATACCCCAATGTTAAGCGCATTTGGCACACTAATTCTAATGGTCCATACTTTACCAATAGAAGTACTTGTAATATTCCCGTCAGGCATAGTTATGTTGACAGGAATATTATCCCCATAGCGGTACATCTTGTCGTCTTCGGTTGTAGAATCTTCATCTACAGGCGTGGGTGGTGGTGGTGGCACCGAAGGTGTGTAACTGTAGGTTTTGGTGTTAATAGTTGAAACTTGTGAATACCCTGGTATTTGTGAGGCAATTGCTGAAGGGGTTGTTGATACTCTTAAAATTTGTGCATTTGCGAGTGATGCTATTGCAAATAGCATCACCGATAAGATTGCTTTTTTCATATATGTTTTTTTATTGGTTAACGAATCTCTCCCTGATTTAGAATCGTAAGTTCCTTTAGTTGATATATATCGGGATTTGTAACATTGCAGTTAGTTGTTGTTATTTTATTTGTTGAAATAATCTTATAATCAATTGATACTTTCAGGCCAACCGTTTTCAACGTAGTATAAAGTCCCATTGTTTTTAAAACATTTGTGTAAGTAGTACCATTAAAAAGCAAAGTATCTCCAACTTGTGGGTTGCCTGAACCATATGTAAAATCAATTAACCAATAATCCTTGCTTTCATCAGTATTACAAGTTTCTTTTCCAATAACATATCCTTTAATATTTTTGTAATCAGGTACATAAGGCGGTTTATTACAATCGCTGCTTACCAACATAGCCAGGGCAATGATGCTAAACATAAATAGAAGAATCTTTTGTTGCATAAAATGAATTTTATTGGTTACCGAATCTCGAATTGGTTAATACTAAATAGTTCCCTGAGCGGATACGTAACAGGTGATGTTATTGTGCAGCCGGTTGTTATTACTTTATTACTGGTTATTGTTTTATAATCTATTGAAACACGCATACCTATTTGTTTTAATCCTGTAGCAAGGCCCTTTACTTTTAATACATTAGTATAGGTAGTTCCATTTAAAATTAATGTGTCTCCAACATGAGGTGTATTTGGGTAAACAGTAAAATCTAACAGCCAGTAATCTTGTGTATCGTCGGTATTACAGGTTTCTTTGCCTATAACAAATCCCCCTATATTGTCGTAGGGGAGTAAGTATGGGTCCCTGTTACAATTACTGCTAACTAAAAATGTAAAGAGAATAAAAACCGCAACCAATGAAAAGATGTTTTGTCGCATATAAAAGATTTTATTGTCTGCTATTTTATGCCTCGTAAGGAGCAATTTATTTTATATCTATGCCGGGGAAGATGCAGGTTTGCTAATACAAAAACTGCAAGCGGGGTAGTAATTATTCATGATAAAATTATTTGGTTTAAAATATATTACCTGTAAGCTAAGACTACTTTTTGAAAACAAATCAATTAAAAATAAAATTTTAAGAAGCTAAGTATTACTATATAATTAAAAAAAATCCCACCAATAGTGGCAGGGTTCATTTTATTTATGAAAAAAATTATGCTTGTTCGAAATCTTCTTCTTCATTCCATTTCTCCGGCCTCATCTGCGGAAACAATAATACATCCTGTATAGAAGGTTGATTGGTCATCAGCATACACAAACGATCAATACCAATACCTATACCGGATGTTGGCGGCATACCATATTCCAGTGCACGGAGAAAATCATAATCAATAAACATTGCTTCATCATCCCCTCTCTCCATCAGCTTCACCTGTTCTTCAAAACGTTCTCTTTGATCTACCGGGTCGTTTAATTCACTGTAAGCATTGGCTACTTCTTTTCCATTGATCATTAACTCAAAACGTTCTACCAATCCCACCGTATCACGATGTTTCTTGGTAAGTGGACTCATCTCCACCGGGTAATCAATAATGAAAGTAGGCTGTACATAGCTGGCTTCGCATTTCTCACTGAATATTTCATCAATCAGCTTTCCTTTGCCCATGCTGGCTTCTGTATGAATATTGAGCTGTTTGCATACATCACGAAGATGTGCTTCATCCATTTTACTTACATCTATACCTGTATGCTCTTTTATCGCATCAAAAATAGTAATGCGTTTAAACGGCGCTTTAAAGCTGATAGTTTTATCACCAACCATTACATCTGTTGTACCATTGGTAGCAATGGCAACTTTCTCCAATAACTGTTCTGTTGTTTCCATCATCCAAAAATAATCTTTGTATGCAGTGTACCATTCCAAAATGGTAAACTCAGGATTATGTGTCCGGTCCATTCCTTCGTTGCGGAAGTTGCGGCTGAATTCATAAACCCAATCAAACCCACCAACGATCAAACGTTTTAAATATAATTCGTTGGCGATACGCAAATAGAATGGAACATCCAATGCATTATGATGTGTAATGAATGGTCTTGCTGCTGCACCACCGGGAATTGCCTGTAATACCGGCGTATCAACTTCCAATGCTCCACGATCATTTAAAAAATCACGGATGGTGTTGATCATCCTGGTACGCTTTACAAAAACATCTCTCACTTGTGGATTGATGATGAGATCTGCATAACGCTGACGGTATTTGAATTCAGGATCAGTTACTGCATCAAATGTTTGTCCTTCCACTTCTTTAACTACCGGTAATGGTTTTAAAGATTTAGTAAGCAACGTAAGTTCAGAAACATGAATAGAAGTTTCACCTGTTTTAGTAGTGAATACATAACCACGGATACCAATGATATCACCAATATCTAATAATTTCTTCCATACAATATCATATAAAGATTTATCCTCACCGGGACAAAGATCATCTCTCTTAATATACAATTGTATTCTTCCGCCACCATCCTGTATCACTGCAAAGCAAGCTTTACCCATATCACGGATGCTCATGATACGACCAGCTACACATACATTTGCAAAGTCGGCTTTATTTTCTTCTCCTTTAAACTGTTGCTTTATTTCATTGGAATGATGGGTTACGGGATATAATGCTGCGGGATAGGGTTCAACACCCATAATAATCAGCTCGGCTAATTTTTCCCGGCGAATGCGCTCCTGTTCTGATAAATGCTGACTCATTCTCTTTGTGGTTAAATTCAATTAAGCCGCAAAGGTAATTGTTGAGAGGGAGATGAGCAAAGAAGCAAAGACTTGTTTATTACACTAAAATTTACTGACTAAAAAAAGCTTGCACCGCTTTATATCCATTGGAAAACAATGCATCTTTTTCATTTTCGGATGTTTTACGGATGCGGCTGGAAATATCACCATAACTGATATAAATGGTTCGTCCTTTTTCATTTTCCAAACCAGGAGATTTTCGATTCAGCGTTTCCATCATCAGGTTTGTGAAAGCAATTAAATAATCGTTGAGTGATTTTATTTTATAGGGAGGAATAGTTGTTGAACTATGATGGAAAGAGTCAATTTGCTGTGGTCTTTCTAATTTTAAACCAAGCGTAGCTTTATTAAATTTTAACTGATCGCACCACAACGGGTTGCTACCATTTAAACAAGTATCAAAAATGCCGATTGGATAATTAGCAATTAAACCACCATCCACATACAATTGGTATTCTTTTCCTTCAACGAGCTCTTCGGGTTCACGTCCTGTACTATCAATATAAACCGGATCAAAGTATATAGGGATTGAACCACTGATCCGAACGGCCGTTTTTAAATACATGCCTGGCGTTGATTCAAAAGAAAATACTTCAACTACTTGCTTTGAAACATTTGTACCGGTACAATAAAGATCTTTGAATGACTTATCTTTTAAATGCAGTTCGTGAAGTTCTGTAAACGTAGTATTGGCGTTTCCTGTTTTAGCCGCAATTATTTCTTCCAGCCATTTTGATAAGTACCTGCCATGATACATTCCGTAATCTCTTTTTAACCGGGTGTACTTTCCAATGAAACCACCTCTGCCATCGTTGAAGTCTTCCAGATCAAGATTCCTCATTATAGAATCTATTTCCTTTGGTGAATAATTTAAACTCACCATCAATGCTGCAATGGCTCCGGCTGAGGTACCACCTGTTTTTTCAATATTATTTAATATTCCTTTTTCTTCCAATGCTTTTAATGCACCTGCATAAGCTAGTCCACGTATGCCACCTCCTTCAAAAACAAGGTTAGTATAAATTGTTTGCTGTGCTATACTTATTAAAGGTAAAACCAGCGCCAGCAGTAAAAGTTTTTTCATTTACTGAAAATAGAAATTTAACCGAAAGGGGTTTGTTAATTTTTCTGCACCGGCTTTACTTTATCAAACCAGCGGTACTAATCTCTCCGGTAATTTTCATATAGCCGTTTATCAGCAGTAAGTGCGAAGTATTATTGTTTTTTATAAACCGGTAAGCTTTCTATTCCCACATATTATTCAGCGCCACCTCAATGGAACAATCTTTATCCAGTATAAATGTAAAAGGACTGGTTGGGGAAAATTTTTCTTTTACATACTTGCCGCTGCTATTAAGATGGTAAATTTCAATTTCATTTATTTCCACATCAACAATAAGGTAGTACGGTATTTTTTGTCCTTCATAAATAAAAAGTTTATTATTACGGTCTTTTAATGCGGTTGAAGGGGAAAGGATTTCCACCACAAGAGAGGCGGCAAAATCAAGAAATGGTTTTTCAATTTCTTTGCAAACTATTACAGCATCGGGTTGAAGCACCGTGTCTTCAGCAACCTTAATATCAATAAAATCATACACTTTGCAGTGTTTGCAGCCGGATTTTTTAATAGCATCTTTTAATTCATACTTAATATTAGCGCTTATCCACTGATGCCTTGGCGATGGGGCAGGACTCATGGCATAAGGGATCCCTTCAATTAATTCCCAGCGGCCCTCCCACTTGCAATAATCATCATACGTATAATGTGGTAATATTTTTACAGGAGATGACATATAGTAAAGTTAGCAATTTAATTATCCGCCAGCAATACCTGCCAGGCTTCCTCTACTTTACCGGCATCTAATAATTTCTTTGCGTATGTATGCAGTTCTTTATCCATTTCCTCCGGATTAGTGTTGAAGTACTGAACTATTTCTTTTAAATGAGCATCATCAAACGAAGGGTCAATCACCGGCATTTCATGTACATTTCCCAGTTGCCCCAAATTATTACCGGTTAATATCCTACTGTTAAGGATGCTTTGCGGCAATGCATCTACTCCTATTCCCAATTGTACATTTGGTTTGGCTACCTGGAACAAATTTGTTTCATCTGTTTTGCAATACCAGTCACCACCCAATCTTGCTATATGATGCAGTTTAGTTTGTTCGATCATAGATTGATCGGCGTTTAATATTTCATCCTTTACATGCATGCGCAACACTTCACAGATAACGAGGTTACCCGAACCACCCACTTCACCCAATGGTTTTACTTCAATTATTTTACATTCCAACTGCACTTTGCTTTCTTTAACCCGTGGCGGTTTAACTAATATTGAAGGTTCTTCTGTAAATCCTGCTTTAATAAATTCATTTACTCCTTTGGGATATTCACAACTGGCAAGACTCATCTGTTGTATCATATCATAATCACAGATATTAATTACCACTTCAGGAACTTCCAGTATATTTTGTAAAGTATGTTTAGTTGTATTATCTCTTAATCGCCTGGATGGAGAAAAAACAACAATAGGCGGAGTAGTAGAAAACAAATTAAAAAAACTGAAGGGACTTAGATTCACCGTTCCATCTTTATCTATTGTAGAAGCAAAACAAACAGGCCGTGGACCAATGGAATATTGCAGCCAGTTTTGGCGTTGTATGGGTGTTATATCTTTTAAATCAATTATCATTTTATATATTTTTCATTTGACGGATAAAAACTGTTTGAATAATATTCCTTTTACCGCAGAGAACATAAGTAAATTGAGTTTTCGCAGAGAAAAATTAAAATTTATAAACAATTCTTTTAAAACCATCTTTTAGTAATACAACGTTAAAGTTTATTAAATAGCCAAGCTTTTTGTTATATAGTTTTAAATAAGTTATTATCTGTGCAATGAAAATTGGTGTAATACCTTCCGTTGATTTATTTTCAACTATTACTTCTTCTTCAACCAATAAATCAATTTCATAAATTTTTCCAAGTGGAATATCTTTATATAATAATTCAACAGGAACCTTTGCTCTTACTTTTAAACCCCTCAACTCCAACTCTCTTTTTAAAGCAATTTGATAAGCTGATTCCAGGAGGCCGGGGCCAAGTTCCCTATGCACTGTAATGGCTGCGTCAAGTATTACGGCACCAATTTCATTTAATCTTTCATTTGTCATTATCTATAGGTTTAACTCTGCGTAAACTCTGCCTCTCCTGTTCTCTGCGGTGAAATATCAAACACCCTTCTTCCTCGCCAATATTGAAAAATCATCTTCCTCTCTGATAATAGTATTACTCAGTTTGCCCAAACCATCAATTTCCATTTCTATTTCATCGCCTTCCTGTAACCATTGCTCTGTATAATTGGGGTCATTTAACTTTCCTGTTCCGTTTAACTCTAAAAAACATCCTGTACCAACAGTGCCACTACCAATTACATCACCGGGTTGTAATGTTGCACCATAGGATGCTCTTTCAATAATTTCAGCAAATGTCCAGTCCATATCGCCTGCATTACCTTCACTTACCTGTACACCATTCACCCAGCATTTCATTTTTAAATTCCAGCTTTTACCAACATGCCCTTCTTTAGCCGGTATTTCAAATGCTTGCAGTTCATCAGTTGTTACCAGCATTGGTCCAATCACCGTAGAAAAATCTTTTCCTTTAGCAGGGCCAAGATTAAGTAGCATCTCTTCCATTTGCAATTTTCTTGCACTCATATCATTCATGATCATCAATCCACCTATATAATCATCCGCCTCTTCAGCACGTATATTTCTTCCATGACGACAAATAACTATTGCCACTTCCAGTTCAAAATCTAATTTTTCAAAATGATCAGGCATACAACTAATAGTACCAGGACCCTGTATGCTATGATGGTTAGTGAAGTAAAAGATTGGATACTGATCAAACTCAGGAATCATTTCAACTTTGCGGTTTCTTCTGGCTGCTTCCACATGCTGACGAAAAGCATAACCATCTCTGCAACTGGCAGGAAATGGAATGGGTGCTAATATTTGTACTGCATCATAAAGTACGCCTCTGTTTTTTGAAATACGTCCTTCTTTAATAGCCATATCACCACTCAATGCAACGGGCAACATTTCATCCCAGTAATTTAAAAACATTCCCATGCTGGTGGCTAATTCATTATGTATGCCATCCGTATCATATAATAAACCATCTACTAAAATCGCTAATTGCTCATGTCCGTCTTTCAAATAAGAAACCAGTTTCATATAACCATTATTATTAATTCAAAAAAAATTAAAGGTATTTAATTTGTTGACACTTTATAGCAATGAGTTGTAGTGCATCTTTTAATGACGCTACAGTTTTTTTATCATTGCCGATAAATATTTTGTTGCCTAATATCGTTACCGGTCTTTTTAAAAAAGTATATTCTTCCAAAATATAATTACGATAATCCTTTTCTGTTAACTGCTTATCTTTTAAGTTCCATTCTTTATACTTCATCGCTCTTCTGCTGAACAATGCTTCATAACTACCGGCTATTTTTTTCATTTCATCTAATTGTTCAGGCGTAATTTTTTTTGTTTTTATATCCTGCATCATTAAACTTCTTTTATCAGCTCCTGTCTGATTAATGATTGCCTGACAAGTAGTACAATTTGCGAGATGATACATTTTTTTCATATAGGCGAATATAAATAACTGCTTGTTATAAAAATTTTGCGAAGTTATCCACATTAAAAAACTGGCACAAAAATAGTTTCGTATAAAAAATATTATACCGGACTTATTGTAAACTAAAAAAAACAAAAACCATGAAAAAGACAACAACTGTAATGACACTGATTGCCGGAGTATTATTAGTAAGCTCAGCCGTATCAGCACAATTAGGCGTAGGATTAAAGAGCACTACCAGTGCTGCTGCAAAAATTAATACCAGTGCCGCAACAAAGGCTGCCGGTAATGCAGGAGCTAAAGCAAAAAGCACCGCTAATGCAAGTAGCAAAGCCGTTAAAAACACGGCAGTAAAAACAAGTACCGCTGCTCAAACAACTACATCCGGAGCCGTTAGTTCTACTAAAGAAGCAGTAAGTTCAACCAATGCGGATGTAAATGTAAAAGCACAATCAAACACCAGTTCTTCATCTAATGCGTCTGCTAATCAAAATGCAAATGCAAACAATGAGTTGAAGTCAAATAATGGTGTATCAGTTGGCGCCAGCACATCTGGTAAAACAGCAGCTGAAAAAGTGGATGAAGTACAAACAGCCATTGATGCAAAAAAAGATGCTGCTGTAAAAACTACAACAGAAACTACAGGTGAAGTAAAAACTGAAGCAAAAGCAAAGAAGGAGATGGCTAAAGAAAAAGCAGCTAAAATAAAACCTTCTGCTAAAGTGAAAGCTAAAGCATCTGCAGAAACAAAAACAGAAGTTTCTTCTAACAATAATCAATAAAAACGGGTTGGTTGATGGTTAATGGTCAAGCCCGGGACTATCATATCCCATATGAAACAGTTCCGGGTTTTTTATACCCTAAAATTTACCGCTATGAAAAAGAAGCATTCTCTGTTGCTCGGTGTTTTGTTTATTTCATTCATTACACAGGCACAAACAAGTGATTCTGCATCAGCAAAAGAAAAAGTTGAATTTAAGATTGGTGTTAATTACAACAGTCATTTAAATTATTACGGAAGAACAGATAGCTTAAAAAGCAGTGGACTTTATCCCTCAGCTGAGCTTAGTTATAAAGGACTGTATGTAAAATCAGATTTTATATTTATCAATAACTCCCTTAACAGTAATCAATACACAGGTACGATTGTTTCTGCAGGTTATAATTTTAAAGATGCATCCGAGAAAATCAGCGGAAATATTTTTGCCAGCAAATTTATTTACCAGGATAAAACTGTGCTGGTGCAATCTGCATTGAAAGGACAGGCTGGCGGCAGCATCAGTTTTCTCAATAAATTTCTCAACATTAATTTAGGAGGTGATGTAAAATTCAGCGATCAGGCTGATATAGGTGCCAATGCCGGAGCAGACCACCTGGAGCGTTACGAATTAAATGGTGGAAAAACAGTTTTTGTAATTGACCCATCCGTTTATGTTTATGCAGGAACACAAAATTTTACTACCACTTATTACAAACAAAAAAACATTCTTTTCCTGCCAGCCGGTGAGGAAGCTGTAACAGAAAGAAGTAAAAAATTTAACATGCTGGCTTATGAAATATCAGCACCTGTTGCGTTGGGTACAGGCAAATTTGTTTTCTCACTAACTCCTTCTTATATCATTCCTCAAAATTTAATCACCGTTCCCGGTCATCCTGAACAGAGTGAAAAAGCCGATAATCTTTTTTATGTTACCGCCGGGGTGAGTTATACTTTTTGGTAGTGTCTCAATTTGAAATTTGACGTGCCATTGCTTTGATTTTTTCTGAACCACTGAGACAGAGAGGCACAAAGTTTTCACTAAGAGATTCCCTGTGTTGCGCTGTGTTCTATGTGTCCCCGTGGTTCAATTTTTTTAAACTGATACACTACCTACTTTTTAAATCAAACCACTTTTTGCTGTAATTTTTTTACTTTACCTGCGACTGATACTTCAGTTGCAGGTAAAATTATGAGTCAGCAGGAGTTCCTGGAATTAATAAAAGCACATCAGCCGTTGATACATAAGGTTTGTCACCTTTATGGGCAAACGCCTATGGATAAGCAGGATCTTTTCCAGGAAATTGTTATTCAAACATGGAAAGCGTATAACTCATTCAGGGGTGAATCAAAATTCAGCACCTGGTTGTATCGTATTGCATTGAATACAGCTATCTCTTCTTATCGAAAAAATAAACGCACTATCTCCACCATAGATATTGAAGGATTACCTGTTGAATTACCTGCATCGGTTTATGATTTTGAGAAAGAAGACAAGCTAAAACAACTTTACACCGCTATTGCCAAACTAACTGAAGTAGAGAGAGCAATAGTGATGTTGTATCTGGATGATAAGAGCTATGAAGAAATGGAAGAAGTGCTCGGTATTAATCAAAATAATTTGCGGGTAAAGATGAACCGCATTAAAGATAAACTACGTCAACTCACCAAAAACGAAGTGTATGGAACTGGATAGCCTGAAAGACATATGGAATGATGTGGGCAGCAAACCTGTTCGGCCAAACAACAATGAACAGATTACTGAGATGCTAAACAAATCATCGCAAAGCCCGATTGCAAAAATGAAACGCAACCTGAGCTGGGAATTGATAACGGTTATATTATTGTTTGCTCCTATTGCTGTATTTTATTTTATTGCCTTTGGAGGAAAGTTTAGTGTGATTGCATGGATGTACATTAGCTTATTAATATTTTTTGCTGCATACTTCTATTATAAAAACAAATTATTAAGTGAAATGCAGTGTGCGGCCTGTATGGTTAAATCAAATTTAGAACTGCAGGTCAAAACGCTGGAAAAATTGGTTCGCTTTTATTTAATTGCCGGAACGCTTATGGTTCCTTTGCTGATGATGTGGTTATGGCTAATCTTATACTACAGGTTACCGTCTCTGCAAAATAGTTTTCATTTTTGGCCATCGGCAGAGGTTTCTTTTTTGAAAACAGGATTGGTCTGGTCAGTGATTCTTTTGGTTTTCAGCATTGCCTTTTACTACATCAATAAATGGTATATCTATAAGCTCTATGGCCGTCATATTGCCAAGCTCAGGTGTATTCTTAACGAAATGGAACAGGAATAACAGCCGGTAGCTTTCGAAATCGGAAAAAAATCAGGTTTACTTCGTCATAACAAGGCCATATCGGCCGTTAATGAACTAAAAAGCAGCCGGAATTGTTATTTTTGCAACTCAAATCTTCTGAATTATGATTAAGACCGGTAATCCCGTGATCAGCATTTATACCGAAATGACACCTAACCCGGAGACCATGAAATTTGTGGCCAACAAATTATTGTATCCCGGTAAAAGCATAGATTTTCCTGATGTGGACAGTGCCAAACCCTCTCCTTTAGCGGTTGAGTTGTTTGGTTTTCCTTTTATAAAAGCCGTATTTATCGCCAGCAATTTTGTTACACTTACCAAGAACAGTGAAACAGAATGGAACGATGTAATTCCTACCATCCGTCAGTTTTTAAAAGAATACCTGGAAGAAGGCAAAGCGGTAGTGAACGAAGAAGAAGTAGCGGCGATGAAACAGGAAAGCAGTAATACCGTTACTGCCGATGACGATGATGTGGTAAAACGCATTAAAGAACTCCTGGAAAATTATGTAAAGCCTGCGGTTGAAATGGATGGCGGCGCTATTCAATTTAAAAGTTATACTGAAGGAACTGTGAATCTTATGTTACAGGGAAGCTGCAGTGGTTGTCCATCATCAATGATTACACTGAAAGCCGGTATTGAAGGAATGATGAAACGTATGATTCCTGAAGTGAAGGAAGTGGTAGCAGAAGCTGAGTAAAATTTCCAACTACAATAGTTAAAACATCCCGAAATCCCGGGATGTTTTTTTATGTCTATACACCTGTCTTTTACAAACAACCGATAGTCTTTTTAACCTAATTTCGCTTTTCATTAAGTTGATTGCCATATGTACAAGTTAGAAAACTATATTGCCGGTAACTGGGTAACCGGCGATGGTGATGGACAGGTTTTGTTTAATGCCGTAACCGGCGAACCTTTTGCTGCCGCTTCTAGCAAAGGATTAGATTTTAAGTCGATTACTGATTATGCCCGAACTGTTGGTAACCCTGCATTAAGAAAAATGACTTTTCACCAGCGGGGAAATATGCTGAAAGCTTTAGCCCTTCATCTTAGAAAACATCTTCCAAAATTTTACGGGATAAGTTATAAAACAGGTGCTACCAAAGCAGATAGCTGGGTGGATATTGAAGGTGGTATTGGAAATTTATTTGCCAATGCATCGTTACGCAGAAAATTTCCCGATGATGTGATTTGTATTGATGGCGAAAGTCATAACCTGAGCAAGAACAATACTTTCATGGGCACACATATTCTTTCTCCTAAAGAAGGTGTGGTTATTCATATCAATGCTTTCAATTTCCCGGTGTGGGGAATGCTGGAAAAAATTGCTGTGAATTTATTAGCAGGAATGCCGGCAATAGTAAAACCAGCAACGGTTACTTCTTATTTAACCGAAGCAGTAGTAAAAGAAATTATTGCCAGTAAGATTTTGCCTGAAGGAAGTTTACAATTGATATGTGGTTCCGCTGGTGATTTATTAAATTATGTTACCAGCCAGGATGTAGTAACATTTACCGGAAGTGCATCTACCGGTTTGATGTTAAAGAAAACTCCGGCTATCTTAAATGAAAATATTCCCTTTAATATGGAAGCCGATTCATTAAACTGTATTGTATTGGGAGAAGATGTAACACCCGATAAACCCGAATGGGACATATTTGTAAAGGAAGTAAGAAAGGAAATGACACTCAAAGCCGGTCAGCGTTGTACCGGTATCAGAAGAATATTTGTTCCTGAAAATCGTATGGAAGATATGTGGAAAGCGATTGCTGCTTCTTTATCACAAACAGTTATTGGTAATCCATTAAATGAAAAAGTGAGAATGGGTTCATTGGCAGGAGAAACACAACGCAACGAAGTAAAAGAGCAAGTGCAAAAACTACTGGCTTCATCACAAATAGTTTATGGCTCATTGGATAGTGTACAAGTAGTGGATGCAGATGCAAAGAAAGGCGCTTTCATCTCTCCCTTGTTATTAAAGAATGAATTGCCCTGGGCTTCAGCCCAGGTGCATGAGGTGGAAGCATTTGGCCCGGTGAGTACCATCATGCCTTATAAAAATTCAGATGAAGCAATAGCATTAAGCAAACTCGGTAAAGGAAGTTTGGTAAGCACTATTGTTACAGCTGATTATAAACAGGCAAGACAATATGTAATTGGTGCTTCTACACATCATGGTAGAATTTTGGTATTGAATAATGAATGTGCCAAAGAAAATACAGGTCATGGTTCTCCTTTGCCTTTGTTAGTACATGGTGGTCCTGGTCGTGCAGGTGGTGGTGAAGAAATGGGTGGCATACGAGGCGTAAAACATTATTTGCAAAGAACTGCGATACAAGGTTCACCTACTACACTTACTGAGATTACTAATGTATATCAACCCAATGCGCTTGGAAAAAAAGGTGATAAACATCCTTTCAAAAAATATTTTGAAGAGTTGCAGATAGGTGAACAGATTGTTACCGGTAAAAGAGTGATTACCTCAGAAGATATTGACCGCTTTGCTGATTTAAGTGGCGACCATTTTTATGCGCATATCAAAACCACCGACTTCACCGGCACTATGTTTGAAAAACAAGTAGCACATGGTTATTTCATTATGAGTATTGCAGCGGGTTTGTTTGTGGACAGCTACGAAAAAAATCCTGTGTTACTCAATTATGGTATTGATGAATTGCGTTTTACCAAGCCCGTTTATCCCGGTGCGGAGATTCATATTCGTTTTACCTGTAAAGAAAAGTTACCCAACGATAAAAGAGTTGTTGAAAACCCGGAAGATTTTAAACGGGGTGATGATATTGATAAAGGCATTGTAAAATGGCTGGTGGAAATGATTGATGAAACAGCCGAAATAACTGGTGTGGCAACTATTTTGACCATGGTGGCGAGGAAGAAGACTTTTTGAAATATCCTAACCCCTCCCTTAGCTACCTATATATCCTTTAAATAGGACAAAAATGTGTTTTTTTGTCTTTTATTGTTTTAATATAGGACAAAAATGTGTTTTTTTGTCCTATATTTGAAGCTGAATGGTCAAAATGTTGCCGTTATTACCCATAGAAAAAGAACTGGAAACAAAGGAGGTTTTAAAAAAGCTCACCCTAGCTCATAAGGCTTTAGCTGAGCTAAAGGGGCTCGTTACAAGCATACCAAATGAAAATATTTTAATAGAAACGCTTACTTTAAGGGAAGCAAAAGAAAGCAGTGCCATAGAAAATATTATCAGTACTATGGAGGAAGTATATCAAAGCAGTTTGTTTGATAATCAATTCAGCAATGCCAATACAAAAGAAGTGCATCAATATGCAGCAGCTTTAAAAAAAGGATATGCATTGGTAAAAGAAAAGGGCTTACTCACCAATAACACCATTCTTCAAATACAACAAACACTGGAAGAGAATAATGCCGGGTTTCGGAAATTACCCGGTACAAAATTGCTTAATGACAAAACAGGTGAAACAATTTACACACCCCCGCAGGATTATGAAACGATTATAACCCTTATGCAAAACCTGGAGCGGTATATAAATGACGACATACTGGAAGACACTGACCCAATAATTAAAATGGCTGTTATTCATCACCAGTTCGAAAGCATCCATCCTTTTTATGACGGTAATGGAAGAACCGGGAGGATTATCAATATACTTTATCTTGTTCATAAAAAATTACTGAACCTGCCCATCCTTTATTTAAGCAGTTATATCATCAGGAACAAGCCGGCTTACTATAAATTATTACAGCAGGTAAGGCAAACACAGGAATGGGAAGAATGGATACTTTACATGCTAACCGGGGTTGAAGAAACCGCCATTGAAAGTATTGCATTAATAAGCGGTATAAAAAAATTAATGCAGGAATATAAAATCTCCATACGCAATAACTTACCCAAATTATACAGCCAGGATTTAATCAACAATCTATTTAAATATCCTTACACAAAAATAGAGTTTATTGAAAGGGACTTGCAAGTGAGCAGGAAAACTGCCATTCGTTACCTGGAACAACTGCAAAAACTGGGAGTAGTAAAAAAAACAAAAATCGGAAGAACAAATTTCTACCTTAACGAACAGTTATACAAACTGCTTTCTGCAAACATTGGATAACTCCTGTACAAGTATTATTTGAATACGCCGTTGTTAAACCAAACACAAATCAATCCTACCTTTACCAAAACGTTTGCCATGCCAGATGCATATATCAAATCCGAAACACACCAGGGAATTACCACCATCGAATTTTTTCATCCGCAAAGCAATTCATTGCCATCTTCTTTGCTGCATGATTTAGCGGCAGCCATTACACATGCAGGCGATGACCCCAATACCATTGTTATTATCATTCGTTCTGCCGGAGAAAAAGCATTTTGTGCCGGTGCTTCTTTTGATGAACTGATTGCCATTAAAAATGAAGAAGGAGGTTTAAAATTCTTCAGCGGCTTTGCTCATGTTATTAATGCTATGCGCAAATGTCCCAAGTTTATTATAGGACGCATTCATGGAAAATGTGTGGGAGGCGGTGTTGGTTTGGCTGCTTCAATGGATTATGCTATTGCTATGGAAGGTGCAGAAGTGAAGCTAAGTGAGCTGGCAATAGGGATTGGCCCTTTCGTTGTTGGCCCTGCAATAGAAAGAAAAATTGGCAAAGCAGCCTTTACACATTTATCTATTGATGCTACTATGTGGCGCAGCAGCGATTGGGCAAGAAGAAAAGGTTTGTTTGCTGAAGTACACAATACTTATGAAACATTAGACGAAGCTGTATCAAGATTAGCGAATGCATTATCACATTCAAGTCCGGAAGCAATGAAAGAAATGAAAAAAGTTTTCTGGCAGGGAACAGAAGACTGGGATACTTTATTGATTGAACGGGCAAAAATAAGCGGCCGATTGGTATTGAGTGAGTTTACCAGGAATGCGATTAATAAATTCAAGGCTAAGAGCTAAAAGAGTAAACAAGCAAAAGAGAAAAACTCCTTTAACCTCTTTCTCTCCTTTAACCTCTTAGCTCAAAAAAAACTTCTGTTTATCTTTATTAAATGACAGAAACATTTAATGAAGATAATTTCCAAACCCTCTGCAACCAATTAGCTAAAAGAGATAAAGATTTAAAATCTATCATCAGCACACATGGTCATCCGCCAATGTGGACAAGGCCAGCTACTTTTCAAACCCTCATCTTAACCATACTGGAGCAACAGGTGTCATTAGCTTCAGCCTATGCAGCCTTTAAAAAATTAAGAGAAAAGATTGGCGTAGTTACTTCGCCTAAAATCCTTTCATTAACCGATGTGGAATTAAGAGCCTGTTATTTCAGTCGCCAGAAAATTATTTATGCAAGAGAATTAGCTAAGGCGATTGAATCAAAACAGTTACAATTAAAAAAATTATCGACCGCACATAATGACGAAGTGAGACATGAACTGAAAAAAATAAAAGGTATCGGCGACTGGACGGTAGATGTTTATTTGATACATGCGCTGCAACGAACAGATTTATTTCCATTGGGCGATATAGCTTTGGTCAACAGCTTAAAAGAAACCAAACAACTGCATCCGCATATTACTAAAGATGAAATGCTGACCATTGCAGAGCCATGGCGGCCTTATCGTACTATTGCTGCTATGATTTTATGGCATGCTTACATTAAAAAGAGAAACATCAAATTACAGGGATAAAAAAGGTGATTGAATCAATCACCTTTTTCATTTATTATAAATCATCGTATTCGTACAGCGGGTCTATATGCGTACCGGCTTTCATTTCATATACCGGCTTAATTAAACCATCCTTTAATCCATATACCCAGCCATGCAGGTCGGGTCTTTGCTCATTTTTCCATGCTCTTTGAATGATAGAAGTTTTTGCCAGGTTAAATACCTGCTCCATTACATTCAATTCCACCAGCCTGTCTGTTTTTTGTTCATCATCTTTAATAGCATCCAATTCAGTTCTGTGAATGCGATATACATCTTTAATGTTTCGCAGCCACATGTTGAGCACATACTTAAAGTCATGATTGGAGATAGAAGCTCTTACCCCACCACAACCATAGTGACCACACACAATAACATGTTTTACTTTTAAATGATTTACTGCATAATCCAGTACACTCAATAAGTTTACATCGGTATTAATTACCAGGTTGGCCACATTCCGGTGCACAAAAATTTCTCCGGGTTGTGTACCGGTAATCTTATCGGCTGGTACACGACTATCACTACAACCAATCCATAAAAATTCTGGTGTTTGTATTTGTGAAAGACGTTTAAAAAACTCCGGGTCTTCCTGTTGTACTTCGGCCGCCCAAGCTTTGTTTTCGAGTAATAATTTTTCGTATGTCTGCATAATAATAATTTAAAGTAATAAAATTTTAAATAATAGCGTTCAATAATTGTTCGGGTTCATTAAACAGTTCGTGTCTTGCTTTGTTCGGGCTTCTTTTAATTTCCACTTTAATATTCTTCAAATGCGCATGATACGTAAACTCATTCACCGTATCTACAATATCCTGGTCAATAAAATCAGCCCTGGTTGCATCAATAATAACATAAGAATTTTCCGGCACTGATTCAAGTTTATATTTAACGATTGGTTTGTTGAGAAAAGAAACATCTTTCCTCAGCCGGAACAAATAGTTGTTTTGGTCATGCACCACAAATACACTGGAACGGAAATTACTTCTTACCATAAAGAACAAACCCACTCCTATTCCTATCAAAATACCAATCAGCAAATCTGTCATTAATATTGCTACAATAGTTACGCAGAAAGGAATAAACTGATCCCAACCCTTGCTGTAAAATTCTTTAAACAAAGTAATCTTAGCCAATTTATAGCCGGTATAAATTAATACAGATGCTAATGCTGCCAAAGGTATTTTATTCAATAAACCCGGAATAAGCATAACACATAACAGCATTAATACACCATGAAGTATAGCCGATAGTTTTGACTTTGCCCCGGAGTTTACATTGGCAGAACTTCTAACGATTACGGAAGTTAGCGGCAAACCACCAATTAATCCCGACAAAATATTACCAATACCCTGCGCTTTTAATTCACGGTTGGATGGTGTTACTCTTTTGTAAGGATCTAACTTATCAACGGCTTCAATACTTAATAAAGTTTCCAGGCTGGCTACTATGGCCAATGTCAACGCTGATATCCATACATCAGGATTATTTAAGTATTGCAGTTTGGGAAAAGTAAAGAAAGAAACAAAGCTCTGCACATCCGTTGCCACCGGTAACTGCACCAGTTGTTTTAATTGCAATGCATTAGTTGGATGAAACTGGATAAAATATTCATTGATTAACACAGCAGCCAATACTACAATTAATGGCGCCGGTATTAGCTGGAATATTTTTTTTGATTTGAAGAATTTCCGCTCCCACAATATCAATATTCCTATGGAAACAACACCTATCACCACTGCGGCTGGTGTTATATAATTGATAGCATTAAAAATTCCTGAGAACGTATTCTCACCATTTTGCGAAAACGATTCATCTCCTATAAAATCTTTATCATACCCTACCAGGTGCGGAAATTGTTTTAAGATAAGAATGATACCAATGGCTGCCAGCATTCCTTTGATAACGGAGTTGGGAACATAATCTCCAATTACACCGGCTTTTATAAAACCGAATAATAACTGGATACAACCGGCAATTACCACGGCTAAAAGAAAAGCTTCAAACACCTGTAATTTTCCAATAGCAGTCGCTACAATTACAGTTAAACCGGCAGCGGGTCCGCTCACACTTAAACTGGAGCCACTTAAAAGGCCAATTACAATTCCACCCACAATACCGGCAATGATGCCGGAAAACAACGGTGCATTAGAACCAAGAGCAATGCCAAGACAAAGAGGCAGTGCCACTAACAGCACCACGACAGACGCAGGCACATCAGCAGCTGCATTCTGAAATAATTTTTTCATAACGAAGTAAGTTGTTAAGTATTAAAACCTGTTACAAACAGGTTGAACCAATAAAAGAAAGGCAAGCTGTTTACTTAACAGTTTGGGGGAGGAGTTTGTACTTCAGCAATAAATTGCGTAAAAAATTTTTCTGACTCGTGTAAATGATGAGTGATGATTAAAGTATATAACCTTACGTTTTCACCCTGTACATCTTGCCAGTAAGCTTTGTGCAACTCTTCGATAAAAGAATTAGGAGCTGGTGCAGAAGTAGTACTGTGAGGAAGTTCTTCAGTAAGCTGGTTTTGATACAACATCCTTCCTATTTGAGCAACAGGAAGCACTTGTGTACTAAACACGAGCAGGAGAAAGACGCTTATAATTTTTTTCTTCATCACAGGCTGCAAAAATATAGTATGAACTTTTAATAAACGTTAAAGAAATAAAAATGTTCGGTCACAAAACTGTAGTTTATTGACCTCCAAAAGCAAAAAACCCTTGTTTGAGTTACAAGAGTTTAAAAGTATTTTTAATTCAATCCTTAAATATTCAATCCGCCGCAAACGCTGATGGTTTGGCCGGTGATATAACTTCCCCAGTCGCTGGCGAGGAATAAACAGGTGTTAGCTATATCTTCACCCGTAGCAAATTTTCCCAAAGGAATACCGGCTTTATATTTTTCACCTGCATCACCTTCTTTTAAATAAGCAGTCATATCTGTTTCCACAAAACCAGGAGCAACAGCATTGCAGCGGATATTGCGGCTACCCAATTCTTTGGCCACTGATTTGGTAAACCCAATAATACCTGCTTTGGAGGCAGCATAACTGCTTTGTCCGGCATTACCCATTTCGCCAATCACACTGCTCATGTTGATGATAACACCGTTCTTTGATTTCATCATCGGACGTATCACCTGCTTGGTCATATTAAATACGCTGTTGAGGTTGATGTTAATTACATCATTCCATTGCTCAGCACTCATGCGCAGCAATAAATTATCTTTTGAAATACCGGCGTTGTTTACACAAATATCTACTGTACCAAATTCTTTTATTACATCATTCACCAATGCTTCACATTGGGCAAAATCACCTGCATTACTTTTATAGGATTTTGCTTTTACACCCATTGCAGACAATTTGGCTTCTAATGCTGCAGCTTTTTCAGCACTGCCGTCGCTCACATAAGTAAAGGCAATATTGGCTCCATGTTCAGCAAATTTTATTGCAATAGCTTCACCAATACCACGGGCAGCACCGGTTACAATAGCAACTTTTCCAGCAAGTAATTTCATAACAATTAATTTGGGGTGCAATATAAATGATTTAGTCTTCTTCCATTAAAGAAGGCCTTTCTGTTATTTCATGATACTTGATTACATCCCTGGCATAAAAATGTATTACCATGCTCTTGCGGGTGAGTGAAGGATTAACCACCGGCATACCACCATGAATTAAATTAGCATGCCATACCAGTACATCTCCTTTTTTTGGAAGAAATATTTTTGATTGTAGTTTTTCTTTTTCAATGATATCCTGCGTCACTTCTTCATAATCAGCATACGATTTATTACCTAATGAAAACTGGTTGCTGATATTTCCAAAATCATCATTGAGCAGATAAGGTAATTTATGGCTGCCGGGATAATAAAATAACGGGCCGCTGTCAGGGTGAATGTCTTCCAACGCAATCCACGCCGCAATTAAATAACCCAGCGGATAAGTGGTCATGTGAATACTGTCACTGTGTGCTTTTTGTCCGCTGCCGTAATTAAAGTTGAGCGTTTGAAACGGAACTACTTCCTTATCTAACAAAAAACCAAGCAATGAATTTAAAACAGGATGATGTGTAGCTTCTTTGATTGGTTGGGAAAGTTTATTGGCAAACATCACTTTGTTATCATGTGTATATTGCACTGCTCCGCTTTTTACCAATCGTTCCACTTCTTTGTCAATCGTATCACAGGTTGCTTCGTCAAATAATTTTTCTAAAATAAGATAGCCATCCTTTGACCAGTTTTTTATTTGCTCCTGTGTAGCAGCATCAAAAGAATTGAACGATGCTTTTTGAGGCGCTACTATTAATGAATCATTTACATCTAACCAGGCAGTTGATTTTTTATCAGGAAAATCTTTACTGGAAACAGAACCATACAAGGGTTTATGAATATTGTATTGCCGGTAAGCTTCTTTATTATGGCGAAGCGATTTATAGTGCAGTAAGTTATAAGCCCAATGAAATACTTTATAATCCTTCAGTCGCTCTTTAAGGGACATAATTACCATTTAAATTGGAGTATCTCGTCAATATATTTTCTGTCGTTGCTCAGGCGGGGAACCTTGTGTTGTCCTCCTAATTTACCTTTACTTTTCAGCCAAGCCGTAAAGGTACCGGGTTTCATTATTTTAACGAGTGGTTTTCTCAATGCAATGTCTTTATATCGCTTGGCCTCATAATCGCTGTTGAGATTTTTTAAAGAACTATCCAGTTCAAAAATAAAACCATTGAAATCGTCCGGCATTTTTTCAAACTCTATCAACCATTCATGTGCACCATTGCTGTTATCACTAAAATAAACAGGCGCAGCTGTATAATCATTCACTACAGCGCCGGTTTGTTCACAGGCAATGGCAATAGCTTTATCTGTATTATCAACAATTATTTCTTCACCAAAAGCATTGATAAAATGTTTTAACCGGCCGCTTACTTTTATTTTAAATGGATTGAGCGAAGTAAACTGAACCGTATCTCCCACGAGGTATCTCCACAATCCTCCATTCGTACTGATAACCGGCGCATAGTTTACATTCAACTGCACTTTATTTAATCCAATAGTTCTGGGATTAGCTTTTCCATATTCTTCTACCGGCATGAATTCATAAAAGATACCATGATCAGTAAACAACAATAATCCGTCTTCATCCGGAGCGTTTTGTGCAGCAAAAAACCCTTCACTGGCATTATACATTTCTAAGTAGCTTATATCTTTACCAATGAGTTTTTGAAACTGTTCTTTATAAGGAACAAATGAAACGCCACCATGTAAATACAATTCTAATCCCGGCCACACTTCAGCGAGTGTTTGTTTACCCGTTATTTCTAAAATACGTTTAATGAGTACGATCGTCCACGTGGGCACACCAGAGAGAGAACTTACATTTTCTTTAATGGTTGATTCAGCTAATTTCTCAATCTTATTTTCCCATTCATCTAACAATGCAATATTCAGCTCCGGCGTTCTTAACCATTGTCCCCAGAAAGGAGCATTCTGCATTAACACCGCACTCAGATCACCATACTGAACCATTTCATTTACCTGGTGAATTTTATGACTGCCACCAATCACCAATCCTTTGCCGGTTAATAAATCGGAGTAAGGAAAATTATTGTAGTAGATGGTGAGTATATCTTTGGCAGCTTTGTAATGACCGTCAACCAAACTCTCTTCACTTACCGGTATGAATTTACTTTTATCTGAAGTGGTACCACTGCTTTTTGCAAACCATTTAATGGGTGTATTCCACAACACATTTTCTTCGCCATTCATCATGCGTTCTATATATCCTTTTATATCATCATATTCATGAATGGGAACAGTTTCTTTAAAAGAACGAACAGTAAACAATGAAGAAAAAGAATACTTGCTGCCAAACTCAGTGTACTGTGCAGAAGTAACCAAATGTTGTAATACCTCTCTTTGTGCAGCAACCGGGTTATGCATCCAGGCCTCAATGCGCCACATGCGCATACGGGCCAATCTTGATATGGCAGGGCTGAGTAGCCTCATAGCAATAGCAGCAAGATAGAAATTTAGGAGGAAAAGGGGAAGCTAATGTAATCTTTTTTTAATGTGGCTTTTGGACCTTCTGAAATGAATTACCGCCAGTATCTCAATTTTGTTTTTTGAATAAATGAAATAAATGGTATAAGGAAAAGCTTTCATTACATTTTTCCGGATGGGCCTGCCTGTTTTATAAAAAGAAAAAGCGGAAGGTCTTTCAGCAATTTTTGTGAAACATTTGTATATACTTTCTAAAAATCTGTTACCAAGATGGGGAGTTCTTGTTTCATACCAAAGAGCTATTTCTTCTATTTCGATGCTTGCCTCAGGTGATATAAAGAATGAATTAACCGGCATTTTTGTTACGATAAGCTTCTAATTTTTGTTCTATTCTTTTGCGTACCACATCCCATGGTTCAAATTTCATGGTACCTTTATTATATTCCTCTAACCTTTCTTCAAGGATTTGACTGATCAAATCATCTTCTTCAGGAAAAAAATCTTCTTCTATACTTTCCCAAATTTCTTCAATGATTTTTATTTTTTCTTCGCTTGGAAGTTTTTTTATTTCTGTAATGTTGTATGCCATACCCTAATTTACAAATTATCCTGCAAACCACTATTAACTTTCGCCTCTTCATGCAAATAATCCTTCCGCTTTAATTCAAAGTTGCGGCCCAGGTACAAACGGCGAACCTGTTCATCATCTGCCAGTTCTTCAGCAGTACCATGTTTAAATATTTTTCCTTCAATCAGTAAATAAGCTCTATCGCAAATGGAAAGTGTTTCGTTTACATTATGATCAGTAATAAGGATGCCAATATTTTTATGTTTCAGCCTGGCAACTACTGTTTGAATATCTTCCACAGCAATAGGGTCAACACCAGCAAATGGTTCATCTAATAAAATAAATTTGGGATCAACTGCCAATGCACGGGCTATCTCTGTCCTTCTTCTTTCACCACCACTTAAACTATCACCATTATTTTTTCTTACATGATGCAGGCGAAACTCTGTCAGCAGGTCTTCCAGCTTTTCTTTTTGTTGTTGTTTAGTAATATCCGTCATCTCCAGGATAGCCAGTATATTATCTTCCACACTCAGCTTACGAAACACACTGGCCTCCTGCGGCAGGTAACCAATGCCCAACTGGCTGCGTTTGTACATCGGCAGTTTGGTAATATCTTCCTCACTTAAATAAACCGTACCCTCATCGGGTTTAATTAAGCCAACCACCATATAAAAAGTGGTGGTTTTACCGGCTCCATTGGGGCCCAGTAATCCAACAATCTCACCCTGTTTTACATTTACACTGGCATGATTCACTACAGTACGGCCACCGTAGGTCTTTACTAATTCGTTTGTTTGAATAATTAAACTCACCATTAAAAGTTTAAGAGGTTCGAGAGGTTTAAGAGGTTCAAAAAGTTGAAGGATCAGCTAACTGTTGTTAACAATAACCTATTGAACCTTTTGAACGTATTGAACCTTGAACCTGTTGTGCACAAAAATAATGGTTTGAACGGATAAGCCCTGTTAAAATGAATGAAACAGGAATTGGCTTTATTAGCATAGTAACTTATGTTTGCAAATTATTTGAAACAATGAAAGTAATTGACCACATTAACCAGGCAAAAGATACCCTTGTATCCTTCGAAATTCTTCCACCATTGAAAGGAAAAACCATCAATTCTATTTACGATCATTTAGATCCGTTGATGGAATTCAAGCCTTCTTTTATTAATGTTACTTACCACCGCAGTGAGCATGTGTTCAAGAAAAAATCAGATGGAACATTTGAAAAGGTAGAAGTAAGAAAGCGTCCGGGCACCGTTGGTATTTGTGCTTCTATTATGAATCACTATCATGTAGATGCTGTTCCGCATTTGATATGTGGTGGTTTTGGTAAACGGGAAACAGAAGATGCATTGATCGATCTTCATTTTATTGGTATTGACAATGTGCTGGTATTACGTGGTGATGCAGCAAAAAATGAAACGTATTTTGAACCGCATCCCGAAGGTCACCGATACGCCTCTGAATTAATAAAGCAGGTGGTTGATCTTAACAGCGGTATTTACCTGGAAGAAGATATCCGTGATGGATTCCGTACTAATTTCTGTATTGGCGTAGCTGGTTATCCTGAAAAACATTTTGAATGTCCTAACCTGGAGATTGATCTGAAGTATTTAAAAAACAAGATTGACCTCGGTGCTGAATACATCACTACTCAAATGTTTTTTGATAATAATAAATACATAGAGTTTGTAGAGAAATGCCGGGAAGCCGGTATTGACGTTCCAATCATTCCAGGATTAAAACCTATTACTAATAAAAAACAACTCTCTATTATACCACGTACTTTCCATGTTGACATTCCAACTGATCTTTCCAATGAGATCATGAAATGTAAAACAGATGAAGAATGTAAAAAAGTTGGAACTGAGTGGCTGATACAGCAATCAAAAGAATTAAAAGCTTTTGGTGTGCCGGTATTACACTACTACACTTTAGGCAGTGCCAAAGTAATTCATAATGTGGTGAAAGAAATTTTCTAAACTTTAATTGAAAGTGTAAATATAAGTGCGGTGTACTTTTTCTTTTTTACCGCCGAGAGCTTGATGTATGGCAATCATTTTATCGTTAAAGTCGCCTACCCAGGCCAACTCCACTCCTTTTACAGTTCCCCGGGGCATTACCTCTAATTGAAGACAGCGGACCAATGCCGATTCAATTCCTTTATTTTGATATTTCTTTTTACAGCCCATAATGATCATACGCAGTCTTTCGGGTGTGGTTGTTTTTTGATACCAGAAGAATTTCAGTTTACCCCATAGATCAAGTTTACCATTTATTTTTTTTAAGATAGGATTGATATCAGGCAATGCTAACACAAACGCAACAGGTTCCTCATTATAATAAGCAAACCAGATGATCTTTTCATCAACAATTGGTTTCATTTGCCGGAATGATTCTTTGATCGTTTCGTATTTAATCGGCATAAAATTTTCAAACTCACTCCATGCATCATTATACACTTCAGCAAAATCATTGGCAAACTTTCCAAACTGGCTGCTTTCAAAATGTTTGAAGCTGTAACCAGGTTTCTTCATCACCCAATCAGCAATCTTTGTAAATCGTTCTGTAAAAGGAACAGTCAGGTCTAAATAGTTAGTTATTTGGTCATACTTCTTAGTAAAACCATAGCTGTCAAAAAATTCCTTGTAATAAGGCAGATTATAGTTCATTCCCATACCAGGTGGCATAAAACCTTCAATCAGCAATCCCCAATATTTATCGTTCTCACCAAAATTGATGGGCCCTTCTATTGCCTGCATTCCTTTTTCTTGCAACCAGGTTCTCGCTGTATCAAATAAAAGAAAGGCAGCCTGTTTATTATTGATACATTCAAAAAAGCCAACACCACCTGTTGGTTTTTCATATTTATACGCTTTTTCGTTATTGATAAAAGCTGCAATGCGACCAATCGCTTTACCGCTATCATCTTTTAATAACCAGCGGTTACAAACCCCATGATTATAATAATTATTTAATGATGGATCAAACACAGCTTTAATATCATTATCCAGCGGACATATCCAGTTAGGATCATCTTTGTATAACGATTTAGGCAGATCAATAAACTGATTGGCAGTTGTTGTGCTGGTCACCTCCACAATGTTCATGAAGCGAACTTAAAGAATATTCACCATTTCTCATCATCAGGAATATCATTGGCGGAAGGAAAGGAAGAACGGGTTTTTATTTTTTGTAGCTGACGGTCAATGATCATCTTTGCAATGATTTTGCCTGCATCTTCTCCCGGGTTTTCTTTCAGTAAAATCTTGAGTTTGCTCTCGTTTATATCAATCCGGTAAAGATGCCGTATTAATTGCTGAAAATTATTATTGATCAAACTATTTATATATGCAGCAAGCTGATTGGTTAATTCTTCTTCACTAACTGAAGCTGGTAACATTAATTCAAAATCCTTATTGATCATTTCTGTAATAGCTGCATCCATTTATTATTATTTAGTTTATTATAAAAGAAACTTTTTATAAGTTAAAAGAATGTAAACAAGTTTTCCAGTAATAAAATTATTCAATTAATGTGCAACGGTAATTAATTACCGGCTGTCAACTTACATGAATTCGTTTTAACAGCGCTGTTTTTATGAAAAACATTTATTCATTCCTTAAAATTAATTCAAATGAGAACGGGAAAGTTTGGTTTGTTATTAACACTACCAATACTGGTGGCTTTAATAACAGTTAGCAGTTGCAAAAAAGATAAAAGCAGCCTGCGGTCTAAAGATTATGCCTTATCAGCAGTTACAACAGGTGCCAACGGCACAGTAACCATCAGTGAAAATGCTGATAAAAGCTTTAACATCAAAGTAAGTTTAAACAAGTCTGTTAAAGACACTGTACACCTGGCAAAACTTTATAGTGGATCATTAACTACTCCGGGAGCTTTAGCAGTAACCTTGAGTAATATTACCGGTACAGGTAATGCTGCAAGTGGTGAAACCCGCAACATCACTCAAATAAAACTGGCAGATAACAGTATGAAGAACATGACCTACGACAGCATTATTAATTACAAAGCCTTTATCAAAGTTTTTCATAGTGCTTTCAGAGGCGATTCTTTACTTGCCAAAGGAAATGTAGGCAACAATTAATAATTGATTGCGATTATGGTCAGGTTGGTTTTGTAAAAAAGGGTTGCTTTATGGCAACCCTTCCTTATCATTCATTACTCCCATTCCAAACAGGGCATAATCATATTTTACGGGATCCTCAGCATCAAGCATCCGTAAAAAATCAGTTAGTTCAATTGCTGTTTGCCAGTCAACCTGCTTTCGTTGTATAATATTTAATTGTGCAGCTACTCTCGCCACATGTACATCCACCGGGCAAATGAGTTGCGCAGGTGAAATTTTATTCCAGATACCAAAGTCAACTCCTGTTTTATCTTTTCTTACCATCCAGCGTAAAAACATGTTCAATCTTTTGCAGGTAGATTTTTGTACCGGAGAGGAAATATGTTTCTCTGTTCGTTTTAAATGTTCCATTGAAAAGAAATAATCTTTAAACCCAATTAACCCGGCCCCCACCCGGCCTCCCCCAAAAGGGGAGGAGTGAGTGCTGCTGTTAAAAAAAGCAGTTTCTAATGAGTCGATCTTTGAATAATGAAATTTTAAAAACTCAACAAAGTACAAAAGATCATCAGCGGTAAAAGTGCGGTGTTTGAAGTGCAGTAAATTTTTTAGGTCTCTTGTTTGATGATGAAGAATAAACTGATGAGGAGCATTATCCATCAGAGTCATCAGTTCTTTACTCTTATTAATAATAGTTGTTCTGTTACCCCAGCTGAATATGGCCGCAAAAAAACCGGCAATCTCTATATCTTGTTTTTTAGTAAACAAGTGAGGGATAGAAACAGGATCGTCTTTTATAAACGTGGTTTGATTATATAAGCTTAGTTTTTCATCCAGCAGGTATTTCAACGCATCGTTGGTCATTGGGTAAAATTAGTTATTAGCATTTTAACAAAGCCTTGTACCGTTAAATTGATGAACTGAAATACTTTTAATTACCATGCTAAGACTAATTGTTTTACTACTCCTGTTCGCTTCTGCAAAAACATATTCACAGCATACCAGTCTTCTAATAAAAAAAAGAAATAAAACTATAAAGAGTTTCTGGACCGGTTCTATGATATCATTTCAAACAGCCGATAAGAACTGGCAAAAAGGAACGATCACCAAGATCACTAAAGATTCATTTTATATAAAGCCTGTATATGTTAGATACGGGCTGCTTGCAACAGATACAGTTACTTTTAATACAATGGGATTTGCAGTAAGCGATGTGTATGCCTTTCCCAACAGCGGCGTTCAAATTGATTTTATAGAGGGAAAATTCCAAATCACCCGCAGTGGTGGACATCTGCATTTTTACTGGATAAAAAGTGGCTGGTTGTTCAGAACCGGGGGATTGGGTTATGCAGCGTTGAATGTGGCAAACGGAATCATTAATAATGATTTCAATATAAATGATGACGGATTGAAAGTAGCCGCTGGTTTCTTTTTGTTCGGTGTACTTTTAAAAAAACATTACAAACCATACCTGCGAACCGGGAAAAGATATAAACTATCCACCCTTACTATTTAAATAAAATATCCCTTCATTGCTGAAGGGATATCAATATTTACAAAAAACTTTATCCTATTGCCTGCTGCAAATCTGCTATCAAATCTTCTGCATCTTCAATACCTACACTTAAGCGGATCAATAAATCTGTCAACCCATTTTTAATTCTTTCTTCTCTTGGAATAGAAGCATGCGTCATAGATGCAGGATGATTGATCAGTGATTCTACTCCACCCAAACTTTCTGCCAATGAAAATATTTTAGTAGATGACAATACTCTTTTTGCATTTTCAGCACTATCATCTTTCAATTCAAAACTGATCATTCCTCCAAAATCTTTCATTTGTTTTTTAGCAATGGCATGGTTGGGATGATCTTCAAAACCCGGCCAGTAAACTTTACTTACTTTAGGATGATTACGTAACCATTTAGCAATAGCAGCTCCATTTTCACAATGTCTCTGCATACGTACATGCAATGTTTTAATTCCTCTCAGCACCAGGAAACAATCCATCGGGCCCGGCACTGCGCCACTGCTCTTTTGAATAAAATATAATTTATCCCTCAGCTCCGTATCATTCATTACTAACGCACCCTGTATTACGTCACTGTGTCCACCGAGATATTTTGTTACCGAGTGCATCACTATATCTGCACCAAGATCTAAAGGCTTTTGCAAATAAGGAGAAGCAAATGTGTTATCTACGCACAATAATGCTTTTGCTTCTTTGGCAATTGTTGTTATAGCTGCTATATCCGTTATATTCATTAATGGATTGGTGGGTGTTTCCAGCCAGATGAGTTTTGTATTAGCTGTAACCACCGCTTTTATATTGGCAGGATTGGTAGTATCAACATAAATAAATTTAATACCAAACTTTTCAAACACCTTAGTGAAGAGACGATAGGTACCACCATACATATCACTGCCAGCAATTACTTCATCGCCGGGTTGTAATAGTTTGATCACTGCATCAGTTGCAGCTACGCCGCTACTGAACGCTAAACCATGCTTTCCATTTTCAATTATTGCCAGTGCTTCTTCTAATGCAAATCGTGTTGGGTTTTGACTGCGGGCATATTCAAATCCCTTATTCTTTCCCGGTGCTTCCTGCACAAAAGTGGAGGTTTGATAAATGGGTGTCATTATAGCTCCGGTGCTTGGATCCGGATGTGCTCCTGCATGAATGTACTTAGTAGCTTCTTTCATTTTGCTTGTTTCTTACGATGAATAATTGGCAGCAAAGGTGAGGAAATATTTTTGAATGAAATGTTTTAGAGCATTGACGCCGCACATAAATAACGCCAGTCGTAATTATCTGCCTCATGAGCTGCTTTAGCAACAACCGGTTTATTTAATACTGTTTGTTTTAATATTTCAGCGTTTACTAATTTTCTTCTTGCTTCCTGTATTTGTTCTCTTACAGAGTTTTGCTGCATCCATTGTTGCTGTGGTGGTTCGTAACCAATTTTATCTTTTCGCCATATAATAGCTGGTGACAAATACGGTTCCATTGTTTTCCTTACTATCCATTTAGTAAACCCATTATTTATTTTGAAAGAAGATGGAAGGGAGAAAATAAACTGTACCAGTTTATGATTTAAAAAGGGCAATCTTACTTCCACACCGTGTGCCATAGAATTACGATCAGCATAACGTAACAACTCCGGCAAAGTATTTTGTATAGCATCATAATACAAAATATCATTCAGTTTACTAACTGGTGGTTTGTACACATATTCTTTACTGAATGAATGGTAAGAAAAATCCGGATCAATGTCAGGTTGATTTCCAATTGAACGGAATACTTTTTTCTGCAATTGATTTGCTGTAAGGTATGGAGTGAAGGCTGCTACTTTATTTTTCCAGCCCCATTGCAGGAATGGATAGTTTGATTGTAATAATTTTCTTTCAGCACCGGCTAATTTAAATTTTCCTTTGGCAACGAGTTCCTGCAAATACCAATGCAAGTATTTAGTATATCCTCCGAGTATTTCATCTGCTCCCTGCCCGTCTAATATTACTTTTATCCCATGCTGTTTTGCTAATGCATATATTTTGTACTGAAGATAAACGCTGGCACTTTGTACCGGCTGATCATGATAATATAAAAATTTTTCTAAGTCATTACTCAAATCATCTGCCGACGGAGTAATAGTAAAGCTGGTTGAAGGATATTGAGAAAGTACCTCTTTAATAAATACCGATTCATCTTTTTCAAATCCCGGAAATATTGCTGAAAACGTTTTTGGTTTATTTGATTGCTGATAAATTAAGGACAAAATGGTTGAGCTATCAATTCCTCCGCTTAAACTGTTGCCCACTTCCACATCACTTCTCAGTCTTCTTTTAACAGAAGTTGATAAAAGATGATATATTTTTTCTGTTGCTTTCTTTTCTGAAATATTAATAGATGATTCTTTATCTAAATCCCACCAGCGATCAATTGTAAACTTATTTTTATTCAGATCATACTTTAAATAACTGGCGGTGGAAAGGGAAAATATATTTTCATAAAAAGTTTCTGATGGATTGTGCGGATTCATCATTTGTCCGTCACACAAATAATACAGTAAAAAGGTATTGTTCTTTTCTTTTATTACGCCTGCAGCCCACAACGCTTTCATTTCGCTGGCAAATAAAAACTGTTCATCATTCTTAAAATAGTAAAATGGTTTTTCACCAAAGCGATCCCGGGCGGCAAATAATAGCTGCTCTTTCTCATCCAATAATGCAAAAGCAAACATGCCATCAAACTCATCTAAGCATTTTTCTTTCCAGCAATCATAAGCGGCCAATATCACTTCTGTATCCGATTGAGTGCGGAATGAATATCCTTTTTGCTGAAGTGTTGCTCTAATTTCAATATAGTTGTACAACTCACCATTGTAGATGATTGTATAACGATCAAGATAATGCATGGGCTGTGCAGCTGCATCACTTAAATCAATAATGGAAAGTCTGCGGTGGCCAAAACCAACTTTGGCGGCTTCATTTATCCAATAACCTTCCCCATCCGGGCCACGATGGGCAATAGCATTGGTCATGCTTTGTAAGGTGTTTGACATCTTTGAGATGTCTGACACCGGGCCTGACTGAATAATACCGGCTATTCCACACATGCTGTAAATATAATCTCATAAGTCTTACTGTAATAATCCTTTTAACTTTTATATTTACAATTATGAAATTTCATCTTGCACAAGTTAATATCGCAAAGATGTTAGCGCCGATGGATAGTCCTGTGATGGCTGATTTTGTTGCGAATCTTGATCCGATAAATGCGTTGGCTGAAAGCAGTAAGGGTTTTGTATGGAGATTAAAGGATGACAGTAACAACGCTACTTCTATTAAAATTTATGATGATGATTATTTGATAGTAAACATGTCTGTTTGGGAAGATATTGATTCACTTCATGAATATGTTTATAAATCTGCTCATACAGAAATTTTCAAAAGAAGAAAAGAGTGGTTTGAAAAAATGAGTGATATGCATATGGCTTTATGGTATATTGCTGAAGGCAGATGGCCTTCCGTTGCTGATGCAGTAGAAAGACTGGATCATATAAGAGTGCACGGAGAAACTCCTTATGCTTTTGGTTTCAAAAAAAGATTTTCCGCACATGAGGCATCGCTATTTGTTAAGTGATATTGGCAAACTTGCTTTTACATCATCCCATGCCATTACCAGGTTGGCGCCGTCTTTGGCATTTTCAAATACAATAGTAAGCGCTTCAAATGGTGTAGTTAATTTTTCAACAGGCACATCTGCTTTCAACACATCTTTTGAAGCATCAATCTTTAATCCCCAGGTAAAAAGATCATTATTCAAAATGATCGTCCATTTATCCTCATAAGGAATACAGTACAATATATACCTTCCTGCATTTACTTTCTTTCCCTGTATAGTAACATCACGAAAAAACTCAATCTCCGTTGCTTCATTAGCCCCCATCCTCCATGGCTCACCATATTTTTGCAAGGCTCCAAATATTTTTCTTCCATCTTTAAATGGTCTGCTGTAAATAATCCTGACGATGGGAGGGTTTTTATCCTGCGCAGTCATTTTCAGCTGCGGATAATTAGCCGGAAAATAACTGATATCCATCGGCGATTTATCTACCGGCGATAACGGATTAGGAATATTATGATGTTCTAAAACAGTTTTAACTGAATCAGGAATTTTAGTTACCGTTTCTTTTTGTGGTTCATTACATCCCAAAATCCATAAAAGAATTAACCCTGCCGTTAGTTGCTTCATATTATTGATTAAAGGTGATTGGCAAACTTACTTTCACATTATCCCAGGCCATTATTAAGTTAGCCCCGGTTGCCGATTTATCAAAAACCATGGTAAATGCCTCCGTTATGTCTGTTTGTTTTTGTACATCTACATCTACTCTTAATACATCTTTGGTATCATCATATTTAAACGCTCCCCATGTATCAATGTCTTTATTAATAATGATCGTCCATTTTGTTTCGGTGCATATAGCATATAAAGTATAGCGGCCTTTCTTAATTTTCTTACCATTAATTCGTACGTCTTTATAGAGTTCCAGTTCAGTTGCTTCATTTGCTCCTAATCTCCACACTTTATTATACTCCACCAGCTCACCAAAAACAGTGCGGCCATTTTTTTGGGGGCGACTGTAAATTACTCTGCCAATTAATGGCTCGGTTATTTTATCCTGTATCTTTATTACGGGATAATTATTTGGATAATATGCCATATCCATAGGAGATTTGTCGATGGGAGGAAGTTTAGTTTGAGCCATCAAACTGTTTAATACAATCAATCCGGCTACCAGTAAAAAACATTTTTTCATAGTGCTGTATTTATATTTAGTAAGGTGTAAAATTATGGTTTTCATTTTTATCTGATAATCCGTTTATAAAAACATGAAGTTAATCATCACCATTCGGTGATGCTGGTCATAAACAATCCATCAATTCACCAATAATTTTGGCAAAACGTTAAGATATGTACCAGCGGGTGGAATATGTTAGTCCTGAAGAAGCCTTAAAAGTTGTGGAAAGCGGCAACCGCTTGTTTGTGCACGGCAGTGCTCAAACGCCGAAATACCTGTTGCATAATCTCGCCAAACAATCTGATCGCCTTAAGGATGTGGAATTGGTTTTCATTACTGTTCAGGGCGATATTGAAGTGGACAAGCCAGAATATGAAGAAAATTTTCATATCAACTGCATGTTTGTTTCCAGCTCTGTTCGCAAAGCAGTGAATGAAGGACGAGGTGATTTTATTCCGGTTTTTCTCAGCGATATTCCTGATTTATTTAAAAAAGGAATTCTGCCAATTGATGTAGCATTGATACAAGTTTCGCCGCCTGATCAGCATGGATATTGTTCCTTAGGTTTATCTGTTGATATTGCCCGTTCTGCAGTGAATTTGGCCAAACATATTATTGCACAGGTTAATCCTAAAGTTCCCCGTACGCATGGCGATAGTTTGATACACTCCAGTCGCATTGACAAGTTTGTTTTTCATGAAGAAGATCTGCCAGAGGTAAATTATGGTGATGCGGTAGGTGAAAGTGAAATGAAGATTGGTCAGTACGTGGCCGATCTTATTGAAGATGGCAGTACACTGCAAATGGGTATTGGTACAATTCCCGACGCAGTATTAAAATGTTTGCATAATCATAAAGACCTGGGAGTACATACTGAAATGTTCAGCGATGGTATTATTGATCTGTTTGAAAAAGATGTGATCAATAACAGCAAAAAAAGAATTCACCCCAATAAAGCAGTAACCGGTTTTGCCATTGGAACAAGAAGGTTGTATGATTATGTGCATGATAACCCTGCTTTTGTTTTCTTAGATATTGATTATGTAAACGATCCGCATGTTATCCGCAGAAATCCAAAAGTAATTGCTATTAACAGTGCCATTGAAGTGGACCTTACCGGCCAGGTTTGCGCCGATACGATTGGTACTTTACAATATTCCGGCATTGGTGGTCAAATGGATTTTATGCGTGGCTCCGCATTGAGTGAAGGTGGCAAACCTATTATTGCACTTACATCCAGAACACAAAAAGGCGTACCCCGTTTGGTTCCTTATTTAAAACAAGGAGCCGACGTGGTTACTACAAGAGGCCATGTACATTATATTATAACTGAATATGGCGTTGCTTATTTGTTTGGCAAAAACTTACGGCAAAGAGCCAAAGCACTGATCAATATTGCTCACCCTGATGACAGGGAAATGCTGGATAGAGAGTGCTTTAACCGGTTTAAACATTTTTAATACATCTCAGTCATTAATTGGTTTAATTTTTCCCGTGCATGTTGTTTAACTGCCGGGAAAAATTTTTTATAGCAGTTTTGTAAAAGACTATAATGCTTTTCAAACAATTCAAATGCTTTACTGCTTTCAGTTAAATAGGCGGAACGCCTCACCACCCCTCCAAAACTTTTTTCTATTCCCAACCGGAACTGGTAATTATATAACCAGTTTTGCTGTTGCATGTAAGGAAACATTTTTTGAAACCGTTCGGGGAATACCGATGTATAATTCGAAAGCTGATGATAAGTTGCTTGTGTAAAGTTCATAAGCGATGCTTCGGTAAACTCATTGGCATCATTAGCAAGAAAATGATCATACACCACATCTGCAAAAGCTCCGGCATATAAACGATAATCTGCCCTGAACACTTCCTTAGCTTCTTTAGTTGCGGGGTGGTCATCGGTAAACGCATCTATGAAACGATGCAAAGCAATTCCCCTTTGTACTCCGGCTGAATAATCGAACTTCTTTTTCCCTTTTACAAAATCACTTATCATGTTACCTACCAGTGTTTCCGGTTCATTAAAAGAAAGATATGCATGTGCCAGGTAATTCATCCTTTTCAAGATAAGAAGAAAAAACTGTTAATGCATTCCATCAATTTAACGATTAGTTTATCCATTAACTGTAACTAAAAGCAATAAACCTAAAACATAATCCCGACCAATGTTTCCGATAGATAATTATCAAGTATAAGGTTAAGAAATTTTACCGTTCATACTTCCATTAGTCACATGAAAAGTTGTTAATCACAGGTTGCTTGACTTCCTTTAAACGGAATGATAGTTTTATGCAACAATTAAATTAATCAACCTTTAAAGCCTTTTGCCATGAAAAGTATATCAGTATTAATTACAGCAGGTATGTTAGCATTATCTGCCTGCGCAGTAGATAGTCGCCCGGTGGCTTCAGTACAGAGGACAAAAGCTATTAACAAAGAAGCAATGACAACCTTTGCGAACGATTTTAAAGATGCCACGGCTGTAAGCTGGGAATCGGAGAAAGAATTTTCATTTGCTTATTTCATACTCGGCAACGAGCAGCTTGTTGCAGCATATAATAAAGATGGGGAACATATATCAACTTCCCGTTCGATTGAGTTTTCGGAATTGCCTTTAGCTGTATCATTAAATTTAAAAAAACGTTTTCCAAATGCTATGCGAATTGGCAGCGTATCCGAAGTTGTTTTTGATAATTATGCCAACTATTATTTTACTATAGCTACTAAAAAGAATGTTTTTAGAATTAAAAGCACAGCAGATGGGGATATGATAATTTCTGAAAGACAGAAGATTTTAAAACAGCAATAATACAGGCAGGGGGGTAAACTATCTGAGGGGGTTTAGTTTCCTTTTTATGGGGCCGCTATGGCCCCTGCTGTTTGTAAATAGAATCTCTGCGGTTATTTTTTAGCTGCAATCTTTACACAGACCCTTAATTACTACCTGAGTTTCATTTTTTAAATACCCTGCAGGTATCAGCACTTCTGGTATATGTACTTCATTTAAACATTCTGTTTTACCACATTTGGTGCAAACAAAATGAATATGATCATCGTGATGGTGATGTTCTCCGCAATTATCCTTACACAAAGCATACATAATCATATTATCATCGGTAGGGATGGTGTGCACGATTCCTTTCTCAACAAAAGTTTGCAGTGTACGGTAAATGGTAACCCGGTCAAAATGTTCGCCGGACCTCCGTTCAATATCGGCATGACTTAACGCCCCCTTTGAATTGAGAAAGAGCGTTAAAATTTTTTTTCTCCCATCAGTGACACTCAGGTTTTTGTCACGAAGGACTTTTTCAAGGTTTACTTGCATTGCAGGATGGGTTTATGGTGTTGAGTTATTCGCCCAGCAGGGTTTCGATGTCTTTCATAAGCTGTAGCAACTCATCCTCCTTTAACCCGTCGTAAATACCACGTACACGTTTTTGTTTATCTACTAAAGCAAACAACTGGGTATGTATAAACTGTTCCTCAATTTTTGCTTTGTTATTGTTTTGATCGTCCAGTAAATAACTTTGCCGGGCGGTAGTGTATAAATCATCTTTTGTGCCCGTTAAAAACCACCATTTCTTTACATCAATTTTCAAAGAGTCAGCATAATGTTTTAACCTGGCCGAAGAGTCTCTTTCCGGATCAACAGTATGACTCAGAATAACAAAATCTTTTTCTCCTTTAAACTTATCATACACTTTTGCCATGTTGCGGTTCATCTTAGGGCAAATTCCTTTACAGGTAGTAAAGAAATATTCTGCTACATAAACCTTATTCTGCACATCCTCTTCGGTTATTGCATTTCCATCCTGGTTTAAAAACTTAAACGGCTTAACCTGTGTTAATACCGGCAGCTTTGCTTTCCAGGCATCAGTACCCCAAAAGGCAGCAACATAAAAAACTATAATCAGAACCAAAAAAAATAATACGTACCAGTGGGTTTTCTTTTTCATACAATTATCTTACGGCACACAAAGTTAGCTGTAATGTTATAATTGTTTTTCTTACTAAATAGGAAATATAGACTTGCAGGAATTGTTCGAGGTATAGCTGGTTATTGGCTATCGTTCTCAGAGGGTGTTAAACAAATTTAAGCAGTTTTATTTAATATCATATTCCTTATTTCAATGATTTTTTTTAAACTCCTTTTTATCCTAACTCTTCCCAATATTTGTTTGCGAAAAGATATTTAATCTTTATCCGGCAGGAAAAATACAAGCCTGCGGCAGAGGCCAGTATATCATAATAATCAAAAGTTCTTCCAAATACAGGTATCAACTGTAAATACTCATTAACAACCAACAATGCAAAACATACCACGCAAAACCATCTTAATGAAAACATATCACGCAAATCAATATACTTCTGTAAAAGCCAACTGGCCCCAAATGGCAATAAGGCTGAACCTATTAAATTGGGGGCAATGCCCAATATAAAGGTAAAAACGGGATTAAAATGAAACCATGGACGAATGGCCCATTTCACCGTCCAAATAAGAAGAGTACCAGTAATTGTAATCCATTTACACAGGATTCTTAATTCCATATTGGATAATTTTCGGGTTAAATATAGGAGTATAACCAAAAGTTGTTATCCGTATTAGTGGGTATTTTTCAGAGGTCTTCGTTTTTCCATAGTCTGAAAAAATAAATAATAAGAAAGACCAGGCTAAGTAAAGCAAAACAATAAAACAAAATATTCCACACCGTTACTCTTCCTTCGGGAAAACCCAGTTCTTTATATATTCCGAGATACATATTAATGATAAGCCATACAAGAGCCCCGGAAAGTGTCCACACAACTTTCTGCAAAAAGCGTTTTACTTCGGGTTCCATTTCACTCATAAAATAACAGGATGACTATTGAAGTTCGAGTATTAAAGGGGTTAAAACAAATTATTTTACAAGAAGATTGGCAAAGGCCGTTGAATCTCCATTAAAAACATTGAAGTCAACTTTTGATAGAATACCATTTACTCTTCCTGCTTCATTATGCTGCCAAAAGTTCCAGCTGCGGGATGTGCGTGGGCCTGATGGTTGCTGGTAATGTGCCGCCCAAAAAAGATATTCATCAAAATATCCCGCCAAATATTTTTCATAAAAATCTACATTAGAATAAATGATTGGCTTTACCCCGGTTGAACTTTCAACTTCTATCAGCCATTTTTTTATTTGGCTACGCAATATTTCTGCTGACAGGTTTCCTCTTTCTTCTACATCCAGCACCGGCGGCAAATCACCTTTGCGTAAGGTTACCAGGTCTAAATAATTCTGCCCCTGTATCACTGCATTTTTTTGCGGATAGAAATAATGATAGGCTCCTCTTGTGAGGCCCAGCTCTTTTGTCTTCTTCCAGTTTCTTCTGAACTGAAGATCTTCATCCGTTTCACCTTCTGAAGCTTTTATAAAAACGAAATTTATTTTTACGCCGGCCACCTCCATATCTTTTACTCCATTCCAGTCAATCACCTGCTGATAACGGGATACATCAATGCCATGAATAGAATAACCGGTTGGGATAGGAATGCCAAACTCTTTGTACCTCGCCAGTGATGCTTTTCTTTCTAACCACCAGTCGTATGCATTAAAACCAATAACTGTAATTAAAGCTGCTGCTAAAAAAAGCAGCGCCACTATCCAACCTTTATTCTTTTTCTTTTTTGCCATGAGGAAGCGGTGCAAATTTGCCGATAAATATTTTTGATTGCAAGTAATAGTTTTTAAATAGTTGCTAAAGTGATGACAAGTTTTTCAAAACTGAGTTGAGATTGAATTGCTTAACTTGCCCGACTGATATGTGGATCACCATTCCTTTTATATTGCTGTTTATTTTATATGCGTTGCTCATTTTCTTTTACCGGAAAAGCTGGCAGCAAATGCCTGAAGTAGAAGTAGAAGAAAGGTATTTACCTCAAACCAGTATTTCAGTTATTATCGCCGCCCGGAATGAAGAAAAAAATATTGCCAATTGTTTATTCTCCATTTTAGAACAGCATTACGATCCGCAGTTGTTTGAAGTGATTGTGGTGGATGATCAGTCGGAAGATAATACTGCTGCAGTCGTAAACCGGCTTTGTTCTATCTATTCTAATCTTACCTGCATTCATCTAAAGGCTGAAGAAAATACTGTTGCTTATAAAAAGAAAGCAATTACTGCCGGCATTAAAAAAGCAAAAGGAAAATTAATTGTTACAACCGATGCGGATTGTATTGTTCCTGAAAACTGGCTGAAGAATATTGCTGCTTTTTATGAGAGTAAAAAAGCTGTGTTTATTGCTGCCCCGGTTGTTATTGCTCCGGGTAAAGGCTTGGTAAAATTATTTCAGTCGCTGGATTTTTTATCGCTGCAGGGAATTACCGGTGCATCTGTATTTGCACAATTTCATACCATGTGTAATGGTGCTAACCTTGCTTATGAAAAAAAAGTGTTTGAAGAAGTAAATGGTTTTGAAGGCGTGGATAATATTGCCAGTGGTGATGATATGCTGCTGATGCATAAAGTTTTTTTAAAATATCCTGACAAAGTACACTACTTAAAAAGTAAAGCGGCTATTGTGCAAACTGCTGCAGTAAATAACTGGACTGAATTCTTTAACCAACGCATACGATGGGCCAGTAAAGCCGGCAAATATAATGACAAGCGAATTTTTGGGACTTTATTACTCGTCTATTTATTTAACTTTAGTTTTCTCATTGTTTTTATCATCGCATTTTTTGCTGAAGGATTATTTATGTATTTGATAAGTATTTTATTATTAAAAACATTATATGAGTTATTCTTTATGATACCGGTTGCCCGTTTCTTTGATAAAGAAAAATTATTATGGTGGTTTCCGCTAATGCAGCCGCTGCATATTTTATATACCATCGTGGCAGGTTTACTGGGCAGCATCACTACTTATACCTGGAAGGGGAGAAAAGTAAAATGAGAGTCTTTTATGTTATTTATTAATCCTTAATTTAAAATTAAAAAGCCTCCGGTTGTAGTCGGAGGCTTGTAGGAATGTATTTTTCTTAATTTTTAATAAACTTCGTTGCTACCCAATTAACCCCATCAAATGCCTGAATATTATATAAATCTGCTGAAAGGTCAGCAATATTCAATATAATATTAATACCTCCTGATGCATAGCTAAATTGTTTTCTAATAGCTCCAACCTTATCAACAATTCTTATTTGCTTAATTTCTTTTCCATTGCTTAACGATACATTGAGTGAGCTGCTAGTAGGATTGGGAGAAACTACCAATAAAAGCGGACCACCATTTCCACAACTGGATGGAACTGGCCCTACATTAAACTGCTTGGTAGTTGTTGCAGATACTCCACATATGTTCTTTGCCTGCACACTTAAATAATTAAAATATCTTTGTCCTTGTCTTGGATTATTTATTAAAGGAGAAATGTAAAAATAATTAGTAAAGTTTCCATCCTGATCCTGAATAACCTGGCCAAAATTAAGATTCCAAATGTATCCGGTGGCACTTGTTGGTTCGGTACAATACGCTTCCAGAAATGTTCCGCATTGCGCATCATAGTTATACGGTTGGATTGATGGAGCCGTTGGAGTTCCAACCCAAATTTTTCTCGTGAGATTGATAGTTTGAGAGCCACAAATACTACTTATGGTTGCGTTAAGAGTAACTTCGCCTGAACCAACAGGAGATAATGTGATCTGGGAAGAAGTTGTAGAGCCCACAACATTTACAATTCCTGTTGAAGGTGAAACCGTCCAATTAAAGCTAGAATAAGAATTTGGAAAATTCGTAACAGAGTAGGTTTCATTATTTGAACATACATTTTGTGATCCGGTAATAGTATAAGAACCAGCACAAAATCCTGAGCAATCAACATTAACCGGTGTATTCTTTAATTCATTTAATAACCAGGTTCCATTATTTTTTGTGAACTGTAATGTAGATTCATTATCACTTCCAGCACTAATAAAATTATTGAACGGAACGTTTTTAGGTGGCGCAGGCGGTGTTTTATTGGAATATTTTGCAGACAAATCTGGAGTGCCAATCGATATGTTACCTCCGCCAATATCTAAAGCACTATAGGTAGGTAAATAGTCATAATTTTCTTTTAGTTCAGTAACATTACTTACATACGAGGGAAATAATGAAACTATGTTTGCAGGGATGATTGATTTAGTTCCTCCTCCATTATTATCTAAAGGAATCATACTTGATGTACTAGAACCAGGGTAACATCCTTCAGAACCACAAACGTATGAATAAACAACTATTGACCATAATATAACTCTTCTAACATATATTTGCCCATTATATACTTGCTTAACCTCTTTATCTGGAAGTGATTTGATCCAGAAATCCCATTCCAAACTTGTTTTAGTAGAGAATGGTGCAAGCCAAAATTGCAAAACAGTATTTGTTAATAAATTAGTATAGGGTCCTAAAAAAGAAGCTACATAAGAAAGTGCCAGTTGCTGCAAATAGCTGTACCCTTTGCTACCTTTAATCCTTATAAGATAAGAATAGATAGTATACCCTTGATTTTTTCCACACTCTGAGCCATTACTGATCGCTATATTCCTGCAGCTTATTGGGTAACCGATAGTTTTATATTCATTTAAGAAATTTGTCATTTCTGGAACAATTGTACTAAACTGGTTATAATTCATCAATTGGAGATAAACTGGAGAGCCAAAAACTTTTATATATTTATTTGTTCCCGGAAAATAATCATATACATTAACAACATGGAAAAATAAGGGTAATCCCACTCTTATAGACAGTTTATCCATTGCATTTAATGCCAATTGTGATCCTACTGGTATATTAAATCCCTGGTGTGGGCCATCCATTGAAATATACAGTCTTGTATTGTGGCTTGCTGTCCCTAATGTTATTTCCATATCTCTTAAAGCATATCTGGCAACAACTGCACCTGTACCCAATCCCATTATAACATTTTTTTCTATGCTTCCTGAAATCACTTTTTGTTGATTCACCCACTTTATTACTTCTTCTACAACAAAAGCATTTCTTTGTATATAATCCAAGCCATCCGTAAAATCAACAAATACTATATCATATCCCGCTGCCTCTAACTCATCTTTTAATAGAGTATTACTAAATGTATTAGTACTAATTCCCCCATTATCTTTTTGTGCCAAAAAACTCGTTACTGTGTAATTCATATTTGGATCTTTAGGATATAGAAGTTTCCAAGGGTCCATATTTTCTACAACTATCAATGGCTTTTTAATTTTACCACTTGTATTATTATTACCAAACATGACCTGAATGGTCGCAGAACCTAAAGCATCATTGTAAGGTTTAGTAGCAGTAATATTTACTGGCGCCATACCCTGTACATAGCGGGCATTAGGGAGTGTACTTGTGCTAACATCAACTGTTATTAACGCATGGCTGTAAAAAATACTCCCATCGTTATAGGTAACCTTAAATTTCAATTCTTTATTTCCGCTTGTTGAAAAAGCAATAGTAAATGGCGTGTTCATTATTACGCCTGTATATCCACTTCCATAATCAACCTGAATATTTGTTATATTTTTTCCTGTATTGGAATAAAATAATTCCGGTTTAAAAACAAACTTAATACTGCTTTGTCTGAACTCATTTTGCACAGGAGTAATGGCAAAAACAGTTTTTGTTTGATAGGGGCTTTGGGTGCGACCTGCCACATCATAAATTTGGTCATTACTGATGGTAACCAACCCCGCACTTACCGCATCATTACGAAGCTTTTCATAATTATAATGAAGGGCAACTATCGGTATTGCCACACTGCTACTTATATACAAACTGTCAATTTTGTTGTTAATTATATTCATTTCGGGCAGACTGATGTTTGTGTTAAATTGATAAGAATAGATACTTGCATACAGAGACCGCCACTGATCCATGTTTACGTAATTACTATCAACCATTGTCACACCAGTATAATCGGTTATATTGTTAAAATCAATTCCATAATCCATTAACAATCCAGTTGAAACAGCGCTTCTATTTGTAGGTTGAAAAATATAATTAACCCGGTCTGCAAATGCTGTACTTTGAGAGAATGAATGGTCGCAAAATAATATCGGTATAAGAAAAATCAGTATTTTCTTTTGCATAAGTAATAAGTTTAACAAATGATAAAATGATTATAATTTTAGATCAAACACCCCTTTTGTGATTATTTTTTGGTCACAAGAGTCCTGGGGGGCAGGTAAAGTTGTGAATTGAAATCGTCCGGCAATAATTCTATTAACTAAGTCGTAGCGGGTTATTTGTAAATAATTGTTTGTATCTTTTATTGTTCGTAGGTCACAAAACTTAACAACATCACCAAAGTTGGCCCATCTTTCTGGCTCATTATCCAAATAATATTTACCCTCCTTCAACAACGATTTATATACTGAAATTCCAATATTCTGGTTGATATAATTTCCTTTGTTATCAAATCCTTTATTAATTCCATAGATAGCTATATTATCTATTGCTGGATTATCAACAAAGTAGGAGGTAGCAAGCCAAACTTTTCCATTTACCAAACAACCAAATGTACCTGCACCGGTTTGTGTTTCCGGTGGCAATTGCGGTGTTTGGTTTTGGGGTTCTTTTTTGCACTTGCTGCTAAGGAATAAAAAACTGGAAATAATAAACAAATAGATAACAAGTTTCAATGGATGGTTCAGTTGTCTCATACTACTGGTGTTAACAGGTTTAAAGTTACTAACGTTTCCAAAATATAATATCAATGCCAGGTGGGCTTAAACAGGCAGGAAATATAAAAATGATAGGAATCATTGATAAAGGGATTAAATGGTTTACCCGAATATAATAAAATTTTCAAAACAGAACATGTATGTTCTATTGTTTTTTTAATGTTTTCCTGCCCTTTGCTGTGTGCAAGGTGTCAAGGATAAAAAATTTTTGAAAGAATTAGGCAACCGTATCAGGGATTTACGGCTACAGAAGGGTATGTCCCAGCTTGACCTTGGCATAACAATAGATAACTATGCAGAACAAATTGGGAGGATAGAAAGAGGGGAACTAAATGTTTCCATCTGCACCCTCCGGCTTATCGCCAAGGGCCTGCAAATTCCATTACATGAGCTACTGAACTTTTAAAACTCAGTTCAATCTTTCTTCTTTTTCCTATGTGGCAACAGAAAATGATAACCCATGTTCAACTGCAGCCAGGAAAAATTCTGATATTTATAAAAGAATATGTCATAGCTTATTCCTATATCAATCCTGTCATTCTTAAAAGGAATCAAATACCCTGAATTTATTTCTAACATTGGATGAACCCGTAAATCATTTCCATACCATCGGGCCAATGAACTTTCTATTGCTATGCCTGCATTTAAACCAGCGTAAACTTTGCCTGGTTTAAATAAATACCGCCATCCGGCTTTAATATCGGAAACTGCCATTAGACCATAAATTTTACTCTTAAATTGTGGCTGGCCCGAATTAATAATGATAGAGTTTTGTGGATTAAGGGTTCGTTCAAATTGCCAAAAAATTCCCAGCCGTGGGTTTGTTTTTTCAGAAAGAGCTGTACTGATTATTGCACCGCCGCCTAAATAAGATTGCTGTGCTACGGAAACCGTTGTAAGCAATGATAAAGAAACAATATAAATTAAGATGAGTAAAGGTTTCATACAAAAAAATATTTAGTTGGTTAAAGATAATTATTCTCCGGGGATTCAACATTTGTTCTTACCATAAACATTCAAAGCAATATCAATCAAATTCGTTTTTAAAACTCCTAACTTAGTTGAGTGAGCAATCAATCGTATTCATTTGCACAGGCTGCCTTTAAAAGGTTAAAGAAGAATAAAGCTGCTGTTGCCGGGTTAATTATTATCCTTGCTGCCGTTCTGCTGGCTGCTCTTTGCTATTTAATTGCTCCTGATTCAACTCCTAATGCAGACAGGCAGATAGTGGAAATACAAAGTAAAAAGCCGGGATTTAGTATTCAGTTCTTAAAACTTCCAAAGGAAAACTATATTGAGAATACTTCTTTTTTTGAAAGAATTATAACCGGTAAAAAAGATGCATACATCTATCTCCCTATTAATAGTTATAAAATAAACGGTGATAAAGTTTCCGTACAAAAATTTATTGATGATGGTGTGGAAGAGAAACAAGAATATTCAGTTGATGCTTTAACAAAAAACACTTCGCTTTCTGTAAATGATCTTGTTATTAAAAAAACATTTTGGCTTGGTACTGATAAATTTGGAAGAGATATTTTAAGTCGTATGCTGATTGGTATCAGAGTAAGTCTTAGTGTTGGCCTGATTGCTGTACTCATTTCTTTAACTATTGGAATATTGCTTGGTTCATTAGCCGGTTATTTTCGTGGCCGGGTGGATGAAGTGATCATGTGGTTTATTAATGTTATCTGGAGTATTCCAACTTTATTATTAGTGTTTGCCATTACTTTAGCATTGGGCAAAGGTTTCTGGCAGGTATTTATTGCAGTTGGACTAACCATGTGGGTGAGTGTGGCAAGATTGATACGTGGACAAGTACTCAGTCTTCGTGAGCTGGAATATATTGAAGCAGCAAAAGCATTAGGTTATTCCAATGCAAGAATTATTTTCCGTCATATACTTCCTAATGTAATGGGGCCTGTTATTGTAATTGCTGCATCCAATTTTGCCACCGCTATAGTTATTGAAGCAGGTTTAAGTTTTTTAGGAGTAGGTGTGCAGGCACCCCAACCCAGCTGGGGATTAATGATAAAAGAAAATTACAATTTCATCATCACCCATAATCCTTTTTTAGCCATTGCACCGGGCATCGCTATTATGATTTTAGTATTAGCTTTTAATTTACTGGGAAATGGTTTAAGAGATGCATTGGATGTAAAAGGAAAATTATAGTTTGTGTTAAACCGCCGTCAGGGTTTTCAACCGCTGACGGGGTTTGTATCTTCATCTCTCGTTTTATAATCAATTGCCACTAACAAGCCGAGACATACATAAAAGAGTCCGCCTATCTTATCCGTCTCAATCAAATCGCTCAGCATAATTACCGTAGTGATCATTGAAAGAATCACCGCTATCATCAATGATATTTCTTTATAAAATGCATCTTTTATCCGGTGATATAATCTTTGTGCATATAAAAACATATAGAATAAGAGAAGATAGAAAATTATCATGCCCGGTATTCCCTGTTCAATCATCAGCAATAAAAAATAATTGTGTACGGATGAATGGTCGGAATTATCACTCACCCATGTTCTGAATCTTGGATCAGCAAACCGTTTGTAGTTAGAATAAAAATTATTGGGGCCATAGCCAGTAATTGGTTCCTGCATACTCATGCGTACACCCGCTATCCAGCGGTAAAAGCGTTCTGCATTTGATACATCTCTTAATGTGTACGTAGCCACAATGTGTTCCTCAAAATCTTTATGAAAGATCGTTTGATCATAATTGGGGGCAAACTTTAAATAGTTATCATTTATTGAAAGCAAGCCTGCTCCAAGCAATACAACCAATGTAGCAAGCTGTAATATTTTTTTAAACTGGTTTTTCTTAACAATATAAAAAGTGATTATTCCAACTATTAAGGCCAGCCATGCTCCTCTTGCATAAGAAAACACCAACCCAATCAATATAATGATGGTGATCCATTTCCAAAGCTTTTTATTCAGTCCGGTAGAAAATTTTCGGATAAGATAAAGCATGGGAATAACACAAACCAGTAATGAGGAGTAATTGACATGATTACGGAAAAAAGGATGCATTACATGGTTGGCTTCAGCAAAACTAAAACCAGCAAAGGAGTGGTTATAAAGCGTCCACACAGTTACCATCAGCATTGGAACTACAAAACACAAAGCGAGTAAAGTGAAATCTTTTTTAGTACGGACCAGCAATACGCTGCCAAATACAAAGGATAATACATACCAGCATTTAGCCAGCAGGTATTTTATTGCAACAGCTTTTTCATAGGCAAAAAAGATGGTAATAAAAATCCAGATAAGTTCTAAAAATAATAATTGAATCAGCGGATGTTTGATGTACTTTTTTATTACAGAGGGATCATACAAAATATAAAGAATGATACAACCTGCCAATCCAACCATCATTGGTTCGTCCGGAAGATCCGTTGATAAACTATCCGTTACCGGATATTCAATTGAAAAAGGAATAAAGAACAGTAATAAAAAAAACAGCACCTTAATATCATAGAACAATACAAACAGTACTGCCAGTATAGCAAATGGTATATAGACAAATGATGTTTCCTTCAGGAGAAAAGCAAGGCTTATACCTATTGTGAGCAACAGGGATAATCCCCAGAATATTCGATTGGCATTGGTATGGGAAACTGTAAAAGACATTATTTATCCGTGCGTAACCGGTTTAATAATAAAGCAGCCAGTACACTAAAGAATAACGACAACAGAAATGCCATTACTATAATCGGTAGTCTTTTTGGCCTGTCAATTTTCAATGCAGGAGTAGCATATTGAATTACATAAAGGTTGCTTACATTGTTCAGGCTAACTTTAAACTGGTTGATTAGTGTATTATTTTCTTCTATTTGTTTAAGCAAACTGGTTTTCCTGGCTGTATTTATTTCGGCAGGCACTCCCGGTGCTGGATTTTCAATTAATTGTTTTACCTCAGCTTCATTTGATTCCTGTTGCTGTTGCAGCTTTTTAATGATTTGTTGTTTCGCAGCATTGGTCATTTCAATACTACGCTGATTTATTTTATTCACAACAGTATTGGCCATATTAGCCGCCAGCTTACGATCAGTATCCCAAATTTTTATACGAAGATGCCCAAGCTCTGTTACATAAAAATCTGACTTTTCTTTTAGCTCATTGTAAGCGGCCAATCGGCGCCGTGAATTTGTTCTGCTGATTTTATAATGATCTTCCAGTTTGAAACTGTCAATTAAAAACATTTTCATTGTATCAATTCTTGACATTTCAAATAAACGATCATTATCTGAACCGGCGCCATAATAACTAAATTGCTGCTCAAACGTAGTGTTGAAAATATTACTTCTGTCGCCAAGATTAGGATTTGCAGCTACCACCGTTGCTTCGGCCAGGTATTCTCTTGGTATTATAAAAACAATGGCGGCAGTAATACCTGTAACTAAAATAACTGCCAGTATAATCTTCTTACGCCAGTTCCACACCACATTCACAATGTCCATCAAATTAAAGGAAATGATCTTATCCATAGTTACACATTATCGGGCTAAAGTAGCTTATTTTTCGCTCATAAGATTCAAAAAAGAGCGGATAGAAAAGATTCGTAATAAATTCATAACAATAAACCATTCCGCTATAATAATTCCAAGTTTTGCGTAGATAGAAATAGTCGTTTTGTCAATGAAAAATAAGCTCAAAGAAAGAACAAGTATTATTATTAAATACTTTACCCAAACCTGTGTATTGATTGAATAACCAGTCTTTCTTTTTACCAATATTATTGTAAGTACTGCTAATATTCCCTGCGAAATCATTCCTGCAATTACACAGGCTGTAGCTCCCCATGCAGGAATAGCAATACTATTAAAGGCAAGGTTAATAGCTGAAGCAATGATCACCAGCCACATCAGTGTTTTAATATTTCCCGATGCAGTTAACATCGTTCCATAAATATGCGTAATAAAATATGGGATGATGGTTATTAAACACCATTTTAAAATTTCTTCAGCATATGCTGATTCATGATGATATAACAATTGATATAGTTCTTTATCAAGAAACAATGCAACCACTGCCAGTAATAATCCGGCCGGAATTAATAACTGGTGTGAAAATGATAATGATTTTTGTGTGCCTTCTCTATCATTAATATGTTTTGACCAGTAAGAAACTAATAGCGTAGCAAATAAATAACCCAGCATATTAGCTGCATCCAGCAAGCGATATGCAGCAGCATAAACGCCTGCTTCATATGCACCGTTTGTATGAATACGTTCTAACAAGAAAGCATCTGTACGGTTATGCAAACCCATAAAGAAAACAGTTAAGGCAAATGGTAAGCTCTGTACCACTATTTTAAAAACACTTGCTACATCAGCCGTAAACTGCTGAAATACTTTTCTTCTTAATAATACTGCAATACTTATTAATAAAGTAAAACCAACGGTAAGTACCTGCAGCCAGGCAAAATCATCAACAGTAAATAGTTTGCCTATCAATGGTGTGTATAGCCACAGTCCGGCAATAACAATCATCAGTCCTTTATCAATAATTGAAAGGATGGCGTCTGTTTTAAATAATTGTAAAGCCGATACTATTCCTCTTGCAAAAATTAAAAAACTGGTCAGCACTTGTAAGGCAATCAGCAGGAATAACAATTTAAAATCAGTAATACCGCTGCTGGTGGCTATAAAAAATAAAATGATGGTATAGGCAAAAGAAAGAATCAGCTTTGCAATCAATCCATTACTGCAGAGTGTTGGAAGCTGATCTGCCTGCTGGGCAATGTTGCGGTTGGCAAAATTGGTAATACCTAAATCAAGAAGTATATTGAAGATGAGAGAGAGACTGAATAATGAAAAGTATTTACCATATACTTCTGCACCCACCACTACCTGCACCTGCCGGTCTATTCCAAATACCCATACAGGTTTAATGACCACATTCAACAGGATCATTAAAAACAGCGATGTAATAAAATGTCTGCTCACGGGAAATGATTCAACGATTATCCGGCCACCTGCACATTACGGTTAAAACTTTCGTCCAGTGAAATAAAAGTTTCTGTACGTTCAATACCTTTTATTTTCTGCAGCTCATCATGCAATACATGCCGCAGTTGGTTCATATCCTTACAAACAATTTCGAGGAACATACTGTAATTACCGGTTGTATAATTCAGGCGAATGATCTCCGGTATCTTCTTTAATTCTTTTGCTACCTGGTCGTATAGTGAACTCTTTTCTAAAAAAATTCCCACAAAGGCTGTAATATCATAGCCCAATTGTTTAATATCTACATTGAGTTTAGTACCTTTAACTATACCATACTCCTGTAGCTTTTTGATACGCACATGAATAGTACCGCCAGAAACAAATAATTGTTTACCCAGGTCAGCATACGATATCGCTGCATTTTCCATCATTGCATGAATGATCTGCAGGTCCAGTTTATCTAAATTCAATTTTGCCATGTTTTTCCAGTTATTTTTTAGAAATAATTCAAAATAATTACCAAATATTTGGATAATTTCGATATTTACAAAATTTTTCTTTGAAAATATCCAAAAAACGATAGAATCCCTATAATTTTGTCCCATCAAGTTCATTGAATACACTGTGGAGTGATGAAATTTTTGGCAGACATACCCTCTTGTCTCGGGGGTGGGGAATACAGGATAAACATAGCATAGAGCCGCCCGGCCGCAAGGCTTGGCGACCAGGGTCGACCACTGAAACTTTGTGCTAAGGCTAACTGCCCCGTGGAGGTTCGAGTCCTCCCTCTACAGCTACTTATTAGTTCTTTAAGGTAATGTTCATTTGCTTATTGCAAATTGCCCATTGCCATTTCACACTGTGGGGTGATGAAATTTTTGGCAGACATACCCTCTTGTCTCGGGGGTGGGGGAAACAGGATAAACACTGCGTAACGCCGATCCCGGGACGCCGGGACCGACTGGGGTTGACCACCAGTTAGGTTGAAGGTAGCGCCTTCTACAAATTTGCGCAGCGGCTAACTGCCCCGTGGAGGTTCGAGTCCTCCCCCTACAGCAGTTTTTCATGTCAGTATAACAATCTCGATCGCTTAATGAAGATGCTCCCCTCCCGTTCCCGGGATGGGGATTTTTTTTGCCGATTGTCACGAAACAATAAAGATTTCTTAAAGTCCACTTACTTAATAGGATAATCATTATTTTCGGGTTCTATTTCAATCACCATATGAAAAATTGTTGTTGTTACAGTTTCTATTGAAGGGATAAAACAATTTTTATTCAGTAAGATATTTATTGCCCTTCACAAAAATGAAGGGCTTATTATTTAAATAACTCAATTATGGAAAATTATCCGGGCTATATCCTGGCCTCACATATTCCCTCCCGCAATAAGGTAATTCAGTTTACAGAAGGATTGATGGATTATTTATTTCCTGTAGTAGAAGACCCGAAAGAATTTTTAAAAAAACACGATTCTGTTCAGCTCTATTTAAAAAAACAACTCTTTGATATACTAACGCCTGTTTCCAAACAGCATGATATTGATGTAATGGAAATTACTTCCAGTTACTTTGATTCATTAGAAGGAATAAAGGATACATTGATCAGAGATGCCAATCTTATTCTTGAGTTTGATCCTGCCGCTTATTCATTAGAAGAAGTAATTCTCTCCTATCCCGGTTTTTCTGCGATCATCGTTCACCGTTTATCGCATGAATTGTATAAGCTGAAAGTTCCGCTAATACCAAGAATGATGAGTGAATGGGCACATAGTAAAACAGGGATTGATATCAATCCGGGAGCTACTATTGATTCTCCTTTCTTTATTGATCATGGAACAGGTGTGGTAATTGGAGAAACAACGGTGATTGGTAAGAATGTAAAAATATATCAGGGTGTTACATTGGGTGCATTAGCTGTAAAAAAAGAAGATGCACAATCCAAACGCCATCCAACCATTGAAGATAATGTGGTGATCTATGCAGGAAGTACCATATTGGGCGGCAATACGGTGATTGGACACGATAGTATAATTGGAGGTAATACCTGGATCACCGAAAGTATTTTGCCATTTAGTATTGTATATCATAAAGATCAAACCACCGTAAAGGATCGTAAAGATTTTAATGAACCCATCAATTTTATTATTTAAACAAACGCTATAAAAGATGAAAGCAAATAATGTATTACAAACCATCGGTAACACGCCACATGTAAAACTCAACCGCTTGTTTCCCGGTAATGTTGAGGTATGGACTAAAATGGAAAGAGCCAATCCCGGCGGAAGCATTAAAGACCGCATTGCACTTTCTATGATTGAAGATGCAGAACAAAAAGGTTTATTGAATAAAGATAGTGTGATCATTGAACCAACATCCGGTAATACAGGTATTGGGTTGGCGATTGTTGCGGCAGTTAAAGGATACAAACTGATTTTGGTGATGCCCGAAAGCATGAGCCTTGAAAGAAGAAGATTGATGAGTGTGTATGGCGCCACTTTTGAATTAACACCAAGAGAAAAAGGAATGAAAGGTGCTATTGAAAAAGCAAAAGAATTAATTGCTGCTACACCAAATTCCTGGATGCCACAGCAGTTTGATAACGAAGCCAACATTGCTGTACATATTAAAACAACTGCGGAAGAAATTGCAGCAGATTTTCCTGATGGATTAGATTATATCATCACTGGTGTAGGCACTGGCGGACATATTACCGGTGTAGGTGAAGTGTTGAAAAAGCGTTTTCCTAATTTAAAAGTATTTGCTGTTGAGCCGGAACTGTCTCCTGTTATCAGCGGTGGTAGCCCATCTCCGCATCCTATACAGGGAATTGGAGCTGGCTTTATTCCAAACAATTTGCATACTGATGTATTGGATGGTGTAATAACCGTTAGCAAAGAGGCTGCTTTTGATTATGCACAACGCAGTGCAAAGGAAGAAGGAATTTTTGTTGGTATCAGCAGTGGTGCAGCATTAGCAGCAGTAGCTAAAAAGTTACCGGAAATACCAGCCGGAAGCAAGGTATTAACCTTTAACTACGATACCGGTGAACGTTATTTATCTATTGAAGGATTATTTTAAAATTTGAATTATGTCAACTCAGCACAACGCAACATTAAATGGAAATAAAGTAAGGATTGTTGCTTTTATGGTGGCAGTAACAGGAATTATCTATCTTATCAGTGGTAATATTATAACCATTATAATTCTTGTTATTGATTTTGCAATTAGAGCTTTCGGTTTCAGGCAATACAGTCCGTTTCGTTTTATTGCCGGAAAAATAAACAACGGATTATTTAATGGCAGCCGTAAACCTGTTTATGCGCCACCAAAAACATTTGCTGCCAGGATAGGTTTACTATTTTCCACAGCCATATTAATTCTGCATTTAACCGGATGGTTGCTGGCTGCAGGAATTTTAGCAAGTGTACTTATTTCCTTTGCCTTGCTTGAATCAATTGGAAATATTTGTGTTGCCTGCTACATGTACAGCTTCATGCACAAATCGGGTGTGCTGAAATCATAAATTCATTTAATACTATTTAGTAAATCCCGGATCAGTTGATCCGGGATTTTTTTGATTTTATCTTTTTAATCGCTGATCATTCGTAAATACTTAGAGTTATTCATATTAATTACACGGCTTACCCAATTTATTACATCACTGATAATGGTTATTACAAGAGTCGCTTTAATTATTACAGAGCCGGCAACTGTCATTACAGCATATTCTCCATTTATTACATGAAAGAACGTTGACATTACAGGAGCTACTTTGTTTATTACATTGGTTTTTATTCCTATTACATGCCCGCCTTTGTTCATTAAATGACTTACTTAATTCATTACAGTACTGATTTTTATCATTTGCACTGATCAGTAGCATTTTGTATAACTAAAGAAGACCTGGAGTTATTTTACAGATTTCTCATAGTGGTGTATTAATCCAATAATTTGATTGGGAGTAAAGTGGATTATTGTTAAAACATTACATTTATGGTTCAAAGTTCTTTGAATCCCATTATTATCCCTTTGGGTTAACAATGGCGGGGATTAGTAGTAAGGCTCTTGGCATTGGTTCTCCACAAAACAAGAAGAAATACAATGGTAAGGAGGAACAAAGACAAGAGTTTAGTGATGGCAGTGGCCTTGAATGGCTGGATTATGGTGCGAGAATGTATGATGCGCAAATAGGACGATGGGAGGTTGTCGATCTTTTGGCTGAAAAATACCGAAAATGGAGTCCATATAATTATGCTGTTGATAATCCTTTGCGGTTTATAGACCCTGACGGCATGGGGGTGACAGGTGTGGTTATAGATGGAGCAGCAAAACAAAAAGCTTTTCAGGAATTGCAAAAATCTGTTCAAAATGAACTCAATCTAAATATGGACTCAAAAGGGAATATTACTTATACTTTAAAGGATCCTAAAGCAACATTCAGTTCTGAAGCTAAACAATTAACTACTGCTATAAATGACCCATCCGTGAAAGTTGTTGTTACTGCTACAAATAAAGTTAAAACTTCCAATGGAGGATTGTTGTTAGGTGGAGCATTTATGGGCAATAAGGTTACACCGGCTGGTGTAAGAAATACACCAAATGGTAAAGAATGTTCTGGCCCAACTGTTGTTGCAAATCAAGAAATCAATCCCAAAGTTCTTTCAAATCTTGATACTTATTTTAACCAACCAGGGGCAGCAACTTTGCATGAAGTTACCGAGGCATATCAAGGAGCAAAGTTGGCACAAACAGAAGGCTCCTCTGTTGGAGTACCAACACAAGCTGATATTAGCAATCCCAACAGTATTTATAATCGTGCACATATTTTAGCTACACCCCAACCCGGCGGCCCACGTAGCGTAGGTTATTCATTTTATGATTCTAACGGCAACACGTTGCCATCAAGTATAGGGTGGGCAAAATTTACAGCTACTGTTCAGGATGGGACGAGGCCAGCCGTCCCAATTTTATCTGTTACTAAAAGTGAGTTTGATAAACAATAGACCAGAAATATAATATTGATAATTATGAGTAGAGTTTTAATTATAACAGGGTGCCTAATTTCTTTTATCTGTTTAAATTTATTCTGTTTAAATAATAATAAAGCAAGCTCTTTCAATGAGAATGATACTTCTTATAAAGTTTACAAGATTGATTCTATAAACAATTTTTATTTGATCTACGCTTCTAAAAAGGGCATCCGATATAAAATTGTGTCACAAAAAAGGTCTTGTGAATCGGACAATAAGATTCAAAAAGATGGTTACTATGGCTTTGAACTCTCTTCAATGTTGTATGATTTGGATGATATAAAGATAGCTGTTGGGGCTCCGGGAGGTTGTGTTTATGTTGATAGTATAACCAAAATATGTATAGAAGATTCAATACCTGATTTAAAATTAGCCAAGAATATCAAGGGACTATGTTTTGAAAAGAAGGAATGAAACTTCCATTTCCTAAAACTTGAGGCATAACTTAGACAACTCTGTTCTTTTTGTAGCTTTCATTCTCAATATCCTATGCCTTGAGAACCGGCAGTAACCTTGCAAGCTGAACAACATTTTATATATTTTTCTTATTACCATGAGCCTGTGATTACTTTACTATTTGCAAATATCATCTTAATAAATAAACTACTCCCTTTAAACGCCTTACTATTTTATCAATTGCCGTTTGATACTCAATCGTCCAAGCATAAATTCCTCCGGGCTGGAAAACTCCTTTAAAACGACCATCCCATCCATTTTCTACTTTGCCACTCTCAAATACTATTTGCCCCCACCTGTTATATACAGTAAACTTATATTTAGTTGTATTTTCACCATAAGATGCTTTAAAAATATCGTTCCTACCATCTCCGTTTGGAGTAAACATAGTAGGCACATATAATTTGCAGGCGCCTTTCCTTATTACAATATTGTCTTTAGCAATGCCACAACTATTACTTAACTGAAGCCAATAATTCCCTTCCCCAGTTACAGCAAGATGAGAGCTGTCTGCACCATTGCTCCATTGGTAAGTTAAATTGGTACCCTTTTTTATATCAGGGTCTAATTTAATGGTTGTTCCTTCACAAATACTGGTATCATTTCCTAATGAAAAAGCTGGTTTATCTAAATAGGCAACGTTTATGGTATCAGCAACACTGCAATTCACATTGGTCACTTTTACCCAAATGATTCCAGTAGATTTTACTATTTGTGTTTGACTGATTGAATTATCCTGCCATTGATAATGCATTCCAATGTTACCTGCATCTAACACAAGTGTGGATCCTTCACATAAAGTTGTATCATTGCCAAGACTAATAACAGGATATTTATTGAAGACAATATTGATGCTATCCCTTTTTTTACAGCCTCCGCCATTTACTTCTACCCAATAATTACCACTATTGCTTACCGTAATCGAATTATTAGTACTACCATCATTCCATAAATAATTGGCGTTAGCAATAGTGGTTGATAACACCACCTGGTCATTCTCACACTTTTTAAGATCGGGACCAAGATCAACCTGAGGAATTGCTCTGAACAATAAATTAATGCTATCCTTGGTAATACAGCCGGTACTTGTATCCGTAAGTTCAAGCCAGTACAAACCATCTTTATTTGCAGTATAGGAAGATGATGAACTACCATCCTGCCACAGGTATTTTAAACTTTGCCCGTTTGTTTGCGGGTTGATTGTATAACTGGCACTGCCGCATAACAAACTGTCATTACCCAAGTTCAATTTTACCTGTCCTATTTTAATCGTTTTCTTAATGGTATCGTTACCGCAATTAGTATAACGAATTAATTTAACCACATGATCACCATTGGTCAAAAAATTATGTACTGGACTGTCTAATTTTGAAAAATTATTTACTCCTGAAGACGGATCATCAAAATCCCATTTTACAGATAACTCTGATGGTGATCTGCTATATTCAAAATTCATCACATTGCCGGTGCAGTTCCTTTTAAAGTTGAACCGCTTATCTAATACCCCTCCAGGAAAGGCTGGTAGCCCATAGGTACTGCTTCCAAAAGAATTGCTGGTCCACAAGTATAATTGTGCATAACCAAACCGGCAATTAGCCCCCACACCATTGGGATTATTAATCACTGATAATGAAGAACGATTCATTTCGGCCATGTATATCTTACCATCAGGTGCTAATTGTAATGTTCCAAAGTTCTCTACAAAGGAATTTGGCAGCTGCGTATAAATAATGGATTTAGAATTTTGCAAACCAGCTAATGTAGGTTGTGTTACATCATACTGTAATAAAAAACTAAGCTGACCGATTATGCTAAAATCAAAGTAGTCGCCGGAAACATAGAGCAATTTGGAATTGGGTGAAAACTCAACCCCATATGGCCCAAACATAACCTGGTAAGATTCAGCCGCAGTAAATAATGTACGGGCGTTGGATAAAACACCGGTAGTATTATTAAAATCAAGCAGGTCTGCACCCAATTGTTTATGTGCAATCGCAATTAATTTACCATCCTGCGAAGCTTTCATACAGCCAATAGCCTTTGCCGGATCGTTGGGAACAACTATTCCTAAACTGCTGGATACCGCATTTGTATTTACTCCGGCAGCATTAACTAAATATGCATAAAAGACATTTGAATTAAATCCATGTACAATAACCCAGTAATCTTTACCATTGCAATGTTTTACCGCAGTCAATTTTTCACAAACACTATTTTGCAAACGCACATTCTTTGTTTCCACGTCACCCAGCCCGTTATTTAGTGTGGTGTTTACAATGGAATAATTAAATCCATTTGTTCCGCCAAGTTGATCAACTGTAAAAACATAATAACGTATTGGATCGCCTACTTTGGGAATGATAATAGCAGACTGACTGCTACTATAATTGCCCAGCAATCCAGAACCATTAGGCATTACCTGGTGTTTGGCATTCCAGATGGTAGAGCCATCTGTATAAAACAATAATTTACCTGTGCTGTCGCTTACACTGGCAACACCTTCATCTGTATTAATTTGCCCGTCGGTTAAAATCTTTGGTGAGCCGCTGGAGAAGTCCACACCGGCATTATGCCCGAAATACCAAATGTTGGCTTCTTGTTGAGCATACCCAGATATGGCAGAAATAAAAACAAGTATGAAAGTTGTATAAGTTTTAAGCATATGATAATAGCTAAAACAGCACTTCAAATATAGTTATCATATTTGCTTGTTGTAAAACATATTAAAAAATTGAAGTAAATTCTTATCACATTTGATGCAGATTAATACTTTCTTTAATTAGTCTGCAAACAACCAAGTTTGAGAAGGAGATATTAACATAATTGCAATAAGTTTCTGTACTCACTTACAATAATTGATAAAATCCACCTTTAACATTCCAGTATTATGAGATATACGGGCTAATAATCTCCTCCTAAAGAGCTCCTTCACAACAGTAGTAACATAAATTTCACTACTATTTAAGTAAAACCCATTTTCATCAAATAGTTTTTTTAAAAAGCAACTATCATTAAGTTTGGAATATTTATCAGAAGCCTTGTCTGTTACTACTTCATAAAAATAATATTTGTATTTATCCAAGTTACTTTTGAGCTTAATAGCAGAATCACCCTTAATGTATATTCTTATCTTCTCATCATACCCAGTTGAGTCAAAAGTCTTTTCATTACATATTATATCATATAACAAATGATTTTGTATTATCACATTTTTCTTGTTCCCAGAAGGTTCTAAGACATCAAGTAAAACAAAATAACTTTTAGTAAATCCTTTATTCTTTAGGATGTAATCAAAATATTTATTATCGCAATTATTAAATGATAACTGACTTTTCGCACAAAGTGGTAATGCCAAAAAAAGAACAGGAATTATGTTTTTCATACTATATTAATTATGTAACTAGTAATTGTTTTTAAATTTTAAAAGTTTACTCGGCACAGATTTTAATTCGTATCTCAAATAATTAGGATTATCATCTCTATTATCAAGGTTAAGAACTGGATATGTTGTTCTATTAATATCACCTATTGTTGAACCGACTAAACGATTTTCAAAATTTATGGCATTTACTTCTGCCATAGGAATTCCATTTTCTGTAAACGAATAATCAACAGTATTTTGGTCAAAATCAAAAGAATGCTGTATTTCATGAGCAAATCCTTTTAAAGGTGCTCTATATTCTGGTTCACCGTTGACCAGTCTTCCTCCTAGCCTTGTGGTGTAACGGGTAGTTTTCGTTGGATCATACGCTATTACACTCCCTTGATTTTCACCTCTTTTTCCTAAGCCATATGAACCGTTTTCTGAACCATCATCTTCATTTAAATTTCTGATGAAATGCAATTGTTTAGAGTTTTGTAAAGTATTTACTTTATTAGCAATTTCCTTATCACCAGTAAAATACTGTAGTTTACTAAGATCCTGTCTGACTGATTCCAAGTATTTATTGCTAGTTACTAACGTATTATCTTTACTTATATTATTTTGATGAATCCCGTTTTGGTCAAGCTGGTTCTTTTGCTCATCAGATAAATTACTATATCCATTCCAAGCTGTAAGTTTCCCATTAGCGTATTCAGCAAATCTGAAACTTCCTCCATCGTCTAAATATGCAATAACAACCCCATCACCATTTAAATCTATTATTCTAACAGGGTCGTTTGCTGCATATTGATAAGGTGACATTGTCATATATTTTTCAGAGAATCTATCTTGTGTAAAGAACCTTCCTATTTGTGCATCATACATTCTCGCCCCATAATCCAACCACTCTAACCCGCTGCCATCAGAAAATTCTTGTCGTTGTTCCTCCTTACCATTGTATTTCTTCTTGTTTTGTGGAGAACCAATGCCAAGAGCCTTACTACTTATCCCCGCCATTGTTAACCCGAACGTATAATAACGATTTCGAATGCAGCTCAAACCTACAAAGGGTTTCAAAGATCTTTTGCTTTAATAAATTTAACTTAAAATGCTGAAAATGGCTATGCTTATGTATCATATTGCTATAACCTTCCTTTAAACTGGTTTTCAAAACTTTCTTTATCTTCCATCACCCGATATGCTTAAACAACTGCTGCTCTTACCTCTCCTGCTATATGTATCGTTTCTTTCTGCACAAAAAAAGAACGGCGCTTATTCCATTCACATTCATAAAACAAACAGCGAAATAAAAATTGATGGGGCCATGGACGAAGCTGCCTGGCAGGAGGCGGAAGCAGTCAGGAATTTTTTTATGGTATTACCCATGGATACCAGCCATGCAAAAGTAGAAACAGAGGTACGCTTGTTGTATGATGCAGAGAATATCTACATCCTCGCTACCTGTTTTCATAAACCAACTGTTCCTTACCGGGTAGAATCATTACGCCGTGATTTTGTATTTGGCAAGAATGATAACTTTCTCTTTTTTATTGATCCCTTCAATGATCTTACCAATGGTTTTACATTCGGCGCTAATGCTGCCGGTGCCCAATGGGATGGTATGTTGTACGAAGGAGGCAAAGCTGATCTGAGCTGGGATAACAAATGGACTTCTGCCGTAAAAAACTATACTGATAAATGGATATTTGAAGCGGCTATCCCTTTTAAAAGCATCCGCTACAAAAAAGGAATTACTCAATGGGGAATTAATTTCAGCCGGTTGGATATTACCGAAGCAGAAAAATCAAGTTGGGCTCCGGTGCCACGACAATTTCCCACTGCTTCACTGGCCTACACGGGTACGTTAGTATGGGATGCGCCACCGCCGCAAGCTGGTTCTAATATTTCTGTTATACCATTTGTGCTGGCCGGTGTTTCCAAAGATTTTGAAAACAAACAAAAAGCAGTTTATCAAAAAGAGATCGGTGGCGATGCAAAGTTTTCTCTGAACTCTTCTTTAAATCTTGATCTAACCGTTAATCCTGATTTTTCGCAGGTGGAAGTTGACCGGCAGGTAACCAACTTAGATCGCTTTGAATTATTCTTTCCTGAGCGAAGACAATTCTTTTTAGAGAATGCTGATCTCTTTGCTAATTTCGGATATGCTACTATTCGTCCGTTCTTCTCCCGCAGAATAGGATTAGGTGTTCCCATTCAATATGGTGCAAGATTAAGCGGTAAGCTTAACAAAGACTGGCGCATCGGTGTAATGGATATGGAAACTAAAAAAGTGGATGCAACGGGCTTGCCTGCACAAAATTTTTCTATTATTGCGTTACAAAGAAAAGTATTCAGCCGGTCTAATATTGGTGTGCTGTTCATCAACAAACAATCTATCAATTACACTCCGGGAAAAGATTCTTCCAAACCAACTTACTCAAATTACAACCGTAATATAGGTTTAGAATATAATCTTGCCTCATCTAATAATTTATGGACCGGCAAAATGTTATTTATTAAATCATTCAGTCCGGGTAAAAGCACTAATGATTTAGTGCAGGCAGCTCATCTGCAGTACAATAGTCGCCGCTGGTTGTTTTTATGGCAGCATGAGTATGTTGGAAAAAATTACAATGCTGAAGTTGGTTACGTACCAAGACAAGGTTACATAAAAATCAATCCAGTTGCGGGACGAACATTTTTGGTGAGGAGAAAAGCAAAGATCATCAGTCATGGTCCTAAGTTTAGCACTACTGTTTTCTTCAATGAAAATTTTAAACAGACAGATAATGAAAGCTTCCTGTCTTATTTTGTTGCGTGGCGCAATCAATCAACTTTTATGACATGGGTTGCGCATGACTATGTAAAACTGCTGGCACCATTTGATCCCACTGTTTCTAATAAAGATACTTTAGCAAGAGGAACAGAACATAAGTGGAATGCATGGGGCACTGAGTTCATTTCTAAACCGCAAAGTTTGTTTACGTTTGGTTTCAGTTCACGATATGGTGGTTATTATGCTAATGGCACTCGCTTAAATCTTACCTGCGATCTGGGTTATCGCTTTCAGCCTTTCGTCAATCTGCAATTAAGCGCCAGTTACAATCAAATTAATCTACCTCAACCATGGGGAAGAACTACCTTCTGGTTAGTAGGGCCAAGAGTTGATGTTACATTCAGCAATAAACTTTTCTTCACTACTTTCTTCCAGTATAATGAGCAATTAAAGAATATGAATTTGAATACAAGATTTCAGTGGCGTTACAAACCCGCCAGTGATCTGTTCATCGTTTATACTGATAATTATTTACCGGCACCTTTCAGTATTCGTAACAGGGCGGTGGTGCTTAAGTTTAATTACTGGTGGAATTTATAATCACCACTTTCTATTAATTATCTTTGCGGCCCATGGGTCAAAAAAAATTAATTCGTTTTGCAGCTATTAAAGAATTTCCCAATGTGCTGGAGTTTCCAAAAGAAATGAAAGGACAGTGGAACAGTTTTTTTAAAAATGATTATTCCATAACATTAGAACTGGCTTGCGGTAAAGGCGAATATACAGTTGGATTAGCCCGTTTGTTTCCTCAAAGAAATTTTATTGGTGTAGATGTAAAGGGTAACCGCATTTACATTGGAGCTAAAAAATGTTTGACAGAGGGATTGAGCAATGGTGCTTTTCTCCGCACACAAATTGATCGTATTACTGAATACTTTGCTCCCGGTGAAGCAGATGAAATATGGTTAACCTTTCCTGATCCACAACTAAGAACTGGTAAGCATAAAAAAAGACTGACGCATCCTAAGTTTCTTCGTTTATATCAGCAGTTTCTTAAACCAAATGGTATTATTCATTTAAAAACCGATTCGCCTAATTTATATCGCTTCACTAAAACGGTTATTGAACTTTATGGACTTTCGCTGGTTAAGGACATTGATAATGTATATGCACAGGAAAATGTTGATGAAGTGTTGAAGATAAAGACGCATTATGAAGGATTAGACATTGCACAAAGTAACCGCATATTCTATTTACAGTTTAGCTTACCGGCTGTAATTCCTGATAAAGATGATGTATTAAAAAAAAGTGTGTTTGATGAAGAAAAAACTGATTGAGGGCGAAGATTTTTATTATAATCAAGCAGGCTACATGGTGCTAACCGCAAAGTATCATTTAGAAAAAGGTACTTGTTGTGGTAATGGTTGTTTAAACTGTCCGTATAATTATAAAAATGTTCCTGAGCCAAAAAGAAGCGAATTATTATCTTTAAGGGAAGATGAAAAAGAAAAAGGCTACTAAAAAAATTTCCTCTAAAAAATCAGTACAAACAGATCCGCTCATCAGCAAAAGAAAAAAAGGTGAATCTTTTTTTGAAGATGTGTATGATGTAGTAAGACAAATTCCAAAAGGAAGAGTTACTTCTTACGGAGCCATCGCTAACTTTCTCGGCACTAAATCCTCTGCAAGAATGGTGGGCTGGGCTATGAATGGTTGCGCACATGTTACACCAAAAGTTCCGGCACACAGAGTAGTAAATCGCTTAGGTATGCTGAGTGGTAAAGCACATTTCAATCCTCCATCAAAAATGGAAGAACAATTATTAAAGGAAGGAATAAAGGTGAAGAAAGAAATGATCGTTGATTTTGAAAAACACTTCTGGGATCCTGCTAAAGAACTTTTACTCTGATTTATTCATTTCATCAACATCGGTATCATCAACCAGTAATTCTGTTTTTATTCTTTGCCTGATGGGATTTTGCGACATAAATAAAAAGATCAGGGTTAGTGCTGCCACTAAAAAACTCCACTTTGTACTAAGGAGGTAAAATATAATGCAGAATAACGCAGCTGCTTCTATCATTGCATATTTTGTAATACATGCAGATCGGTACATTGCAAACTTTTCTTTAAGTGCAACTATTTCTTTTGCCTGTTCCGTTTTTTTCTTTGACAATGCAAAACCAAGCAGGGCCGAAATAATTGCCATAGACAAAAAGAATACTTCATAAACTTTTTCTGTATTAATGTCTTCTATTGGCTCCATTATTCCGGTTTTTACCAGTGCAAAGGCAAGTATGGCAAATAAAATTTGCCCATAAAGCAATGCCATAAAAAGAGTTTGTAATGCCCGTACCGGTCCGTTCTTTTTTTCCATGATCTAATTTAGTAATAAGGACTGATAAGCAAATAAACTATCACACCGGTAACGGCTACGTAAAACCAAATTGGCCAGGTGATCCTTGCAATCTTCTTATGTGCAGGCCATTCACCTATTAAAGCCCGGTATGCAGTAAACAATATAAAAGGGAGAATAATAGCCGCTAAAAAAATATGAGTGATGAGTATAAAAAAGTAGATATACCGAATGGTTCCTTCTCCGCCAAACTTAGTATCGCCTGTAAACAAATGATGACAGATATAAGAAACCAAAAACAAAACGGATAACACAATTGCCACCAGCATAATTCTTTTATGCAGCAGTAATCGTTTTTGTTTTACAGCAATTAAAGCCGCTAATAACAAAAAAGCAACGGTTGAGTTTAATACAGCATTTAGTTTGGCAAAGAAATGCGGATTAAAACCAAGATCAACAGCTAATTTAATTTTTCCCAGGGACACAACTACAGCAAATACTATAAAGGAAACCATCCCAATCAGCAGTTTTGCCTGCTTGTCATTCTTCTTTAATACAGGTGAGAGCATAAAAAATTTATGAATAATAACAATTAATTCAAAGAGAGGTTAAAACCATTTCCGTTTTGGTTTCTGCTTTTCTATTTCCATATTTAAAAACACTACATCATCCAGCAAGCGTAACATATCAGTACTATCTAAGCCATTATAGTAACCACGAATAACACGGTTACGGTCCATTAAAACAAACTTGGGTGTATGAATAAAATTGGAGTCAACTCCTTCACCATCCTGTAAACCCAGCTTTACTTCATTTAAAGCAAAGTCATAGATTGTTTTTTTACTGCCGGTGAGCAGCCACCAGTTGCTATGGTCTATATTAAATTTATCAGCATACTTTTTTAATACAGGCACACTATCCCGCTCTGAGTCCACACTAAAAGAAAGAAACTGAACATAATCGGGAGATTTTTTAAATGACTCCTGCAGCTTGTGCATATTAGCCGTAAGCTTTGGGCAAATAGATGGACAACGGGTAAAAAAGAAATTTGCCACCAGTATTTTATTTCTTACCGTGTCATTTACACTTCTTATTGAATCAAGCGAAACTGTTTGCCCAAGTTGATTAACCAGTGTGATATTGGCTACTTTATGCCAAACGGTATCAGTAATAATTTTTCCGTCTTCAACATGGCTTCTTGTTGAATCTATATAATAATGCCTCGGCATTATCTGCACTTTATCACCAAAATACCGGAAGATGAAAAATGCTGTTAATGGCAATAATGCTGCTAATGCTAATCCAAGAAAACCTTTCTTTCCCACTGGCTGATTTTTAGAGTGCAAATTTACGGATATAAAAAACCATCCCGCCGTTTGGCGGGATGGTTTTATTATTGAAATGTTATTATGATTATTTTAAAGTGCCTTCTGAAGCAGGCTTTGGTGCAACTTGCTCATGTTTGGCAGGATTACCTTTATTGTAAGTTTTACGAAGGCTTCTCCAGCTATCACCATCCCATAGGAAAGCAGCAATAAACCATACAAACAGCAACAAAGGAACTACAATCGTCATAATCAGGTTACGAATTTCATCACCCAGATGCATGAAAATAGAAACAATATAAACCGCCTTGGCTAAAGACAAAATACAAATAACTCCTTTAATGAAAAGAATCCACCCATGTGATTCGCCAAAAAAATCTTTTGCTAAACCAAAACCAAGAGCCAGTTCTATCAGCGTAATAACTGAAAGAATAATGGTGGTTTTCCAAATCCTTCTCACTGTATCATCCCTGTGCACAGGAGCAAAACTTATTTCCGCTGATGATAATTGTTGATGTTCCATATTATAATCTCTTTATCTTTTTTGTTTGATTAAATTAAGTAAAAGCACAAGAATACAAACACCCATACTAAATCTACAAAGTGCCAGTATAAACCTGCCTTTTCAATCATTTCGTAATGACCACGGTTGTGGAATACGTCTCTTGTGGTCATGATATACATAATGATATTAATTACCACACCACTAAATACGTGGAAGCCGTGGAAACCAGTGATACCAAAAAAGTAACCACCAAACGCTACCGGACCGGGTGTTCCTACAAGCTCTCCGTTATGCATTACTTGTGGCCCCCATGGATTATGACTTACGGTAGTGTTTAACTCCTGAATCTGTCCATCAATCAAAACGTGATGAGCACCTGTGAGAAGGTGAGTCCATTCCCATGCCTGGCAACCTAAGAATGCAAGACCACCAAGAATGGTCAGCAGCATATATTTCTGCACACCCTTTTTATCCATGTTGTGCCCGGCATGTACTGCTAACACCATCGTTACAGAGCTAATGATGAGGATAAACGTCATCAGGCTCACGAAAGCTAATGGCAGGTTTGCTTCATGTCCCGCAAAAGGAAATGAATTGAACACATGGTTGGGGTTGGGCCAGTATTCCTGGCTGAAACGGATAGTACCGTAAGAAATGAGGAAGGCGCCAAAAGTAAACGTGTCGCTCATTAAAAAATACCACATCATCAGTTTACCATAGCTCACGTTGAAAGGGCTTTTCCCTCCACTCCACCATTTGTGCTCCTGTGGTATTGCTGCTTGTGCCATGTACTAAGTTGTTTTTGTTTTCTCTGGTGGGCTATCTGCCAGTTGGCTGATGGCTCACCTTTAAATTATTAATTAATTTCTTACAGAGTGAGCCACTCTTTGGAGTGACCCACTCAATTTTATTTTATCAACGTAAAAAATATCACTAAATAAATCCAGAGCAAATCAACAAAATGCCAGTAAGTTGATACTACTTCAATTCCTACTGAACTATATGTTCTTGTTTTACGGCTGAATGCTCTGGCAAACATCACTATCAATGCTATCACCCCACCCAGCACATGCAGTGCATGCAGGCCGATGATAACATATAAAAATGAACCGGAAATACTGCTGCGAAAAGTAATTCCCTGTGTCCATAATCCTTTAAATCCAAAGAACTGTAAGGCTACGAATAATGCACCGAGAAAAGCGGTTACCGTTATATATAAACGGTACCTTGTCATTTCTCTTTGTTTATGTGCCCTCACCGCCATCTGCACTGTAACGCTGCTAACCAGTATTACAATGGTTGAATACAAAAACAAAGAAGGTGTTTCTATATCCTGCCATCCTGCCTGGCTGCTTTTAACGATGAATGCGCTGGTTAACCCTGCAAACAGCATTACTATACTCGCCAGTGCTACCCACATGGCAAATTTATGCGGGTGAATTTTTTTTGATTGTGCACTCATACTCATCTCCATCTTTCAACTATCTTATAGTTTATCGGCTAATAAAGCCAGTAAAACTATTGGTAAATAAATATAACTGCTGAACATTACTCTCCTTGCTGCCTTTACATCCATCTCCCTGTATAATCGTATGCATTGCCACAGTATAAACAGGTTGGCGATTATTAAGATGATGAAACTTATCATTCCGCTCATCCCGATAAAGTAAGGCAACAATCCTACCGGTATCATCAATATGGAATACAATATTGATTGAACAGCAGTAAATGTTGTTGGTCCTTTGTCAGCAGGTAATAATTTAAACCCGGCTCTTGCATAATCTGTATGCGCCACCCAGGCAATTGCCCAGAAGTGCGGAAACTGCCACAGGAATTGTATTCCAAACAGTATCCATCCACCCGTACTCAAATCATTGGTCGCCGCAGTCCAGCCAATTAAACAAGGTAAAGCTCCCGGAAACGCTCCCACCAGTACTGAAATAGAATTTACTTTTTTCAGTGGCGTATATACAAACGCATACAAACCTAAACTGATGAGTGAAACGATAGCCGACAGCATATTGAAATAGTAATACATCATTACTAATCCAATTACACCCGCTATAGTTGCAAAGGTCCATGCTTCATTAAGACTCATGCGACCAGAAGCAACGGGCCGGTTTGCTGTACGTTTCATTACTGCATCGGTATCTTTTTCCTCAGCCTGGTTAATGGCATTGGCACTTCCTGTTACCAGCATACCGGCAATAAAAAGTATAATGGTCATTTTCCAGTTTATCTCCGCAATATTGGGAGCAAGCTGGTAGCAGACCACGCAACTAAATACTACTGTAAAGCTTAGTGTAAACTTCATCAGTTGCATATAGTCTTTCACCTTTGCTGATAAAGACCAGTTTTTTGTCAAAGAAGCTTGTTGTTCCATCCCCTCATTATTCTTCACTCTGAATTATTTTATTAATGATGCCCGCTTTCGCCGGCACCAATTGGTTCTGTTTGCGGAATGAACTCTCTTCCATCCTTACTGTAATCATATGCCCAGCGGTGTACCTCAGGAATTTCGCCAGGCCAGTTACCGTGACCAGGATTGATCGGTGTAGTCCATTCCAGTGTGTTAGAACCCCATGGATTTGGATTCTTCAGTTTTCTTCCCCTGAACATGCTGAAGAAGTAATTAAACACAAACAATATTTGTGTAGCAAACACTATTAATGCCACTGTACTGATGAACTGGTTCAATCCATCAAATCCTTTTAAGAAATGCCAGTTGCTGATATCATAATAACGGCGTGGTGCACCGGCTAAGCCTTGGTAATGCATTGGCCAGAATATCATATAAGCACCAATCATCGTTACCCAGAAATGGATGTAACCTAATGTGTGATTCAGATAACGGCCATACATTTTGGGGAACCAGTGATAAATACCGGCAAACATCCCGAACATAGAAGCCACTCCCATTACAATATGGAAGTGAGCTACCACAAAATAAGTATCGTGTAATTGATAGTCTAATGCTGAGTTACCAAGATAGATACCAGTTAAACCACCGGAGATAAACAAGCTCACAAAACCAATTGCAAATAACATAGCTGGAGTAAAACGGATATTACCTTTCCATAAAGTAGTTAACCAGTTAAATACTTTAATGGCTGAAGGCACGGCAATTAAGAGAGTAAGTAACACGAAGGCTGCTCCGAGGAAAGGATTCAAACCGGTTACAAACATGTGATGTGCCCATACTAAGAAGGCAAGAATACATATAGCAAACAACGAGCCCACCATCGCCATATAACCAAAGATGGGTTTACGGCTATTGGTAGATATAATTTCTGATGCCATACCCATGGCCGGCAACAGGATGATATAAACTTCAGGGTGACCAAGGAACCAGAACAAGTGCTGGTAAAGAATAGCACTACCACCTTCATTTGGTAAGGCAGTTTGTGTTTTAGATACAAACACATCAGACAGGTAGAAGCTTGTTCCAAGGTGACGGTCGAATAATAAGAGGATGGCACCGCTCAACAATACCGGGAATGATAACACACCCAATACTGCGGTGAAGAAGAATGCCCAGATTGTCAACGGCAATTTGGTCATGCTTAATCCTTTGGTACGCATATTTAAGATGGTGGCGATATAGTTCAAACCACCCAGGAGTGATGATACAATGAACAAAGCCATACTTATCAACCAGCAATCCATACCTGCTTTAGAGCCTTCGGAGAAATCACCAATAGCACTCAAAGGCGGGTACGATGTCCACCCACCACTTGCTGCGCCTGTTTCAACAAAGAAAGAGGAAATCATTACAATTGAAGCAGCAAAGAAGAACCAGTAAGATAACATGTTAAGGAAAGGAGAAGCCATATCTCTTGCCCCGCACTGTAAAGGAATAAGAAGATTAGAGAAGGTGCCACTCAATCCGGCTGTTAATACGAAGAATACGAGTACGGTACCGTGCATGGTAACTAATGCATAATAAAACTCAGGCTGGATTTTACCACCCTTTGCCCATTTACCTAAAAGATCTTCCAGGATAGGGAAAGTTTCATTAGGATAACCTAACTGCAAACGGAACAATACGGACATTAATCCACCCAATATCGCCCACACAATACCTGTAAAAAGGAATTGCTTGGAAATCATCTTATGGTCCTGGCTGAAGATATACTTCGAGATAAAGGACTCGTGATGGTGATGCCCATGATGCTCTTCATGTCCAACAGCGGCGTGTGCATGCATTACAGCTTCGTGACTCATAATTTTCTTTTTATTGTTTTGTGATCAACACAAATGATTTATAAAAAATTATTTTTTAGCAGTTTTGTTTTCTGTTACAACCTTTACATCTGCTGTTTTCTTAGCAGTTGTATCGGCAGTTGCAGGTGCTTGTTTCGTTGGGTCTTTTTCAGGAAACGCTGTCCAGTAATTTGGTTTTCTGGTGGCTAACCAAATCTTGTACTCTGTTGGTTCATCCACCACAATCACACCACGCATAGAGAAGTGGCCGGGACCGCACATTTGATCACATGAAATTTCATAATTGAATTCAGGATCATTCATCTTCTCTCTCATTTGCTTGGTAGTAAACTTAGGAGTAAACCATAATGAGGTAGGGATACCAGGAACGGCATCCATCTTCATACGGAAATGGTTTAAGCCCACATCATGCACCACATCTCTTGAATTAATTACCAGCTTACAGGGAATGCCAACGGGAATATGCATTTCAGATGATTCAATGATATCGTCGTTATTTGCTTTGTCTTCCCAAATCTGCCCTAACGGGTTATTATTTTTATCACTGATGTTTTTAAAATATGTTTTACCTAATACTTTATCTTTTCCGGGATAGCGGTAAATCCAGTTAAATTGTTTACCAGTTATTTCTACCACAACCGAATCAGCAGGGGCTTCTTTGGTAACATGAAACCAGTTACGCAAACCAATTACCACCAGCACCGTCATAGCAATAGCAGGAACCGCAGTCCATATTAATTCCAGTTTATTACTATGTGCGAAGTGTACTGCTTTTTGTCCTTCTTTCTCCTGGTATCTAAAGGCAAACCAGAATAATAAAATCTGGGTGATAAAGAACACTACACCGGTAATGACTAATGTCCACATAAACATGCTGTCAAAATTCTCTCCTTCTACAGAAGCAGATTCATGCGCAAACAATGTTTTACCGGCATATAAATGATTGGTGTACCATACACCAACTAAACCCAGCACCAGGAAGCTGATCAACAGAAAGCCGTTAATACGGTTGCTTTGTTTCCGCATTACTTCTTCACCTTTCAGCACACCCACATACTCGCTGGCTTTAGCAATCTGGAAGATTACCAGGTAAATCAGCAAAATAGTCGCAAGTACAAAAAATCCTGACATGACGTTAAATAGTTTTATTCAAAGTTTTTTATCAATTCAATTACCACAAACCGGTTAAGTATGATGTACGATACTTTCTTTTACAAACGGATGATTCTTTGGTAGCAAAGAAGCTTTCGTAAGCTTGTTACCAACAATCAGCATTATCAATCCAATAAACCCTGCAGCTACACCCATATCAAAAATGAACAGGCCAATAGAGTTACCATCATTTACATCTCCTTTTAGAGAACCCGGCATAATCATTTGATAGAAATCCAACCAGTGACCAAAGATTAATACTACCGACATAAACGTTACTGTAGCATAATTTCTTTTTGAACTACGCTTCATTAAAATTAAAATCGGTGCTACAAAGTTGATAATAAGATTAAGGTAGAAGATGCCCTGGTAAGCTCCATGTAATCTTGGCTGGAAGTAAACAGTTTCTTCCGGCTGGTTAGAATACCAGATCAGCATGTATTGAGAGAACCAGAGATAAGTCCAGAAGATAGAGAAGGCAAAGATGAATTTACCTACATCATGAATGTGTTCTTCATTTACATATTCTAAATAACCCTGGTTTTTAAGATAAACGATAAACAACATTATTAGTGATAAACCAGCTACCCATGAAGAAGCAAATGTGTACCAGCTGTACATGGTGCTGAACCAATGTGCATCAATACTCATTAACCACAACCATGGAGTAGTAGAACCCACTGTTAAACCATAAACCACGATGAATGCTGCACAGATGATGATGGTTTTCCAGAAATAACTTCTGTCACCAGGCGCCCCTGCGTCTTCAGCTAAAGAAACTTTCCTGTACCAGTAACTAAGAGCCATCCAGATACCAATCACTAAAATCGTGGCAATTGAAAAGAAGGTTGGGTTTAAAAATCCTTTCTTCCAGGTTAATACTTTATCATGCGCAACATGCTCTGCATCTTTCCAGTGATAAATAGCCGTGTTTTGAGAACCGAATACATATCCTAATAATATCACTAAGGCGATAGCACCACCCACATAAACGTAACCGGAAATAGCTTCAGGAACACGACGCATCGATGTTTGCCATCCGCCCATTGCCATGGTAGTGGCACTAATAAAGAACATGGCGGCAACAGCAACCAGTAAAAAGTAAATACTGTTGTGCATTAACACTGCCCAGTATTTAGTTACACCAAAAGAATTGGCATCTCCGGCAACGTTCAAAAAAACAAAACCAAGAACAAGAGCCAGCACACCCACGCCAATCAATGCATATGCCCATTGCTTGTAGCGGCCCGTTATTTCAAATTGTTCCTTAATCATCGAAGTTCGTTTATGAGTTTAGCGTTTTAGTTATTTAGCAGCAGGAGTAGCTGTTGCAGCTGCAGGTTTTGCAGTTGAATCAGCAGCGGCGGTTGATGCGCCACCAGCTTCTGCTTGTTTTGATTTAATGTAATGAATAATCATCCAGCGTTGCTTGCGGCTCAGTTGAGAAGCGTAGCTACCCATCATGTTTTTACCGTAAGTAACAGAGTGAAACATGGTTCCTTCAGCCATATTCATATACTTTGGATTACCCAAAAACTGCGCTGGTGCTGCAGCGTACGGACCATTACCACCTTTGTATAAAGGACCATTACCATCTAACTTATCACCATGACAAATAGCACAGTTGATATTGAACAAACGCTTTGTTTCAGCCAGTTCATCTGCAGTTAAAGCAGGCAAAGGATTTTTTACTGAAGCGGATTGTGCATAACCAGCTGAATCATTTTTCAGATGATAAGGCAATTCTTCTCCTCTTGCAATAGTACCCGCAACCGGCATATTACTGTAATGAATTCCCTGCTTGGCTAATTCATCAACTTGTTCCTGTGTTACTGAATATGTTTCGTAAGCACGGCTGTATGCCATGTCTGGCATATACATTTTACTGGGCTTACGCTTTACATCGCTGCAGGCAATTAATGAAACCACTACTACAACAACGGAAAAGATAGTTATGATGGATGTTCTTTTCATCTTCTGAATTCTTTTATGCTTAGTATGCTACTTCTCTTGTTTTAAATAATTTGCTTGGTCTGTCGTAACGGCCTAACCACCAACCTACCGGTGCTTCCTGTACATTTACTTCAACCGCTCCGTTACTGTTCAGCATCGCTTTTACTTCTTCTTCATTTGTTTTGGCTGTACATTCAATAACCATTACCATCAAATCATCTGTTGCTCTTTCGTGGAAATGATGTTTCTTAACGAAAGGAGCTAATTGACACAGGTAACAAAATGTAAGCACCATACCTACGGCGGCAAACAATACAGTTAATTCAAACGTAATAGGAATAAAAGCCGGTAAAGGCAAGTGTGGTTTACCACCAATGTTCAACGGCCAGTCACTGGTAAAAATCCAGCTCATACATACCAATGCAGTAGTTGTTCCGGTAATGCCGTAAATAAACCCGGCAGTATGCAGGCTGGTTTCTCTCATACCCAATGCATGGTCCAAACCATGAACCGGCATTGGTGTATATACATCCTGAATTTTATAACCGGCAGCACGAACTTTCTTTACTGCAGGAAACAAAACCTTCTCATCATCAAAACAACCTACAACATATTTTTTTACTTGTCCCATATTTAAAAAATTCCAAGTTTAACTTTTATTTTTCTTCCATCTCTCTTCTCACTACTCACAACTCGCATCTCACATTAGTGTGCATGCGCATGTTCATGTGCAAAATGATCCACACTTTCTTTTTCAATTACATCCATCTTCTCTTTAAAGCTTTCGCCACTTGTTTTCAGCACATGCTTGATTTCTGCAATGGCAATAACCGGCGCAAACTTGCTGAACAGGAAGTAACAGGTAAAGAACAAACCAAATGTTCCGAGATAGAAACCAACTTCCCAGATAGTTGGACGATAGTACACAGACCAGGAAGAAGGAATATAATCACGGTAAACAGAAGTAACGATGATTACGAAACGTTCGAACCACATACCAATGTTCACCACAATACTCATAATGAAAGTAAATGCCACGTTACGGCGTAATTTCTTACTCCAGAACAACTGCGGAGAAATTACGTTACAGGTCATCATCGTCCAGTAGCTCCATCCATAAGGACCGGCGATACGGTATTTATAAAATGCATCGTATTCAAACTTAGAACCACCGTACCACGCCATGAACAACTCTGTTAAATAAGCGATACCTACAATAGAACCCGTCAACACAATTACTTTGTTCATCGCTTCAATGTGACCCAGTGTTATATAATCATCCAGCTTCATTACTTTACGGGTAACCAGCATCAGTGTTTGCACCATGGCAAAACCTGAGAAGATGGCACCGGCAACAAAGTATGGAGGGAAGATAGTAGTGTGCCAACCAGGTACAACGGATGTAGCGAAGTCGAAAGATACTATCGTGTGCACTGATAATACGAGAGGGGTTGATAAACCGGCTAACACCAGTGATAAACTTTCATGACGTTGCCAGTGTTTGGTACTTCCTGTCCAACCGAATGATACCACGCCATACCAGAGTTTTCGGGCTTTTGTTTTTGCACGGTCACGGATGGTAGCAAAGTCAGGAATTAAACCAGAGTACCAGAATAATAAGGATACAGTAAAGTAAGTTGATATCGCAAATACGTCCCACAACAATGGTGAAGCAAAGTTCACCCATAAAGGACCACGGGTATTAGCATAAGGTAATACGAAGAACGCATCCCATACACGACCCATGTGGAAGATAGGGAACTGGCCGGCGCACATTACCGCAAAGATGGTCATCGCTTCCGCAGCACGGTTCACACCCGTTCTCCACCCTTGGCGGAACAACAACAAGATGGCAGAGATCAACGTACCGGCGTGACCGATACCAACCCACCATACAAAGTTGGTAATATCCCAACCCCATCCAATCGTTTTATTCAGGTTCCACTGACCGATACCATAAGTAACCTCACGATAAACGGAGTAAATACCAAATAACAACAGGGCAACAGAAATGGTAAACCCAATCTTCCAGCCCGTATTGGCTTTTTCTTCTACAGGACGACAAATATCTTCTGTAACCTGGTGATAGGTTTTCTCCCCATCCACCAATGGTTCCCTGAGCGTTGATTCGTACTTGAGTAAAGACATATTTTATCGCTTTTGGCCTTCAGCTTTTAGCTTTTAGCTTTTTTATTTTTTATTATCAACTTCCGTTTCTCTGTTCAGCGTCGGTTGTCTTCAAATCATCCAGTGAATGATTTGCTCACTGCATCGTTCGGTAATTCTATTCGTCCATCACCAATCGTTCCTATGGAACGAAACAACCTCTTTTGTTTTTCTACCCACTCCCGCAAACATGCGGGATTCCTACGGAACATTTTCAAAAATCATACATCATAAATCCGACATCAGACGTTTTTCTTCCGGTCATCGGCCATTGAACAACGACCAACGATTAATGTGCCGAAGGAATCGCTTCTTTACCTGCTTCTTTCTTCTCAGCGCCAGTTTCTTCATGATTTGCTTCTTCTTTCACACCTACATGCCTGTCAGTATTACGAACTTTAGCTAAGTAGCTAACATTCGGCAATACGTGAATTTCTTCCAATGCTGTAAAGCTTCTGTTCTTTTGCTCTTCATTCTGTATTTTGTAAATACGGCTTTCTTTATCGTTGTAATTACCAAACACAATCGCATCAGTAGGACAAGCCTGCATACAAGCAGTCTTAATTTCACCATCTTTAACCGGGCGGCTTTCTTTCTTCGCTTTCAACTTACCTTCCTGTAAACGTTGAACGCAGAATGAACATTTTTCAATCACACCACGGCTTCTTACTGTTACATCAGGATTCAACACCATACGGGTTAAATCATCATTCATATCTAATACTATCGCATCCATTCCACCTTCCTCTACCAATGGTTTTTGGTTATCAGGGAAACTATCTGCACCGGTAAAATCTAACCAGTTAAAGCGACGAACCTTAAATGGACAGTTATTGGCGCAATATCTTGTACCGATACAACGGTTATAAGTCATTTGGTTCAAGCCTTCACTGCTGTGGTTAGTTGCAGCAACAGGACAAACGTTCTCACAAGGAGCATTATCACAATGCTGACACAACATTGGCTGGAATAATACATTCACATCATCAAACTGATCTTTACGATTAGCCGCATAATAACGATCAATACGTAACCAGTGCATTTCATGAAACTTCGCAACTTGTTTTTTACCAACAACAGGAACGTTGTTTTCAGCAGTACAAGCAACTACACAAGCCGCACAACCAGTACAAGTATTAAGATCAATGCTCATTCTCCAGTGAATACCGGGACGATCATTGAGTTTGGGGTCGTATAATGAACCTTCATTACGGAAGTCTTCACCAAAATCTTCTTTCAGTTTCTTTGATTCTTCTACTAATGTTTCAGGCTTTTCTCTCAGTTCTTTTACACTTATTTCTCTTACTACTTCTTCACGGTCTTCATACACGTTGTGCGTTTGCACATAAGCGATGGTATATTTTTCACCAGTTTTTTCGTAACTGCTTACGCTGGCATAATAATCATTGCTTGCTCCGTTGAAGGAAACTAAAGGATAAACATTCACACCGTTTCCTGCAGCAGCACGGCCAATAGTTTGAATGGCTTTTTCTTTAGCAGTATCATCTTTTAAATCACCACCACGTCCGTAACCAACAGCTACTGCCATTACATCGGGATGCATACCAGGAATAACTAAGATTGGTAAAGACAATTCTTTGCTGCCAATTTTTACTTTTATAACTGGTTTTTTTACTTCTACTTCGTAATCATCATCCACAGCAATACCCAGTTCATCAGCCATTTTCTTAGAGATCATGGCGTAGTTGTCCCATGTTGCACGGGTGATAGGATCTGGTAATTCCTGTAACCATGGGTTGTTGGCCATTTTACCATCACCAATCGCAATACTTTCATAAAATACAACTTCTGCTTTACCTCCAGCTTTAGCAACACTTAGTTTGCTGATAGCTTCTGAGGTAAAACTGCTGTTGAATGAACCTGTACCTGCAGCAGCTTCGGCCGGTGCAATAACACCATCACGAAGTGTTGCATCAAAAGCTTCTTGTCCACCTAACTTGGTAATCCAGTAGTTTTTGAAATAAGTTTCATAATCAGGAGTTGCACTACCGGCCCACTTCAATAAAGAAGTACCAAATGCTCTTGTTTTAAATAAAGGAGCAATGGTTGGCTGTACAAAAGATATATGTCCTGATTTTGGTTCTGCATCACCCCAGCTTTCTAAGAAGTGAGGAGCAGGTAAAGCATATTTACATTTTGCAGTAGTCTCATCAACTCTTTCGTTGAAGCTTACGGTTAAGCCAACCTTTGCTAAACCATCAGCAAACTTATTAGCTGCTGGATGATTGTAAACAGGGTTAGCACCGTACACCAGCAATGCACCCACATTACCAGCATTCATGTCTTCAATGAGTTTGTTCATTTGAGTATCACTACCAAGACGATAGTTTACAGTAGTTGCCCAATCGATAGTAGCACCGTAAGCACCAATCAACGCATTGATTTCGTTTACCACAATCTGTGCATACATATCGTTGCTGCCACAAACTACAACGGCAGCACCTTTATTGGCTGATAAAGCAGCAGCAGCCTGCGCAATACCGGCTTCTAATTTTTTATCATTTAAGGCAGGAGCAGTAACCTGTCCGCCCAATGCTTTGTAAAGATTTAAAATAACAGCACCGGTTTGAGAAGGACGGTGTGTATAACGTTCATCAGCATTAGCACCTGTTAAGCTTAAATAGCTTTCAAACTGGATGTGCTTGCTCATGTCGAGCGATTTATCACTCACTCTGCGGCCTGCTGCATATTGTTTGCTGAATTCAACCGGGCTTAACCAGGTTCCTAAGAAATCAGCTCCAATACTTACAACAGTTTTTGCTTTATCTAACTGGTAAGAAGGAATAGCCGCCTTACCAAATGAGTTCATGTTTGCATCCAGCATACCACTGTACGATACTGCATCGTACATGATGTGTTTGGCTGTTGGATATTTTGCAGTAAACTCAGCTACCACTGCTGCTAATGAAGGTGAGTTAACGGTTGAAGTAAGAATAGCAATTTGTTTGCTGCTGGCTCCGGCTAATGCTGCAGCAATTTTTTTATCAATAGCATCGTAAGAAGGAGCTTCTTTACCCCCTTCTAATGGAAAACGGAGACGGGCAATATCATACAGACCTAATACAGATGCCTGAACTTTTGCAGTAGTGCCTCCTTTAGTGAAGGCCATATCATTACCTTCTAACTTAATAGGACGGCCATCTCTTACTTTAGCCAGCACAGGAATTACTTCACCATCATTAATGTAGGAAGTAGCATACCAGTTAGCCACACCCGGAACGATATCTTCCGGCTTATTTAAGAAAGGAACTGCTTTTTTAACCGGCACTTCGCAACTGGCCGCCAACGTAGCAGCAGCCGTGCTAAAGCCTAAGAATTTTAAAAAGTCCCTGCGGGGAGTTTTGGCATCTAATAACCCTTTATCGTCCATTTCAAAAGGCAGTTCTTCACGAAATTCATCCTTCGCCAGCTTTTTGAAACTTTCAGAATCCTGGTTGAGCTCTGTAAAACTTTGCCAGTACTTTTTGTGCTCCATATTATTTTGAGTTGACAGTTGGCAGTTGACAGTTAACAGTCAAACTACCCGTACTTATTTCAATTAATTCTATTACTGAATTGCAAACTGCTTACTGCAGACTGCAAACTTGTTTTAGTAGTGACATTTTTGACACTCCGTTCCACCAATCTTTTCTACAGTAATTCCTTTCGTGCTATCCAGTTTACCATCTTTCAGGTCTTTGTGGAATTTCTCATAGATACTATAGAAACCATTTTCTTTAAACTGAACCTGTGTTTCCCTGTGACAGTTTACGCACCAGCCCATGCTTAATTCAGCAAACTGTTTTACTTCACCCATGTTAGTGATTTCACCGTGACAAGTTTGACACTGTACTTTACCGGCTTTTACGTGTTGTGAGTGATTGAAATAAACATGGTCAGGCAGGCTGTGAATTTTAATCCACTCAATAGGTTTGCCTTCGCCGGTGTATTTACGGGCTGTAGCATCCCATCCGGCGTATTTATATAATTTTTGAATTTCTGCAGTACCATTTACTTCACTTCCGTCTTCACGATATAATTTTTCTTTAGCAGCACCAGTATATTCGTTGATCTGCATGTGACAGTTCATACACACATTTACTGAAGGAATATTGGCATGTTTACCTTCCTGTGCACCACCATGACAATACAAACAATTGATTTGGTTAATACCAGCATGTACTTTATGTGAATAGTAAATAGGTTGTTCGGGCTGATAACCTTTATTTCTGCCAAAACCAATTGCACCTTCTGTTACCAGGTAACCGCCTACAACAAACAAGGCAATAATTACAGTAGCGATGTATGTTTTATTACGGTAGAAAGGAATGGGTTCACCACGGTCAATACCATCTTTATCGTCAGTAAGTTTTTTAAGGTTAGCGTTAACCTGTAAGAGGATTAAACCGATTACTGCTAATATTAAAGTAAGAACACCAAAGAGAAGAGTGTTGTCTTGAGGTTTTTCTTCAATACGGGGTTTATTATTATCAGTTTCCTGTGGTTTAATTTCCTTGATGAATTTGATAACAGCCGCTATCTCTGCATCAGAAAGATTGGAGAATGCAGTCATTACTGTAGGTGAATACTCTCCCAATAACTTCTTAGCATATTCATCTTTTTCAGCAAAACTAACAGGATTTTTAATCCATGCTTTCATATTAGCTTCATTACCACCCCAGCGGTCATACGCACCCATCAACGCAGGTCCTGTAGATTTTTTATAAGGGTTATGACATGAAGAACAATTAGTTTGGAATACAGTTTTACCGTCTTGAGCGAATGTTGCCTGACCGAATAGTAAAGTTGCAGTAAGCAGCAGTAAGAGATTGGCTTTTTGCAACTTGCGTCTATGATGATAATTCATAAAAGCAAATAAGCTGATGTGTGATGTGGAAAAATTTCCTGTTCAGGCAGCAAAAATAAGGGAGTAAGCCTAATAAAATTCAGTTTGTTAAATTTTTTTTTGCTTCCCTTACCACTGAAATTCAGCGAGTTTGTTTAACTAAAAAACAAATTGTCATTTATTTGTATGTGGTGTTGATAACTGGAATAAAAAGCCATCCACATCCACGAATGTTGAACGATTTTACACACCTTTGCGCCGCATGTTTAAAGGACTTCAACAAAAATGGAAGGTTTCGGGCTGGCAACTACTGCTTATCATTACCACTTTTGCTTTTGGAGGCAGCTTATGTGGCTATGCAGGCCGTAAGATATTAGGATTATTTGCCATTGATTCATCTTTGATCAGAGTTGCCTTTTACATTGTGCTCATAACCCTGCTCTGGCCGCTTTGTGTTTTAATTATCAGCATTCCTTTTGGGCAGTTCGCCTTTTTTAAAAACTACATCAGGAAGATTGGGAAAAGAATGTTTGGAAAGAAAGTTGACAGTTCACAGTTGACAGTTCACAGCGGGCAAAAAGAAACAGGTCATCAACCACAAACCATAAACCTCGCCATCTTCGCCTCGGGTGCCGGGAGCAATGCACAGGCCATCATTGATCATTTCAGAAATTCGGCTGTGGTTAAAATTGCTCTAATCGTTTCCAATAAACCGGAAGCCGGCGTTTTGAAAATTGCTGAAAAAGAAGACATCCCTTCATTAATATTAGAAAAAGAAAAATTCTTCCGTGGCAATGCTTATGTGGATGAACTAAAAGAAAAGGGAATTGACTTTGTAGTGCTGGCCGGTTTTTTATGGAAGGTTCCATCAGCATTAATAAAAGCCTATCCAAGCAAAATCGTCAACATTCACCCGGCTTTATTACCCAAATATGGCGGCAAGGGAATGTACGGCATCCATGTGCACGAAGCAGTAATTACCAATAAAGAACCGGAAAGTGGTATCACTATTCATTATGTAGATGAATTGTACGATCATGGTTCTATCATCCTCCAGGCAAAATGTGATGTTGAGAAAACAGACACACCGGAAAGTTTAGCGGCTAAAATTCATGTATTAGAGCATGAGCATTATCCAACTGTAATTGAAAAGCTTTTGAGCAAATAATGATGGATAAATTTGATTGTTGTACTGCTAATAACAATCAAACCATAGAACCATCAAACAATCATTATCGAAAACAACCCCAACCTTAAACTTTAAACCCTTAAACCTTTAAACTTTTCTAAATCCCCGTTAAAAAACCAAATCAATTTTATACAATCATTTTTACTTCTTTATTTAGCAGCATAAACAATCGTACTTGCGTAAACTTTTACTTTTTTCATGTGTGGTTTTATTGATGAACTTTAGCCAAAAGCTGATGGCTCAGTCTAGGGTTGGTGGTACCGTGTTTGACATGAGCAGAACAGTACCAGTTAAAAGCGTAATGGTAAACAGCAACAGCGGCAGTGTAGCATTCACCGATTCATTGGGACATTATTCCATTCTCATCAGCGAGAACGATTCCTTATGGTTTACTTATGCCGGTAAATCAACCGCTAAATTTTCAGTAGGCAGCTTACCCAATTACGATGCTTTTGATGTAGCCATACATGTTACACTTGCAAGCACCCGATCAAGAATGTTACCGGAAGTAAGAGTTTATGGAAGGAATTATAAGCAGGATTCTATTCAAAACCGGATTGATAATGCCAAAGCATTCAATTTTAATAACAAACCATTGCAGTCTGCAACCGACCCTACATCGGGAGTCGGGGGCTTTGATTTAGATGCGATCGTTGGTGCGTTTCGTTTCCGTCATATTAAGAACATGGAGAAGCTGCAACAGTTTTTACAGGATAAGGAACAGCAAAACTATGTTGATTATCGTTTCAATAAACGCTTAGTAAGAAGAATTACTTTATTAGACAGCACTGAATTGGAAAAGTTCATGAAGATATACCGACCAACTTATGAATTTGCCAGCACAACCAGTGATTATGATTTTCATAAATACATTCTGCAATCCTATATACGCTTTAAAGGAAGAAGACCTCCGGTACCGCAGTTGAAGAATTTGAAGCAATAATGAATATTGAACAGGGAACACCGAATAATGAAGTAGCATTTCGTTCCTGTCCATAAAAAACAGTTTCGTTTTAATAATGGCAATTACCAAATACATTTTTGTAAATTCAGACTGTTCAATCTCCTCCCGGGAGGGGCAATGAATTTTACAGTACGCAACTGTTTAATGGGATGGGTTCTTTGCATAAATAAAATTTCATTTTATCTTTCCATTACTATTTTATAATTATGGATCAGACAATATTAGGAATTGGAACCAGGTTACAGCATACGCAATACGGACCAGGTGTGATTGTTGGAATAAAGTATGCCACCTATTTAATCTCTTTTATTAATAGTGGTGTAAAAGAAATTGATAAAACAGATACACACCTGGATGAGATCATTCCCGAAAATGTAACCGAAGAAATAGAAACACACAGTGAAGTGGAGAAATCATTATTAAAAATTCTTCGCCTCTGGGGTGGTTTACAGGAACATGTGCCATTAGGTGACCGCTGGCAAAATGGAATGGTGATTATACAACCGGCTGATAAAACATTAAAGCCAAAAGAAATTCCTATTGACGATTTCTTTCATAAAATCGTAATGCTGCGTGACAGACTTCGGGTACTGGAACAAAATATCAACAGCAGTAAAAATTTAAGTGATGAAGAAAAAGTGAATATACAGCAGTACATCACCCGTTGTTATGGTTCGCTTACTACTTTCAATGTTTTATTTAAAAACAAAGAGCATTGGTTTGTGGGAGATAAAAGTGGTAAAGAATAATCTCATCCCAACACCTTCTCCATATAAACCACATTACTCAGCGGATTATGGTAATATGCTGTTGTTTCAATAAATTCATATTTCTTATACAAATCAATAGCGGTTTCTAATTTTTTCAGTGTATCTAATTTCATTTTAGTATAGCCGGCTTCTACTGCATCTTTCAGCAGCTGTTCAACCAATGCTTTTCCAATTTTATGTTTACGGTAAGCTGGTTTCACAAATAATCGTTTCATTTCACAAACACCTTCTTCGTTCATAGGAGTTAAAGCAATACATCCGGCCGTTTCATTATTCCATTTTGCCAAATACAAACTACCTTTTGGCGGCACATATTTATATAATGGATCGTTCAGTTCCTTTTCAAAATCCTGGAAACATAAATTCTCCCCCAACTCATATTCATACTCTTTAAACAGGGTTCTTATTTCATTAAGGTCATTACCTTCTTCGGTAACCTTTATTAGTTGCAGCATTTTAATTATCTTACCCCATAAAGCTACTGGTTAATTTTTAAGCCCTTTAAAATGAAAAAATTCTTTCTTGTTCCGGCATTTATTCTTCCGCTTGTGCTGTTTGGTCAATCGTACAAAAAACTGCATAATAAAGCTATCCTCGTTGATACGCATAACGATATTCCTTCAGCCACTATTGAAAAAAATGTAAAGTTTGATAGCGATCTCAAAGGCAAAACACATTCTGATCTTCAACGAATGAAAGAAGGTGGCATTGATGTACAGATATTCTCCATCTTCTGCGGACCGGAACAAGCCACCCCTTATGCATTTGCCAACAGGGAAATTGATTCGGTATATGAATGGACAAGAAGAAACCCGGATAAAATGATAATTGTAAAAAATCCGGAGCAATTAGAACAAGCCATTAAAGAAAAAAAATTAGCTGCGATGATGGGCGTGGAAGGCGGACACATGATCGAAAACAAAATAGAAAACCTCGATAAACTATATGAACGTGGTGTACGGTATATGACCCTCACCTGGAATAATTCAACTTCATGGGCAACCAGTGCAGCAGATGAAACCACTAAAAAAGATTCCCTGCCACATAAAGGCCTCACAGATTTTGGTAAACAGGTAGTAAAACGTATGAATGAACTGGGAATGATTGTTGACATCAGCCATGTGGGTGAACAAACTTTTTGGGATGCCATCAACACTACTACCAAACCCATTATTGCTTCACATAGTTGTGTATGGAATTTATGTCCGCACCGCCGTAATTTAAAAGACGACCAGATAAAAGCCATTGGTAAAAATGGTGGTGTCATTCATCTAAACTTTTATGCAGGTTTCATTGACAGTACATACGAAAGAAAATTCAACGAGTTTAAAGTACGGTATAAACAAGAGATAGACGAATTAGTGGCAAACAAAGCACAACCTGATTATGCTGCTATGATAGTGGCTGAAAAACATAAAGATGAAACAGGATCCATTCGTCCGCCATTGAGTTTATTATTGGATCATTTGGATTATATCGTAAAAATGATTGGCGTTGATCATGTGGGAATGGGCAGTGATTTTGATGGCATAGAAGCCCCTCCCCGTGAATTAAATGGTGTGGAAGATTATCCTTTGATCACCAAAGCACTGTTAGAAAGAGGTTATAGCAAAAAAGATATCAAAAAAATGCTGGGAGGCAATTTTCTCCGGGTATTTAAAGCCGTGCAGTCTCATTGATTTTTCCCCAACAAAGATTAGATTAGAGGAATAATTTTCTTTCTCAATATCCCTATGGCGATTAGTTAAACACCTTTTGTTTTAACCAGCCCTTTGCAAACCGCCTTTAACAAAAGGCCTTGTAATTATTTATTTGCCCAAACGCTTACTTCCTTTTTTTTATAGCCTGCCAGGCAACAAAAGAAACCGGGGAAGAAAAATAAAAAAATGAAACTGACTAAAAAGCTTGAAGCAGAAATTCTGAAAGCATATCATACGACTGTTGATGCTAATCTAAGCGGTGATATGCGAACCTTTGCTTCCATGCTGGATGAAAACTGCCATGTAATTGGCACTGCTGAAAGTGAAGTATTTAGAAATAAAAAAGCGGCTGTTAAATTTTATTCGGCAGCAGCAGGCCAGATAACAGGAAAAGTAAGATTCCAGAATAGAAAGATCAGTGTAATGACCATTGACAACGAGGTAATGGTGAACGAAAAATTGGATTTTTATGTGTTGATTGATAATCAATTTACCTTTTATGGCCCAGCCAGGGTCTCCTGTCTTTTTCATAAAAAAAATAATCAGTGGAAAGTGATTCACATGCATGGATCTTTTCCGGATTCAAAAGCAGACGAAGGAGAACAGGTAAACACGGACAAAATAAAGGCTGAGAATATCAAGCTTCGTGATGCAGTAAAACGCCGCACTGTTGAACTGGAAAGTAAAAACAAAGAACTACAGATTGAAGCTGCATTAGAACGGGTACGTACAATAGCTATGGGCATGAAGAAAGCAGAAGACATGTTGCTCATCTGCAAAACCATTTCTCAGCAATTAAAAAAACTCGGCATAAAAGAAATCCGCAATGTACAAACGGCCATCGTTTATCCTAACAGAGGTACTTATCTTAATTACGAATTCTATGCTAAGCATAATAAAGTATTTACTACCGAAGTTTTGTACATCAATCATCCCATGTCAAGGGCATTTGTAAAAAAAATGCTGGATGGCCCTAATGAATTTTTTAAAAGAAGCCTTTCGGCAAAAAAAACAAAGGAATGGTATGCTTTCCAAAAAACCACTAACCAGTTTGCCGATAAATATCTGCTTACTGCTTCTTCCTTAAATTATTACTGGTATTCATTAGGGGCCGTAGCGTTGGGCATCTCCACTTATGAAGCATTGAGTAAAGAGGAACAGGAATTGTTTGTTCGCTTTCGTAATGTATTTGAATTGTCTTATCGCCGCTTTCTCGATATTCAAAAAGCAGAAGCACAGGCAAGAGAATCGCAAATTCAATTAGCATTAGAAAGAGTTCGTGCAAGAACAATGGCCATGCAAAACAGTGATGAATTGGCCGAAGTGTCTTTTCTATTAAACAAGCAGGTCGTAGAATTGGGCATTCCTACCCGTGGATGCGCCTTTAATATTTATGGTGAAAATGAATCTACTGAATGGTTCAGCAATTTGGAAGGAACAATGCCGGCCTATGAAACGCCAAGAGAAAATATCTTCCTTAAATATTATAAGGCAGGCAAGCGGGGCGAAACAACTTTGATTGAAGAGTACGCTGGAAAAAAAATTAAGGATCATTACCAGTATATGTTCAAAGCAGGCATTTTTGGAAATGACATTACGGAAGAAAAAATAAAGCAGATCACACCGGAGTTTCAAATTGACCATGTTGCCTATTTTAAATATGGTTATCTATTATTTATAACCCTGGTTCCTGCTCCGGATGCCCATGATGTATTCAAGCGTTTCGCAAAAGAGTTTGAACAAACATACACGAGATTTCTCGATCTCCAAAAAGCCGAAGCACAGGCAAGAGAAGCAAAGATTGAAGTGGCATTGGAAAAAGTGCGGTCGAGAGCCATGGCTATGCAAAAACCCGCAGAGCTGGTTGAGGTGGCACAGTTGTTACGATCAGAAATGGGATTGCTTGGCGTGGAAGAATTAGAAACAAGTTCCATTTATATTCATAACGAACCCACACAACAAACCGAATGCTGGTATGCCATTCAAAAAGAAAATAAGTTAGTATCAGACCACATGATCATTCACTTGCAGGATACATGGGTGGGAAGAGAAATGCTTGCCTTTTATAATTCAGGTGAAAAGAAAACATCCATCGTAATGAAAGGTGAAAACAGAAAAGAATGGATAAATTATTGTGCTGATCATTCGGAAGTGCTCATGAATTTTTACGGAGATATTATTCCTGACCGCACTTATCATTTGTATAAATTTTCCAATGGATTTATGGGTGCAGCATCACCGGGCGATATATCAGCAGAAAGCTGGAATTTATTACAAAGGGCAACTGCTGTTTTTTCATTAGCCTATACCCGTTTCAGCGATTTACAGCAGGCCGAAGCACAGGCAAGAGAAGCAAAGATTGAAGCGGCATTGGAAAGAGTAAGAAGCCGTTCAATGGCCATGCAAAAAAGTGATGAACTGAAAGAAGTGATACGGCTGGTGCTTGAACAATTCGTTCACTTGAAAATAAATGCGGAGCATGCAGGCTTTTATATTGATTACAAAGCCCATGACGACATGCACATCTGGCTGGCCGACCCTAACATTGAGCCGTTCTTTGCCATCATCCCCTATTTTGATACGACTACGTGGAATAGTTTTTTGGAAGCGAAAGCAAAGAGCACAGCCTTTCACACCGACCTTTTGGATTTTAAAGAGAAAAATAAATTCTACAAATCCCTTTTCAAACTTTTTACCATACCCGAAGAAGCTCAGAAATTTTATTTGCAATGCAAAGGACTTGCTGTATCTACAGTGATGTTGGAAAATGTAGGCTTGTACATCGAAAATTTTTCAGCCATTCCTTACACCGATGAGGAGAATAAAATTTTGATGCGCTTCGGGAAAGTATTTCAGCAGACCTACACCCGCTTTTTAGATTTACAAAAAGCCGAAGCACAGGCAAGAGAAGCACAGATAGAAGCAGCATTGGAAAGAGTGCGCAGCCGATCTTTAGCGATGCATAAAAGTGATGAGCTCATTGAAATAATTAGTGTCGTTCTTGAACAATTAAAGCATCTGAACTTCCATCTTGATACTGCTATGTTCAGTCTTGATTATAAAGAGAACCCTTTCAATCTTTTGATGGCGGTGCCTGGCCAGGAATATCCTACGGAGATTATCATTCCTTATGCAGATATTACTATTATGAACAGAGTGCTTGATGCTATTAAAAGCGGCGCCGGTTCTTTGGCAGCCACTTTCGGCAAAGAAGAAAAAGATCAGTGGGTTTCCCATGTTCTTGAGCACACTATAATTAAACATGCATCAGCCGAAAGAAAAAAATTGATGAAGGATGCCAGCGGTATCTCGGTTTCAATTTCATTTCTTAATAATATTTCGCTTATTATCGGCAATTATTCCTGCATTCCCTACAGCGATGATGAGAATATCATACTCAGGCGTTTTGCGGTGGTTTCTGAGCAGTCCTATACCCGTTTTCTCGATCTGCAAAAAGCAGAAGCACAATCCAGAGAAGCAGAAATTGAATTAGGGCTTGAAAGAGTACGATCAAGAGCAATGGCCATGCAAACATCTGAAGAGTTGAATGCACTTATCGGCACTGTATTTAGTGAATTGACAAAGCTCGATCTTGTACTTACAAGATGTGTAATACTGATTTATGAAGGCAACGAAAAAGGAGTTCGATGGTGGATGGCAAATTCTGAAATACCTTCTACTCCAATGAACTTCTTTGTTAAGTATGCTGACATTGCTTTCTTTAATGAGTATTTAAAAGGTTGGTATAATAGAGAATTAAAATGGCAATACTGTCTCGAAGGAGAAAACAAAATAAAAACAGATGACTTTCTGTTTACTGAAACTGAACTTTCACTATTGCCTGATTTTGTAATAGAAGGCATGAAAGCTCCTCATCGTGTTTATTTGAATGCATCGTTCAATAATTTCGGCAATCTTACATTAGCTTCTCTTGAACCATTAAGCGATGAACATTTTGATATATTGCTTCGCTTCGCAAAAGTTTTTGATCTTACTTATACCCGTTTCAATGATTTAAAACAAGCCGAAGCGCAGGCACGGGAAGCGCAGATAGAGGCATCACTCGAAAGAGTGAGAAGTCGCACTATGGCAATGCACCAAACTTCCGAATTGCAAGAGGTCATTCACACCGTCCATAAAGAGCTCCTAAACCTGAATCTTTCGATTGACGGAGGATCGTTTGTAGTCATTAATGAAGATGTTGGACCAGAGTTGCATTGTTGGGGTTCGGGTGGTACGGCTAACACATCAGAAGAAATCTATGTGCCACATTTTGATATGCCCTTTTGTACAGACTTAATAAATGGTATTAAAAGAGAACCGGGATTTTTTACAGAAGAATTTTCTCAAAAGGAAAAAAAGGAATACTTCACAAAATTATTTAAACATAAGCCCTGGTCAGATCTTGGTAGTGAACAGAAAAAAGAAACCCTGTCAAGTTCCGGGGGATATACCCGGTCTGTTGCTGTCTCGAAACATACTTCTGTTTTTATCATTAACCATCATGGAAGGAAATTTACCGAAGATGAAAATGATATTTTAAAACGGTTCGCAAAAGTATTTGAACAAACCTATACCCGTTTTCTTGATCTGCAAAAAGCAGAAGCACAGGCAAGGGAAGCACAGATTGAAGCAGCTTTGGAGAGAGTTCGTTCCAGTTCATTGGCCATGCATCGAAGCGATGAATTGCAGGGAGTGGTTGATACAGTAATTGAACGGTTGAAGGAATTAAATATCGTTTTGGACACCACCAATATTTTAATTTTTAATAGTATTGACAGAAGTATTGAATATTGGACGGGTTCGAACAGTACCGGAACACAATTAAATGCAAGTTGGAAAGTCCCCTACACAGATTTTTCATATTATAAGGATATACGCATGGCTCATGATGCAGAACAGGAAATTTTTACGGGTTATTATCCTTTTGAAGAGAAGAACAAAATGTTCACTTACCTGTTTTCGGAATCTGATTTTAGAAATCTTAACCCGGAAAGAAAGAAATTTATTTTTGAAAGCCCAAGAGCAACCATTGTTGCTGCCATTGTAAAAGATATTGCTATACAGATCATCAGTTATTCAAGAGAATCGTTTGCACCGGATGAAATTGAGATCGTAAAACGTTTTGCAAAAGTTTTTCATCAAGCCTATACCCGTTTCCTCGATCTGCAAAAAGCAGAAGCGCAGGCAAGAGAAGCGCAGATTGAAGCGGCGCTGGAAAGGGTAAGAAGCAGAACGATGGCGATGCATAAAAGCGATGAACTTCCCGACACTTCTAAAATTCTTTTTGAACAATTGAAGCTGCTTGGCGAGCCGGCAGAGCAACTGAGCATCGGCGTGGTAAGAGAAGAAGATCATGTAATTGAAATATCGGCAACGCTTCATGGCGATGCTTTGCATAAAATTTATCTGCACAGGACGGATGAACCCCATGTGATGAATAAAATCTTTAAAGCATGGAAAGGGCAGCAAAAAACATTGGTTATAGAATTAAGGGGCAAAGACCTGAATGCGTATAACAGGTTTCGTAATGAACTGACCGGTTCTGAAATGTTTCAAACGAGTCTTACCAATGATGACCGGCGAATTGTTTATGCCGCTTTTTTCCCGAAAGGAATGCTATCTCTTGCAACCAATGAACCGCGGCCGTCTGAATCTTTACAATTACTGGAACGTTTTGCATCAGTATTCAATCAAACCTATACCCGCTTCCTCGATCTGAAAAAAGCAGAAGCACAGGCAAGGGAAGCACAGATAGAAGCGGCATTGGAAAGAGTACGTTATCGGGCAATGGCTATGCAGACAAGCAACGATGTTGGCGATGCCACCGCCACTATGTTTACTGAATTGGATACTTTAGGAATTGAAACATTCCGATGTGGCATTGCTATCTGTAAAGATGAAGAACTGGAAGTATGGTCTATCGGAAATACAGGAGATGGCAATACGGTAAAAGGCGTTGGCTCATTAAGCATCTGGCTGCATCCTTTGTGGCAATTATTTTACAATGTATGGAAACAAAAAGAAAGTTTTTTTTATTCATTTCTGACGGGTAAAGAAAAAGAGGATTATGTAAAAATAATTTCCAATACACCCAGTTATAGACTCACTCAGGATAACTTGCATTTTCCCGATCTGCATTTTCAGTCTTATCATTTTGATGAAGGCGGCATCTTTACTTTTTCGTTACATCAGCATAGCGAAGAAGATAAACGGGTAATGCAGCGATTTACTAAAGTGTTTTCTCTCACTTTCCGCAGATACCAGGATCTGAAAAAAGCAGAAACACAGGCAAGAGAGGCAACCATTGAAGCTGCTTTGGAAAAAGTTCGTGGAAAAGCAATGGCAATGCATAATAGTAATGATTTATCTGCAACTGCCAGCATTGTTTTTAATGAGTTAAGAAAATTAGGTATTAATCCCATTCGTTGTGGCGTTGGTCTTTTGAGTAAAGATTCCCGTAAAGGACAGCTATATGCCGCTACTTCTTCTACAGAGGGAGAAAGTCTTTCCATGGTAGGATGGGTGGAGCTTGCAGGTCATCCGGTACTGGAAAAAATTTATGAAACCTGGTTAAAAAATGAAGAATATCACCCCGAATTACAGGGAGAACAACTCAGAATTTATTATCAAATGCTTTTAAAGGGTTTGCCAGTTACCCTTCCTGAAGGCAGCAATGACAAAAAACAATATGGCAATTTCTTTCCTTTTTCTGTTGGCTGTTTGTATGCATGGTCAGATGTCAGGTATAATAACGAGGAGATAAAAATTTTAAAACGATTTGCCGGCATTATTGACCTTACATTCAGAAGGTATCTTGAACTACAAAAATCAGAAGCCAATGCAATAGAAGCAGTAAAACAAGCGGCACTCGATCGCATCCGTGCAGACATTGCATCCATGCGTTCGGTCGCCGATCTGAACAGGATCACTCCATTAATATGGAATGAATTAACGATACTGGGTATTCCATTTATCCGTTGCGGTGTATTCATCATGGATAATGAACAAAAACTCATTCATACATTTTTATCCACTCCTGAAGGAAAAGCCATTGCTGCTTTTCATTTACCATATAACATTACCGGAAATGTTCAACAAATATTAATTCATTGGCAGAAAAAAGAAAAATATATAGATCATTGGGATGAATCTGCTTTTATTGAATTTGCTGATACGTTAGTGAAACAGGGGGCTTTGAAATCTCCGGAAGAATATCTGAAAACACTTCCCAAAGGTGGATTCAATTTGCATTTTCTTCCTTTCCTGCAAGGCATGTTATATGTTGGTAATACAACTCAATTAGGCAAAGAAGAAATTGAATTGATACAACACGTTGCTGATGCTTTCTCTACTGCTTATGCCCGCTATGAAGATTTTAATAAACTGGAAGCAGCCAAACAACAGGTAGAAAAAACATTGACAGATCTGAAACAGGCACAACAGCAATTAGTGCAGAGTGAAAAGATGGCTTCGCTTGGAGAACTCACCGCAGGCATTGCCCATGAAATTCAAAACCCATTGAACTTCGTAAACAACTTTAGTGAAGTAAGTGCTGAACTGGTAGATGAAATGAATGAAGAAATGAACAAGGGAAATTTGGACGATGCTAAAGAAATAGCCAATGATCTTAAACAAAACTTAGAAAAAATAAATCATCATGGAAAAAGAGCCGGTGATATTGTAAAAGGAATGCTGCAGCACAGCCGTAGCAGCAGCGGTGTAAAAGAACCAACCAATATTAATGCATTAGCAGATGAATACTTACGATTGGCCTATCATGGATTAAGAGCAAAAGACAAAACATTCAATGCCACTATGAAAACTGATTTTGATGAAACCATTGGTAGCATCAACATTATTCCGCAGGATATTGGAAGAGTGGTTCTTAATTTAATTACGAATGCATTTTATGCAGTAAATGAAAAGAAAAAAGCTGAAGGCGGAAAGCTGAACGCTGAAGGCAAAATATATGAACCAACAGTTGAAGTAAGCACAAAGAAGATAAATAGTAAAGTGGAAATAAAAGTTGCAGATAATGGCAATGGTATTCCACAAAAAGTATTGGACAAAATATTTCAACCCTTCTTTACTACCAAACCTACAGGACAAGGAACGGGATTGGGTTTGAGTTTGAGTTATGATATTGTAAAAGCACATGGTGGTGAGTTGAAGGTGGAGACGAAGGAAGGAGAAGGGAGTGAGTTTATAATTCAATTACCTTTTAATACTTAGTGAAAATGAAAAATGAAGTGAAGCTGTTTGAACAGCAGAAAGTAAGGACCCATTGGGATGAAGAAAATCAGAAATGGTTTTTCTCTGTTATTGATGTGATTGCCATATTAACTGAGAGCATTAACCCCAGAGACTATTGGTTCAAAATGAAAGCAAGGGTTAAAACTGAGGATGGTCTTGAACTGTCGACAGTTTGTCGACAGTTGAAAATGAAAGCCAGTGATGGCAAAATGAGGGAAACCGATGTGGCAGAAACGCAAGTGCTGCTTCGCATCATTCAATCCATCCCATCTCCTAAAGCAGAACCATTTAAACAATGGTTGGCAAAAACCGGTTACGAAAGAATGAAAGAAATAGCTGACCCTGAACAAAGCCTTGACCGTGCAAGGGAAAACTGGCAAAAGCTAGGGCGTAACGACAAGTGGATACAACAAAGAATGACGGGACAGGAAACAAGAAATAAATTAACTGATTACTGGAAACAAAGCGGTGTAGAAAAATCCGATGAGTTTGCATTCCTTACTAATATTATCCATACAGAGTGGGCAGGCCTTTCAGTAAAACAACATAAAAATTTGAAAGGATTAAAATCACAAAATCTGCGTGACCACATGAGTGAGGCTGAATTGATTTTTACTGCACTTGCAGAATTATCAACACGACAAATAGCAGAAACCGGAAAGGCAAAAGGGTTGAAGCAAAATGCGACAGCAGGAAAAAAAGGTGGAAAGATTGCAAAAGATGCCAGGCTTGCACTGGAAAATAAAACTGGAAAGAAAGTGGTAACAGGTGAAAATTTTTTACCTCCTGCTAAACAACAAAAGAAATTAAAATGAAATCTTTAATAAAAATATTCCTGCTCTGTTTGCTACCTGCATTCACCATGGCCCAAAAAGATCCTACATGGGGATATGTAACAGCTCAGCAAGCCGATAGTCTGAAGCGTTCAGTAGTAAATCAAACAAACGACACACTAAAGTTGGCTGCCTTCCGCAGTCTCGGTTTTTATTACCAGGATTTTATTGCTGACAGCGGCTTATATTTTCATGAACAGCAATTGGTGCTTTCCAAAAAATTGAACATGAAGTTATGGCAAGCTGACGCATACAGCCAGGCAGGATATTGCCTGTCGTTGTTAGGCGATTACATGAAATCCTATGAATACTTTACTGAAGCCATGAAACTGGCAGATGATAAAAAAAACGAATCAGAAAATTGGCGGCTATGGACTTTTTCAAATTCAGAAAATGGTCATGATGCCCGGATTTCCATATTGGCCCAGAATTATCAAATGATGGGAAACCTATTGGGCCAGTTGGGTGAACGGGAAAAACAAAGATCATCCTACGAGGAGGCGTTTAAATTGGGAGAGTCTATCAATAATGGCAAAGTGGTATACACGGGTTTATCAAGCATTTCCAATCTTTTACCACCCGATTCCGCAATTATGTTTACAACCAAAGCGCTGAACTATGCGGCTGCAGCCGGTTATAGGAGAACCGGAGCTTCATTAGGGAATTTGGCACTTGCTTATTATCGAAAAGGCATGTATGATTCGGCTTTAGCCTTTGCATATAAGTCAATAGCCATAAACCTTTCTGATAACTATGTCAGGTCATTAGCAGGTGCTTACTCCGGTGTATCTGGTTTATATGCACGGCAAAACAATAAAGATTCAAGCCTGTTGTATGCGAACAAGGCATTAGGTGCCGCCCGAATCACTGGCTTACCAGGTTCTCTGCAACAGGCTTATCAGCGCCTTTCCGATGCATATCAATTATACAATAAAACAGACAGTGCTTTCAAGTATGAAAAATTATCAAACAGATTAAATGACAGTCTTAAGAATGCAAGAATAGCCAGTCTTACTAAATACCAAAAATTTGCTTTCGATGAACAGCAACGTTTAAAAAAACTGGATGAAGAAAAAACAGCTTATGCAAATAAAATGAATATGCTTGGTTTGGTTGCTGTGCTGGGTGTAATTCTTTTGATAGCAATAATCCTCTTCCGAAACAACCGGCAAAAACAAAAAGCAAGTCAATTACCACCGCCAAAGGCGGTGGCTTGAAGAAGTAGCCCAAAGGGCTAAAACCCAAGTTCAGGCTGCTTGAAATCATTTTGATCTTCCTCCTCTCTGCGTTCTTCTTCTTCCTGATATTTTACATATCGCTTAA
>JACQDV010000017.1 GCA_016200915.1 Sphingobacteriales bacterium
ATCCCTGGCAGGGTTAAAAACAAGACTGATAACTAAGATTGCCGCAACTACATTGCTCCAATGGATTAATTATCAGAATCAAAAACCAATTAATCATTTAAAACATGCCTTGGCGGCTTAATCGCACAACGGGTTAAATGATTCTTTAAGTCTGCCGTTACAGTACAACACACCTGCTCCATTACTTGTTTGAGTTGTGTTTTCAAACTGCTTATTATATGGTTGCCTCCTTCATTACCCAAAGCCGCAACACTGTACATAAAGGAACGGCCAAGAAAAGTAAATTCAGCACCACTCGCCAATGTTCGGGCAATATCCGGACCAGTGCGAATACCACTGTCCATCATAATTTTTATTTTGCCTTTATAATTTTTTACAATTGGTTCCATTGATTTAATGGCTGATTGACCAGCATCTAATTGTCTGCCGCCATGATTAGAAACAATTACTCCATCCATTCCTAACTTAATGGCGAGTTCTGTATCTGCTTCTGTTGCCACACCTTTCAAAATAATTTTTCCTTTCCATTTATCACGAATGGGTTTTATTCTTTCTTCATTCAGCCTGCCCGAAAAAGTTTTGTTCATAAACAAACCTAATTGTTTCATGCTTAACCCTTTTTCCATATATGGTTTTAAGGTGGCAAAATTGGGTGTGCCATGAATGAGTGTTTTAATAGCCCATTCAGGTTTTGTCATGATTTGTAAAATATTACTCAGCGTCATGCGTGGTGGCATTGCTAAACCATTTCGTATATCTCTTGGACGATAACCGAATGATGGCACATCACTCAGTAAAACCAGCACCGGATATTTTGCTGCATCTAATCTCTTTAAAATATCATCTCTTAAATTACTATCAGCAGGATGATATAATTGATACCATGCTTTTCCTTCTGTTATTTCACTGATTCGTTCAATGCTGGAAGTAGTTACTGTGCTTAATATAAATGGAATGTTATGTGCAACTGCTGCTTTCGCCAGTATCTCAGGCGAGTTAGGCCAAATCAATCCCTGTAAACCTACCGGTGCTACACCAAAGGGTGCATCATATACATGACCAAATAATTCTGTTTTTAAATCAGCACCTGAATAATTATTCAAATAATATGGAGCTAATTCTACTTCTCTTAACTCAGTCGTATTCTTATACAGGTTCACATCTTCATTACATCCTCCATCCAGGTATTCAAATGCGAATCTTGGTATTTTTCTTTTTGCTTTATTGCGTAAATCATCAATTGCCGGGTACTTTGAATTGTATTCCCATTTCATAATCACTATTGTTTTGTTCCTTCAAATAACATTCCTAATGCAGAGAGTTTAACTTTTATCACTTTACCATTACTATCACGAATAAAATTTACTACTGAACCATCAGCACCGCTAAACTGGTCTTTCACTCCTTTTACAGGGTCAAGCTCTCCACTATTATTATACACCAGCAATATCAATTTACCTTCTTTTGCTTTTACTTCAATTTTACTAATCATCCCCTCGGCCACTTTGTATTCACCAATATATTCTTCTGTATTGATTGTGACAGTTTCTGCTTTTGGCTTAGCGGCCACACAATGATACGTTCCGGAACCAACATTTACTACCACATAATTCTCTTCTTTCCCAACTATTTTAATATCGGCCACTGCTGTTAATGGTTTCCCTCCTTCTGTAATCGCTTCTGCATTATCAGCCGGAATATAAATAGTAGCTGTTGTGTTTGCAGGAATCTCCACATCCATTGTAATATTATCTGCATTTACTTTCCAGCCACTGCTTAATTTACCATAATAAGTTTGCAAACTTGCAGATGCTGCAGTAAGGCCTCCGCCTATATATGGTTTTACTTTTATATGCTTATATCCTACTCCATCTTCATAAGTATCCAATCCAACCATTTTACGATACATCCAGTCACCAATAGCTCCATAAGAATAGTGGTTGAATGAATTCATACCTGGAGTTTGAAAAGTACTGTCTGGTTTTTGTCCATCCCATCTTTCCCATATAGTTGTTGCACCCATCTTAACAGGATACAACCACGACGGATATGTTTCCTGCAATAATAATTTGTATGCAACATCGGTATAACCATAACGGGTGAGCACATGACATAAATAAGGAGTTCCCAAAAAACCAGTGGTCAAATGATTACCATAACTCTTTACATTTTCTGCTAACCGTTTAGCAGCTTGTTCTCTTAGAGCTTCCGGTAACATATCAAAGTTTAATGCTAACACATACGCTGTTTGTGTTGAAGAAACCAATCGACCATTATTAGTTACATACTCTTTATTAAATGCTTCCTTAATTTTTGATAGGAGTGCTGTATAATTATTCACCTCATCTGTTTTACCTAAAACATTAGCTGCATTGATAAGCAGTTGGGTTGAGTTGGCATAAAAACACTGGGCAATTAAATATTTATCTGTAACAGCTGCTCTTCCATCATTATCATCTTCAGGGCGATAAAACAACCAGTCACCAAAATGAAAACCGCTATTCCATAAATTATCTTTTGCAATTGCTCTTATGCTTTCCACATAAGCTTTCATACTGCTGTACTGGTTTTCTAAAATTTGTTTATCACCATAAGCCAAATACATATTCCATGGAATAATAGTTGCCACATCAGCCCAACCGGCACTGCTGATAGCAGCACCCAATACATTGGGAATAACAAAAGGCACTACACCTTTTTGCTGGTCAGCATCCACATCTTTCAACCATTTGGAAAAGAAACTATGCACATTCATATTAAACGAGGCGGTACGGGAGAAAACCTGTGCATCACCAGTCCATCCCAAACGTTCATCCCTTTGCGGACAATCAGTTGGCACATCAAGGAAATTCCCTTTTTGTCCCCATTGAATATTATGCTGAAGCTGGTTGATTAACGGATTAGAAGAAGTAAATGTTCCTGTTGGTTGCATATCAGAATACAAAGCCACAGCCGTAAAATTTTCCGGTTTAATTTCTCCTGGATAACCTTCTATTCGTATATAGCGGAAACCCTGCCATGTAAAATGCGGTTCAAAACTTTCTTCTTCACCACCTTTTAAAATATAAGCGTCCTGTGCTTTAGCTTCACGAAGATTGTCAGTATAAAAATTTCCATACTTATCTAATACTTCTGCATGTGACAATACAATTTTATCACCTGCATTACCTTTTGCTTTCAGCATCACCCAGCCAACTAAGTTTTGCCCAAAGTCAAGTACCTTTTCTCCTTTTGGTGTAGTGAAAATTTTTACCGGCTTGAATGTTTCATGTTTTTTAACCGGCTCGTTTTCTTCTGCTACTAAAACATCTTTTGAGAAATCAGCCACCTTCGCTGATGACCATGCTGCATCATTATAACCCGGCAATGCCCATCCTTTCTTTTCTTTTCGGGCATCAATCGTTTCACCATTATAAATTTCTGCATACACAATAGAACCAGTGGAGGACTTCCAGCTTTCATCTGAAACAATAGATTCTGTGCTTCCATCACTATAAGTAATAACCAGTTGAAATAACAAAGCGATATCTTTTCCATATACATTTACACTATTAGTGAAACCAATAATTCCCCTGTACCAACCACTTCCCAGCGTTACACCAATAGCGTTGTTTCCATTCTTTAATAAACCAGTTACATCATAAGCTTGAAATTGCAAACGCTTTTTGTAAGCAGTCCATCCCGGTGTTAAATAAGCATCGCCTACTCTTTGCCCGTTTATTTGTGCTTCATATAAACCATGAGAAGTGATATAAGCAGTTGCATTGACTATTTTTTTGGCGGATGAAAATTCTTTCCTAAATAATGGACTAGCTCTTAAAGCATCCTCTTCATAACTAGGTGTTATCCATTTGGCTTTCCATTCAGCTTTGTCTAATAGTGCTGTTTGAAAAGAAGCTAATGAACTCCAGGCAGATGCTTTGCCATTATTATCCCATACTCTTACCTGCCAGTTATATTTTTTTCCTGATTGCAATGACTTGCCGGCATAATCTACCATCACAGATTTATCAGAATTAATTTTACCACTGCTCCAAACTACTTCCTTTCCATTGCTTACTTTGATTTCATAAGCAGCTTGTTTTACATTTCTCTGCGTTGAATTTAGCTGCCAGCTAAATCTTGGCTTTGCAGTTCCAATACCAACAGGATTTTTTAAATTATTACACAGCAAATCTGAAACAGTTACCTGTGAGAAAGCAATCGAAAAAAATAACAAGCAAACGATAAACACCAAACTCTTTTTCATAATTTATTTTTAGTGCTGAATTAATTTTTGTTCGGGTGTATAATATTTTAATTCGATAATGTCGCCAGGCAAATCTTTACTGTTCCAATGTTCGTGAATACACAAAGCCGCCCCCAATGCCGAAGCCTGCGGAATAGTTGCCGCATACACTTCAATCCCTGGAAAAGCATCAGCCAGCAATTGCATATAAATTTGATTTTTACTGAAACCGCCGTCCACAAATATCCTTTTTACATTTGTTCCCTTCAAAACAATATTGGTGCTGTGAATTTGCTGCTCAATAATATCAGCTATCAATTGATGATAAGCAACTTCATATGTTTTAAAAGACGATAACTCTCTTTTACTAAAAGCAGACTGACCAACCATTGCTGATTGTTCATCTGCTAAAGAAATTTTTGCTTTATTTCTGTAATTGTCAACTAAAGATGAATCATACATTACCGACTTGTAATAATCTTCTGATTTATTAAAGTATGTTGCCAATCTTTTTGTTTGTTGCTCATGTTCATAACCGGCAAACAACCGGGAAGCTTTAACCGGTTTTCCTTTGTAGGAGAGAAAACATAAACAATCCTGGTGCAATTCATAATCTGTTAATTGAGTATGGTTAAACGGATTTAATGTAATGCACCATGTTCCAGTTGACAATAAAACGAAAGAGTCAGTAAAAGAAATTAAATAAGGTATAAGTGCGGAGGAACTGTCGTGCAAACCAATGCCGGCAGGAATATTTTCATCAACAAATCCGCCAACAACATCACTGCTCTTTATTTCAGGAAACTTACTGTCAATCTTTTCTACTTTTACCCATGCATGATATTGCTGTTGCTGAAAATCCCATAAGTTGGTATGACAGCCAATGCTGGTAATATCGCTGTACACTTTATTAGTCAACACAAAACTTAAATATTGCGGAAGATGTAAAGCGTATTTTATTTTGTTGAATGCTTCCTTTTTTTCATATTTTAACCGGTACAATTGCATACCTGAATTCAAATTACCTAAAACAGGTGAAGCAGTTTGCTTCGCTACCAAACTTTCACCGCCATAATCAGCATAAAACTTTTCCTTTAATGAAGAAGGAAATGGTTTAAGATAATTATATAAAGGAAGTGTTACATTCAATTGTTCATCCAGCAAAACGAAACTGGCGCCATAGCCGGAAAAATTTACTCCTTTAACTTCGAATCGTTCATCATGCAGTATTTTTTCAAATGATTCTTTTATCCAATTCGTCAATGCAATCACATCTTCACATGGAAAATCATCTTCATCTTTTATTTCAGCAAACTGTTTACTTTCTTCAAATATCAACTTGTACTGTTCATTAAATAACAACAGTTTTTTATTGGTCTTGCCAACATCGAAGATTGCTATTGCAGGAAGCTGAGTCATATTGTGAGTGGTGAGTAGTCAGTTGTGAGTACTCAGTTAAGGGTCACTTCGAATTTCCGCATCGTGACCCACCCCTATTAAATAGTCCTTTATTTTATAACACTAATGCCCCTCCCCGGAGGGGATAAAAATACTGCTAATTGAAATTCAATAGAGTCAGGCATTTTGAAAATTTGATTACAATAGACACTCACAACTCACCATTCACCACTCACTCAAAGCCCCGTTGCTACTGTTTTTGTCCCCCTTTCTTTTATCAGTTGCTCTCTTATTTTTTGTTCACGGAAGAATTGCAAAGGATTCAATGCACCACCGCTTCTTAATCTTGCTTCAGCCACAATTACCCTTACATCCGTACGAAAAGTATTTTGCAATATTTCCTGTGCAGCCACCACATCATTTTTTTCCTGTGCAGCATTCAGTTTTTTTCTGTCAACTATCAATGCATGCGCATAAGCCAGCATAATTGCTTCTACTGATTGCAGTAAATCTTCCAATGGGTCTTTTACATTATGACTCGCATCAATCATCCAACCCAAATCTGTTGCATGATTCATTCCTCTTGCATCCATTCCTTCAACCAGTTCATTAAAAATTAAAAACAACTGGTAAGGCTTAATGCTTCCGGCAGTTAAATCATCATCACCATATTTACTGTCATTAAAATGAAAACCGGCCAGTTTCCCTTCCATCAACAACAATGCAACAATCTGTTCAATGTTTGCATTGGGTAAATGATGACCTAAATCAACCAATGTATATGCTTTTGGTCCGAGTTTATTTGCATATAGCAATGATTGTCCCCAATCTCCTACTGTCATGGAATAAAAATTGGGTTCGAAAGCTTTATACTCTACAAACAGTTTCCAATCATCCGGCAATGCTGCATATATCTCCTGCAAACTCTCGAGTGTATTTTGAAAAGCTTTTCTAAAATTCAATTGCCCCGGAAAACAACTTCCATCACTCAGCCAAACCGTCAATGCTTCAGATCCCAATTCCACACCATGTTTTATTACTTCAATATTATGTTCGATGGCTTGTTTGCGTACTGCCTTATCAACATGCTGCAATGAACCAAACTTATAACTCAGTTCCTGGTCCTGCTGATCCTGGAATGTATTGGAGTTAACCGCATCAAACTTCAATCCTAATTGAGTCGCTAAAAATTTAATAGCCTTATAATCTTTTGGAATGTCCCATGGAATATGTAATGAAATAGCACCGCTTGATTGATTGATTGCATGCAGCAAACCAATGTCTTCCATCTTTTCTTCAAGAGACCGTGGTTCACCGGCACCGGAAAATCTTCCGAATCTTGTTCCACCTGTACCTAAAGCCCAACTGGGAATGGCAATATTAAAATCAATCAATTTTTGAATAATAGCTTCCACATTTTTTACTTCGGAAGCTGCATATTCAAACCTGCGACGATGTTCAGTTAACAATGATTGATTGATCTCAGCAATTTTATTCTTATCCGCCAGCATAAATTCATTTTATTGTAAATAGAAAACTTCTTTTAAAGGGATATTCACCGGACTGTTATCAGTGTTTGTCTCCATAATGTCTTTCATATAAGCCCACCATTTTTTCATAACCGGATGATGAGGCAATTCATTTAATTGTTGCGGGTCTTCAATCAATAAATAGCCAAACAATTCACTCGTCTCTTCATCTAAAAAAATAGAATAAGAATGAATACCACTTTCTTTTAACAGCATTGCCAGCTCAGGCCATAATGCATCATGTCTTTTTTTGTACTCGTCTTCTTTTCCTTTAAAGAGTTTCATTTTAAAAGCTACTCTTTGCATAACTGGTAGTGATTGATAACCTAAGTTACAACATTACCTTACAAAAGCATTTGCCACACCGCCATCCACATTCAACACATTGCCGGTTGATTTATTTAATAATCCGCCGACTAAAGCAAAACAGGCATTGGCAATATCTTCCGGTGAAATAATTTCATTTAGTAAAGTACGGTTGGCATAATAAGCCGGTAACTCTTCCACGGTAATGCCATAAGCTTTAGCTCTTCCCTCGGCCCAGCCGCCACTCCAGATATTACTTCCGGAAATCACCGCATCAGGATTCACCACGTTCACTCTTATTTTATCTTTCCCTAATTCAGCCGCATTCAATCTTGATAAATGTAATTGAGCTGCTTTGGCCGAACCATAACCAGCATTGTTTGGTCCGCTTACCAATGCGTTCTTGCTAACTATATTCAGTACATCACCGCCCATGTTTTGTTTACGTATCACTTCTACTCCAGATTGTGTAACGAGGAATTGTCCTTTCACCAACACATCGTACAATAAATCCCAGTCCTTCTCTGCATGTTCTTCAATTGGTTTTGAAATAGAAAGTCCGGCATTGTTTACTACAATATCAATTCCTCCAAATGCCAGTACAGCGGTAGTAATTGTTTGCTGAATGGTAGATGCATTGGTTACATCGAGTATATCGCCGGTAAAAACATCTTTACCATATTGTTTATTAAATTCTGCTTTAGCATCTTCTAATCTTTCAGCGTTGTTATCAGAAAGAACAACACAGGCACCTTCATCAGCAAATTTTTTTGCAATAGCTTTTCCAATACCACCGGCGCTGCCTGTTATCAATGCAATGCGGCCGCTTAATGGTTTTGGTTTGGGCATGCGTTGCAGCTTGGCTTCTTCCAACAACCAGTATTCAATATTGAACGCTTCTTGTCTTGGCAAGGAAGTGTATTCAGAAATTGCTTCCGCACCTTTCATTACATTGATGGCGTTGATATAAAATTCTGCAGCTACTCTTGCTGTTTGTTTGTCTTTTGCGAAAGTAAACATACCAAAGCCGGGATATAATATTACCACCGGGTTAGGGTCACGCATTGCAGGACTATTGGAATGTTTGCAGGTGTTATAATAATCTGCATACATTTTTCTGTAGGCATCAAATAAAGGACTGATTTTTTCTTTTATCGTTTTTACATCACTTAAATCCTCATCTGTTGCTAAATTCAAAACTAATGGAGAAATTTTAGTGCGGAGAAAATGGTCGGGACAACTTGTACCCAACGGAGCTAATCTGTCCAGATCATTTGAATTGATATACTCCAGCACTCGTTCATCATCAGTAAAATGACCAATCATTTTTGTTTGCGATGAACACAAACCACGCAGTACGGGGGCCAATGATGCAGCCATACGATTACGACTCTCTGCAGGCAATGACTTCACCCTGACACCACCAAATACTGCCGTTTGCTTACTTATTTTTTCTTGCAGGTATTCTGCACAACGTTCAATTACTTCAAGTGTGTTGATATAACTTTCATAAGCAGTATCTCCCCATGTAAACAAACCATGCGAACCGAGCATGATACCACGGATACCGGGATTTTCATCCAAACATTTTTTTAATTGCAATCCCAAATCAAAACCCGGCTTCTGCCATTTTACCCAACCAATAGTACCACCAAATAATTCTTTGGTGATTTTTTCTCCGTCTTTCGCTGCTGCAATAGCTATAGCTGCATCAGGATGTAAATGGTCAATATGTTTGAACGGAAGAAAACCGTGTAAAGGTGTATCGATGGATGGAGCTTTGGAAGCCAAATCATAAATACAATGATTAAACAACTCAACCATTTCATCTTCATGCTCAATACCACGATAAATATTTTTTAATGCTCTCAACCTGTCAACATACAAAGCAGCCAGGCCGTTGCGTTTCATTGTACCCAAATCGCCACCGCTTCCTTTTACCCACATTACTTCCACTTCTTTTCCTGTCAACGGGTCTTTTGCCATCGCTTTACAGGAAGTGTTTCCACCACCATAATTGGTCAGTCGCAAATCAGCTCCTAATAAATTGGAACGATACACTAACAAGGCTACTTCATCACCTGCTAATTCCGCCGCTTTGGCTTCATCCCACAGGTAGCTCACATGTTTAAACTTTTTTACTTCCACTGTTGACATATCTTTCGATTTTAAATCTTACGTGTTATTATTTTAATGAATTACCATAACCAACAATCAGCACCGATACAATCATTATCACAATACCGGCGACAATGGTTATGATTGTTTTTTTATTCACCCCTTTCCATTCTTTCAAAACCAATCCCCACATATTGGCAACTAAAATGATAAACGCCATGTGCAGTATCCATGAGCTTGGTCCGTTACCGAGTTTACTTTCTCCCATACCATAGAAAAAGAATTGAAGAAACCAGGTAGTACCAGCTAATGCTGAGAAAAGATAGTTGTTGAATAATGGAGTTTTCTTATTGGTATAATCACCAAAAGTTTTGTTACGGGCATTTAAAATCATACACCAGATGAAGTTGGTGGTTAACCCGCCCCACAACACTACCACGTAGGTAACATTGTTCTGGTATAAAAATTCTCCCTCATTGGGATTAGCTGCTTTCCATAATTGATTGGCTATTGCTGCCATTGGTTTACCAGCTTCCAAACCAAAATTAAAACAGGCACTTAACACACCGGAAACAATAGCCACAAACATTCCTAATCCAAATTTATATTCAGTAGCCGCATCTGCTCCATGTGCGTCAGTAATACCGGATGAAACTTGTTTTTCCTTCATCATTCCTGCTTTGCCGCAAATGATGATACCGATTACGCAAACAATCAATCCTGTCAGCACTGTTAATCCCCATTGAGAATTTAACAGCATGGAAAATGTATCCTTACCTTCTTTGGGAAAGAAATTATAATAGATGGATGGAATGAGTGAACCAAACACCATGCATAATCCAAGAATGATGCTGCTGCCCAATGAAACACCGAGGTAACGGACACCCAATCCATAAGTTAATCCGCCAATTCCCCATAACACTCCAAACAAATAAGCTAAGCCGATGGTAGATGCATCTGTGTGTTTGATGATATCAGCAAAACCGGGAATAGTGAGAAAAGCAGCTAACGGCGGCACAATAAACCAGGAGAAGATACCACCTACAATCCAGAAACTTTCCCAGTGCCAGCCTTTTACTTTTTTATAGGGCATATAAAAACTGCCGGAAGCAAAACCGCCTATGAAATGAAATATAACTCCTAATATAGCCTGCATCGGATGTTTATTTTATAGCAAAACCTGTTGTAAAATTTGCAATTAATTATTAGTCCTCTGTCATGTACTGTCGGTTAATTCAGCACTTAATTTATTCTTTATTTTTTAATAGCCCCAAAACATTTAGCCATTCGCCAAAGCTTTCTATCCATTTATCGGAAGGTAGCCCCTGGCGGTGCATTCCAAAACCATGTCCCCCTTTTGAAAACATATGCAACTCAGCAGATTTCCCTGCGGCCAGCCATTCATTATACAGGTTGCTGCTGTGAGTAGCAAAACCAAGTTGGTCATCACTGGCAGCACAGATAAAAATTGGAGGTGCATCTTTGGGTACGGACTGTGGACCTAATGCATTTCGATAGAAATAAATTGGGGCTAAAAAATCCGGACGATTTGATTCATTGTATGTGTATCCCACGCCCATGGTTACTGTACCACCGGCTGAGAAACCCATTATTCCAATTCGTTTTGGATTGATGCGATATTCTGCGGCATGTGTTCTTACAAATTCAATGGCCTTCTTTCCATCTGCTATTGCCATTGTTACAACTGAATCGTTTTCCTTATCCAGCTTTGCCTTATCATTCATTTTAGAAAAGGTTTCTTTAACAGGGTCATCCGTTAAACTACGAACTAAACGATAACGCAATACAAATGCAGTTACACCTTTTTTATTGAGCCATTTGGCAACCCATGATCCTTCACTTCCTATTGACAATTGATGAAAAGCACCTCCGGGACAAATGATAACTGCAGTACCATTCGCAACTGATGAATCAGGAAGATAGACCGTTAACGTTGGCTGGGAAACATTATAAACTATTGTATCCTGCATCATGCTATAATATTTTGCCTTCTCTGTCCATGACCACTTTTCAGAGCCAGGGGCCTTGCTATTATATAACGATACTACTTGCTGTGCATTTCCAGCTTGCACAACTAAGAATCCTATCAAGAGCAATCGTATTCGTTTCATTGACTAAACTTATAATTTTTATTTCCTATTTACTGAAGTTAACTTAACCGGGCCTAATAAACCAGATGGTAGTAAAGGTGAATTGGCCTGGTAAAAAGGCATGGTGGTATATGTAATTTTATTGGTAACATTTGGTTGCGCATCTCCAATCAGCCTGTTTACCCATAAGTTGGTCACTTTTATTTCAAGTTTATTATTACCGGGTTTTAATGCACCACTTATACTTACACGGAATGGTTTTTTCCAGAGAATACCTAATGATTTTCCATTTACAATTACTTCTGCTAAATTTTTTACATCACCTAAGTTTAACCACAACTCAGCATCTTTGGCAAACCAATCAGCTGATGCATTGATAGTTTTAGTATAAGTTGCTGTACCGGAAAAATATTTTACTCCTGCATCTGCATTGGTTGACCATGAACTTAATTCATTTACTGTAATAGATACTGGTGCTCCCCTGTTTGGTTGAAAGCTGATTTCCCATTCACCATTAACAGCAGCAACATCAGAAACTTTAACAGCCGGTAACTCAACACTGTTCTTAGTTGCTTTGTTTTTAAACACTACAAACACCGCATCATTCGGTTCCAGATGTAGTTTTACTTTGGTAACTCCATTAGCAATAGTGTATGACAATGGTTCAGTTTTACCAGTTTCAGCAAACCACAATTCAGGAACTTTACCGGTGATGCGGAATGTTGCTTCCAGATCTTCCACATTAGTTGTGCGGCTATTTATCCAATAAATATCACGGTCATTGGTTTTGCGATGCACATATAATAAATTGGTATTGCTTTGTGGTTTTGTATAACTAAAATCAGCAGCTACATTTAATACATCACTTAACGATTTACCCGCTGTTACTTTTGAATTGGAAGATGACCATATTTCACTCACTAATTTATTAAACTCATTCACATCATCTGCTAAGCTGGGCGATGCTGTTGGTTTTACTCCTGCTACTGTAGCACCAGCTTTAACCAATGCATTTAATTTACGCAATGCTGATACTGACATTTTTACTGCACTGCTGTCTAACACCAGTACACGATAACTCATACCGCTCGGTGTAATCAATTTTCCATCTTTTACAGAAAGCAGATTTACCAATGCATCCGTATTGACGAAGTCATAGTTATATCCTTCAGGGATAACTGGTGGTTTCTTCCCGAATAGATTGGTGATGTTATTGTCTTCACCATAATAATATAATACATCGGCAACAAATTTTCCCTGCTGCAACATATAAGAACTACGACTCAAATAAGCATTCCATACAGTAGCCTGTTCAGCCCATGTTTCATGACGTGTGTACCACTGACCAAATGGTCCGAGACCCAAGCCGGGAATTTTATCATCTTTTGGCTGATGAGGTGAACAGTGAATTACAAAAAGATTCAATCCATTGGCTAATTCCAAATCAACACTTGGTTTTAAATTTTCAGGATAGTATGACCAGGCTACCCCGCCAATACCCAAGGCTGTTAATGATTCCGCCGCCACTAAATTTTGTCCATAGATATGTGCTACTGAAGCTGACTCACGAATATCAATCGTATGTTTTGTCTGATCATTCTGATTGATAAATGGATTGGGTGTCCATAAAGCTGACATTGGTATAGCTGCTGTTCTCTTTACTTCCATTCCATCTGCTATTAAAGCCCTTCCATCTTCATGTGATTCGGAATAACGTTTCATTCCCCATTCAGCCAGAATTTTTGTTAGTCCATCATAATGATATTCTGAAACCATTTCACTCAATGTCTTTCTGAAATCAAATAAGAATTTTTCACTGGCTTCTGAGCTTTGAACAATATGTCCTGTCAACACCGGCATCCATAAGAACATACTATAACCACGTCGCTTATGAAATTCCTGTGGCAGGTTTGCTGTCCAGTTTTGTGCACCGGCTTCCCAACTATCCGTTATGATGTATTGCAAGCCACCTTTCATACCCATCAATCCACCCGTAGCATTTTTATATTGATTTAAATAATTGGTGAAATAATTTTTTATGGCAACAGGGTCAAGCTTATCAACTTCAGGTCCTGTTGCTTCGGCAGATGCAGGATGGTTTGTAATGCCCATCAATGAATAACCAAAACGAACAACTTTCCATTCGCCATCAGGAGCAGTCCAGTTTAAAGAACCACCTTCACTCATTTTGTTTGAGAGATTAATAATATTATTTGTTGAAACAACATCTTTTGATGGTGCCGTCATCTTTGTATTCAAATCACCAACAGGTGCAAACGCATCTTTCTCTTCAAATCGTTCAATAACATTTGCAGTATGCAAATAAATTTCTGCAATCTCCGTGCCGCCAATATCTTTTACATCACCTCCAAAACCAAATGCGGCACCCGGGTTTGTAGCCTTTGGCGGATTTTTTACTGTAATGCGAAAATATTTTGCAGTGGTTGCAGGTATATTAATTGTTTGCTGAAGTATGGCACCAGGAGGTATGACACAAACAAATTTATAATTGATACCATCGTCGCATGCTTCCAGTTTACGACTATCTTTTGCTGCTGCACCAAAACCAAACACACCCGGCTCTCCACCGCCAACCATCGTGATTGCTTTTATAGTTTGTACCTGTGGAAATGCAAATTGAATCCATCCAAAACCGGTTGCGGAATCTCTTGGCAAAAGAACATTTGTGTTTACGTCGCCATCGGTTAATTGCTGTAATGAAAAGTTGCCGCCGCTTGCTGTAACAGTTGCACCTAAATCGTTTAATGATTTATCTGCTTCAGGCAACTTGAATGCTACCACTGCAACATCTTTATAAAAAACAGAAAGCTTTGAAACATCAATGGTTTCACCAAAACCGGCCTGCATAATTATATTTTGAAACGGACCTGTTGTACCTGGTGGCTGCATTAATTTAATAGTTGAAGTGCCACCTTTTACACGGGTTTCAGACCAAACAATTTTCTTCATCCCATCTTCCGGTTTCACCCAAGGGCCGCCACTCTCACTCCAGCCGGGAGAACCGGCAATCGCCATTTCTAATTTTAATGAGTCAGCCAGTTTAGTAGTGAGCTTAAACGCATCGATCCAGTCTGGCGTCATATAGGTTAAACGTTTGTCAACAATTTGTGGTGTTGCCAGTGCTGCATCAAAATTTTGAAAACCACCAATACCCACCCTGTGCATCCATTGCAAATCTTTTCTTATACCATCTTTGGTAATATTTCCATTCATCCAATGCCACCATACACGGGGTTTGGCTGAATTAGGAGGAGCTACGAAAGCATTGTACAAACTGTCCTTTTTTTGAGTGAACCCAGTTGCTGCCAGTAAAAGCAGCGCTACTGCAGAAGCAATCTTTTTCATTAATAGCAAGAGTTTTTTAATGCCTAAAAATAAAAAGGGCTGATTTTCCAACTGTCATGGACTGTCGGAATAGTTAATTGCTACTTTCATTTTCTAATTTATATTTTACTAACCCTGTATAGCTAAGGGCCTTATGCGATGTAAAAGTCTAGCTCATAAGATTATGAATTGAATATCTGTGATTTTTTTAGAGTAGTCCAAATTTTAAAACCCTTACAATCGTTGGCATTTCATTAGACCGTGTTATCCGGCTTAAAATTATTGATGGAAATTTTTTTTATTAAAATAATTTCCATTTCTTTGATGGAAATTATTTAGTATTAAATCATTTCCAATATGAAAGATGTAAAAAATGAGATTTTAAAAGTTTGCCTGAAGTATTTTTTGCAGCATGGTGTTCGTAAAATGACTAATGATAATCTTGTGGCGCAGTTAGGGATATCTACAAAAACGCTTTACAAATATTTTAAGGATAAAGAACACCTAATTGAAGAATGCTTGCGGTTATATTACTCACAACAGTTTGCGTTATTCGAGAAATCTGAAAAAGGAGGAAATGCAGCTATTTTTCTTTTTGATGTATGGTACCACGGCATAGAAGAAGAATGTAAAGTCAACAAATTGTTTTTTACAGATTTAAATTATTACTACGCAGACATAGAGGAAAAAATTGAAAAGGAAGTTGTAAAAAAAGTGTGGTTAAGATTTAAGCAAATTGTACAGCAGGGAATTGATGACGGATTTTTCAAAAAAGATATTAATGCGGATATTTTTCTCGAAGCCTTATCTGCTATCTATGTTGCGATTGCAAGAACTAATAAATTCAAAAAGTTCAGGAAGCCTGTTGATATAATCTTCATCAATAGTATAGCTTTATTAATCAGAGGGATATGTACAACAGAAAGTGTGGCAGATTTCGATAACTATGTTGCTGAAGTATTTCCTGCAATTCACCTTAACTGATTCATTTATTCAAAACCTATAAATTTAAAAAATGAAAAAAACAAGCTTTCTTTTTGCAGGATTATTATTTCTGCTATTATCGTTGAGTGCAAAAGCACAAAAAACCGGTGCTGATTATTTTGCCGGCAAATGGAGTGTATTAATAAAAGGAACTCCGGGGGGCGATGCAAAAATGATTGTTGTGCTTACCAAAAAAGATTCAGCGTTAACCGGCGTGATACTTGATACCACCGGTGCACAAACATCCAAAATTGACAAGATAGAAGTCAACGGAAATGAAGCCACTATTTACTTCAATGCACAGGGATATGATGTAAACCTTGTAATGACTAAAAAAGATGACGATCATTTTACAGGAAGTTTAATAGGTATGTTCGATGCAGATGGTGAACGTGTAAAGCAAGAAAAAGCAATTGCTTTAAAGCAAGTATCCGATTTTAAAAAATCACACAGCTGAATTAGTTAAAACATTATGTATGAATTTTTTTCAATTCCGAACACTGCTCATATGCTTACTCCTGAGCACTTCTGTAGTTTCGTCTGCACAAAATAATGCAGCTAACCGCAACAGGTTATTTGATGCCAACTGGCGTTTTATTAAAGACAGTACTATTGATGCATCAGGCGTTGCGTATGATGATATAAAATGGAGAACCCTTGATCTTCCTCATGATTGGAGCATCGAAGACTTACCCAATCAATCCGATTCAGTGGTTGGTCCGTTCACAACCAAAAGCATTGGCACAACAGCAACAGGTTATACTGTTGGCGGTATTTGCTGGTACCGTAAACATTTTACATTCAACAATATCGCCAATAAAAGAGTTACTATTTATTTTGATGGTGTTTATATGAACAGCGATGTATGGATCAATGGTCATCATCTGGGCACTCATGCTTATGGTTATACACCATTCTATTATGATCTTACTCCATACTTAAAACAAAATGGTGAAAATATTTTGGCAGTACGTGTCAGAAACGAAGGAAAAAATTCAAGATGGTATAGTGGCTCGGGTATTTACCGCCATGTATGGTTAACAGTAACGAATCCTGTGCATATTGAACAATGGGGTGTTTATATTACTACCCCAAAGGTTTCAGAAGCATCTGCTGCTATAAATATTCAAACATCAATAATCAATGATGAACAAAAGGTAAAGTCTCTGAAACTCCGCACCAGTATTCTTGATGCAAAAAATAATATTGTTGGAAAAACAGAAACACCGGTCAGTAACTCAACTAATCAATCAATCGCATTATCGAATCCTCATCTCTGGTCACCTGAATCGCCTTATCTCTATCATGCAGTAACAGATGTAATGAGCGGAGATAAAATTATTGATCATGTGGTAACAAATTTTGGCATTCGTTCTATCAACATTACTGCTGATAAAGGTTTTTTGCTCAACGGTAAACCTGTTGAACTAAAAGGTGGATGTGTGCATCATGATAATGGTCCTTTGGGTTCTGCTACAATCGATCGGGCTGAAGAAAGACGAGTAGAATTGTTAAAACAGTTTGGTTATAACGCAGTCCGCTTAAGTCACAATCCTCCTTCCATGCAATTTCTTGATGCATGTGACCGGCTCGGCCTCATTGTTATTGATGAAGCATTTGATCAGTGGCAACGTCATAAAAATCCTGATGATTATGGTTTGTATTTCGACACCTGCTGGCAACCTGATATTGATGCAATGGTACTTCGTGACCGCAATCATCCATCTGTTATTTTCTGGAGTATCGGTAATGAGATCAATGAACGGGCAGACTCGTCTGGCATTGTCATCACAAAAACATTACACGATGAAGTAAAGCGCCTCGACGACACAAGACCTGTTACAGAAGCCATTTGTTTCTTCTGGGATCATCCCAAATACAAATGGGATACAACCGCAGCGGCTTATGCTTTGCTTGATGTTGGTGGTTACAACTATCAAATGAAGGAGTATGAAAAAGATCATGCAAAATTTCCGCAACGGATTATGATGGGTACAGAATCTTTTCCATTGCAGGCTTTTGAAAACTGGCAACTGGTAGAGCAACACCCTTATGTGATTGGGGATTTTGTATGGACGGCTATGGATTATTTGGGTGAAACAGGTATTGGGCATACATCGCTTGATAATAATACAAAATTTACAATGGACTTCCCCTGGTTCAATGCATTTTGTGGTGATATTGATTTGATTGGTGGCAAAAAACCGCAATCATATTATCGTGATGTTGTTTGGAATAAAAGCAAACTGGAAATGCTGGTTCATACACCAATTCCTGAAGGGCATAAAGAAGCCGTAAGTTTTTGGGGCTGGGGAGATGAAGTTGCATCCTATACTTTTCCCGGCGCTGAAAGAAAACTTTTGCAGGTGCATGTTTACACGAGATACGATTCTGTACGTCTTGTATTGAACGGTAAAACAATTGGTGTGCAAGCTGCATCTGCGGAAACAAAACTTACCGCAACGTTCAATATTAATTATGAGCCCGGAGTGTTAAAAGCAATCGGTTTAAAGAATGGTAAAGCAGTTGATTCGATTGTGTTGAAAACAGCAGGTAAACCTGCAGGCATACGTCTCCTTGCAGATAGAAAAAAAATACATGCAAATCCTAATGATCTTGCTTATGTTACTGCAGAAGTAGTTGATGCAAATGGCAACCTTGTTCCTGATGCAGCATTTTTGTTACACTTTAGTGTTAGTGGCAACGGTAAAATTATTGCAACAGGCAATGCCAATCCTTCTGGTGTTGAAAGCATGCAGCAACCGCAACACAAAACTTTCAAAGGAAAATGTTTGGCAATTGTGCAACCAAAAGGAGCCAGTGGAAATATTATATTGAAAGCAACAGGCGATGGATTAACATCAGCACAAATTGTTATTTCAACAAAATAGTGAACCTGACTAAAGTTATAAATTATCAAAATGAAAAAAATATTTTGTACCATTTTGTCTTTATTCATTACACTGTTACTTCATGCACAAACAAACAGAACAATTAATGTTTATATATCTGATGTAAAAGGAACATTCAACATTTTTTTTAATGAATGTGTTGGAGCAGGAAGAGCAAATGAAGGTTTAAGAGCAGACTGGCAACGTCAGCTAACATATGCAAAAGAACAATGTGGCTTTCGCTACATATGTATGCATGGATTATTGCATGACGATATGGGGGTTTATTTTGAAGATGGTAAAGGCAATCCCATTTACAACTGGCAATATATAGATGAGCTGTATGATTTTTTATTAAGTATTCATGTAAGACCTTTTGTTGAGTTTGGCTTTATGCCTAAAACACTTGCAAGTTCCAATGCAACTCTTTCCTTCTTTTTCTGGAAGCCCAATATCTCGCCGCCAAAAGATTACACTAAATGGAGCAATTTAATAAAGGCATTGGTACAGCATTGGGTGGAACGTTACGGCGAAGCAGAAGTAAAACAATGGTATTTTGAAGTATGGAATGAGCCTAATTTAAAAAGCATCTTTTGGTCTGGAGACCAGGCTGAATATTTTAAATTATTCGAGGCTACAGCAAGGGCGGTAAAATCTGTTTCGGCTGATTATCGGGTTGGCGGTCCTTCAACAGCGGTGAGTGCATGTATCCCTGAACTGATAAAATATTGCGACAGTACTAAAACACCACTTGATTTTATCAGCACTCATAATTATGGCAGCGATAAAACATTCTGGACAGATACAAGTGATGCGGCCATTACTACTAAAAACATGGATGTTATTCCTTATGCCGTAAAAAAATCAAAACACATTATTGAACAATCTTCAATGCCAAAGCTTCCGTTGTTTTATACTGAATGGAGTTCTGGCGATGGTTTATTTGACCACTACCGGCAGGCGGCGTACATTCTCGATAAATTAAAAAAGACAGGTAATGCTGCCAATGCTATGTCGTATTGGACGTTCACGGATATTTTTGAAGAAAGGGGTCCCCGGGCAACGCCATTCCACGATGGCTTTGGAATGATTAATTACCAGGACATCAATAAACCTGCTTTTTATGCGTATCAATATCTAAACAGGTTAGGCAAACATGAATTAAATGTTTTGGACGCTACATCGTTTGCCTGCAAAGATGATAAAGGAAATGTACAGGTATTGTTATGGGATTTTACAACCACCATTCCGGATTCAATAAATAAAAGAGATTACTATAAGAAAGACATACCATCAAATACAAAAGGTAAAGTCACTATTAATTATAAAAATCTTCCAGCCGGAAAATATGAATTGAAGGTTTATCAAACAGGATACAAAGCAAATGACCCGTACACTTTGTATAAAGAAATGGGCAGTCCGTCTCAATTAACCAAACAACAGGTGCAAACTATCAGGCAAAAAGATAATGGTGCGCCAATCATTCAAAAGAATGTTCTTGTCAATTCAAATAAAACATTCAGTGAAACACTCGATTTAAGAGAGAATGATGTGTTTCTTGTTACGATCAGTAAATTATAATCATTCTATTAAATTATAACAGTATGTCTCCTTCGAAAATTTACATAACTCTTTTTAGCCTGATGATGGTTTGCTCATCAGTATGTTTTGCTCAAAATAGTGAGTCATTGAAAGGAAAAGATTTTCCGCAGGACTTTGCAGTAAAAGACACCATGTTCAAAGCGCCTTATGTGGATGTTGATGAATGGCGTGATAAACCAGTACATCATCATTATGTGCATGGTGGATTTAAAGGAACAGATACACGTTTCTCATTTTATTTTCCGGCAAAAGAAAAATTTGAAGGACATTTTTTTCAATACATAACACCGGTTCCTGACAATGAAAATTTATCGCAGGGTGCAACGGGTGAAGGAGACAAGATCGGCTTTTCTGTTTCGCATGGAGCGTATTTTATAGAAAGCAATGGTGGCGGCAAATATGGTGCAGGCATGCCAGGTTCCGGTATTGACGCAACGATAGGTGCTTATCGTGCCAATGCTGCATGTGCACAGTTTTCACGTATTGTTGCTGCCCGCATTTATAGTACACAGAAACATATTTACGGTTATGCTTTTGGAGGCAGTGGTGGTGCATACCGTACCATTGGTGGTTTGGAAAATACAGATGGTGTTTGGGATGGAGCGGTACCTTATGTATTGGGTTCACCAATGGCAATTCCAAATGTGTTTACGGTGCGTATTTATGCCATGCGCATACTGCATGATAAATTTCCTCAAATAGTTGATGCCATTGAACCCGGCGGTGGAGATATGTATGCAGGCCTAAACGATGAAGAAAAACAAGCGCTGACAGAAGTTACTAAAATGGGCTTTCCTCCCAAAGCATGGTTTGCATATAAGACGATGGGCTTGCATGCTTTTCCTGTTTTATATCCCGGCGTTAAAATGGCTGACGCAAAATATTTCACAGACTTCTGGACGGTGCCTGGTTATGATGGTGCAGATTCAACAAACTCTGTACGCAAAGTACGCATTCAGCAAAGCAGCAAAATAAAAATGATCATCACCACAGACCTTGCTGCAAAGTTTGGAATTCCACAACCGGAAAATGCAGGACAGGCAAGAGGCACAGCCGATGCTGCATGGAAATCTGTCGGCGGTGCAGAAGGTGGAATGCCTGTTGCTTTTCAATTAGAGAATACATTGCCTGATGCAAATTATTTAGGTGGAGATTTAATTATAAAGAGCGGTGATGCTGCAGGGAAAAAATTATTTATACCAAATGTATCAGACGATAAAATAATTCTTGGCACTGCCGATGCGAAAGTGCTTGCACAAATAAAAGTTGGTGATGAAGTAGTGCTTGACAATTCAGATTTTTTGGCTGCACAAACCTATCATCGGCACCAGGTGCCCGGCAAAGAGTATCATGTATGGGATCAGTTTCGTGATGCAACCGGCAAACCCATTTATCCGCAGCGTCCCATGTTATTAGGGCCGCTGTTTACACAAGCTGCTTCAGGTGTTTTACCGGAAGGAAAGTTCAAAGGAAAAGTTATTCTTCTTGGGTCGCTGTGGGACAGCGAAGCATTTCCATGGCAGCAAGATTGGTATCGTTCAAAAGTGAAAGAAAATTTTGGTGACAGCACAGATAATCATTTCAGAATTTGGTTTACTGATCATGCGAATCATGGTGACTATGTAAACCCGGGAGACCCTGATCATCTGGTAAGTTATCTCGGTGTGTTGCAACAAGCGTTACTTGATTTAAGTGCATGGGTTGAAAAAAGAATAACTCCACCTGCAAATACAAACTACAAAGTAACAGACGGGCAAGTTATATTGCCATCAAATGCTGCAGAGCGAAAAGGTATTCAGGCAACAGTAATTGTAAAAGCTAATGGCAACGAAAGCACGGAAGTTAATATAAATAAACCTGTTGTTTTTTCTGCAGTAATAGACTTACCACCAAACGCCGGGAAGATAGTAAGTGCAGCCTGGGATTTTGAAAATGCAGGTGAGTTTGCAGTTGAAGGAAAATTGATTCCTGATAACAAAACGGGTTTACGTATAATCTTGAAGAACACTTACACTTTTACTAAGCCCGGAACTTATTTCTCTACGCTAAGAGTTGTTTCACAGCGGCTGGGCGATAAGAAAACTCCTTACACACAAATAAAAAATTTGGGGAGGGTAAGAGTGGTGGTAAAGTAGAAGAGTAATAAAGCAAGCGATTAAAAAATGAAAGTTCAAAACAAAACAATTCTTGTAACAGGTGGTGGAAGCGGCATGGGGCGTGAATTGGTACTCCACCTTCTATCGAAGGATGCGAAAGTAATTGCTATAGATATTAATGAAGCTTCACTAAATGAAACTGCCGGGTTAGCTGGTGATAAAAGAAGTTTATTAACAACATTCATTATTGACATTACGAATAAAAGTGCTATTGAAAAATTATTGACTGATGCCATTGCAGAGTTTGGATATGTAGATGGCATTATTAACAATGCAGGCATCATTCAGCCTTTTATTAAAGTGAACGAATTAAAATATGAAGCAATAGAACGGGTAATGAATATTAATTTCTATGGGACACTTTACATGATAAAAACATTTTTGCCACACCTGCTTACCCGCCCTGAAGCGCATATTGTAAACATTTCCAGCATGGGTGGTTTTTTGCCGGTGCCGGGACAAACCATTTATGGTGCATCAAAAGCTGCAGTGAAATTATTGACAGAAGGTTTGCATTCTGAATTGATTGGTACAAATGTAAAAGTCTCTGTTGTGTTTCCAGGAGCAGTAAATACCAATATCACCAAAAACTCAGGGTTGAATGTTCCGGCGCAGCCTGCCGCTGAAAGTAAAGCAATCAAAACATTATTGCCTGCAAAAGCTGCACAAATTATTATTGATGGAATGGAAAAAAATCTCTACCGGATAATAGTAGGTAGAGATGCGCTGTTTATGGACCTTTTCTGCAGATTAAACCCCAAAGGCGCTGCAAGTATGATCAGTAAAAAAATGAAGTATCTTTTGCCCGGGTGATTAACAGAAAAAAAGGATTTGATCGGCTAATATTGAACTTAACTTTTTGTATTTTAGATGGGAGCTGCTTTCCTTTCTGAATATAAAAGCAATTTTTAGTATGAAAAAGTTATTGTTTTTCTTATTAATCACTTCTTCATTATTTCAATGTACTTCAAAAAAAGAGACATTGTCATTTGAAAAACTAAACTCAAATGAATTTAATGCAGGAAATCGCACTATTCCCGGTGGTAAATCTATTGATTCAGTAAAACATGCTCATGATAGTTGTATGGGTATTTCTTTTGATGCAAATGTAGTGTTGGCAGGCAGCAAAGACAGCCTGTTTGCCGGAACAATTTTAAACAGACGCACTTTAAAAGTTGCAGGGTCTTTGAATGAACTTGGTTTTGATTTTGAAAAAATGTCAACTCAATATATTATTATTACAAACCCGTGTTACGAAAAAAAAGAATTTCATTTTCCGCTTAAATCAATATTTACGGGTGATTTAACTATAGAGCTTCCCAATTCGGCTTCGTCAATAAACAAAGAGCTTAATGAAATCATTGCTGCTTCACAGGATCAGGAAGTACGAACAGGGTCATGGGTTTATCTTAACATAAAACAGCTGATCAAGAATATGATGGATACAATTAAAAGTGAAAAGGGAGAACTGTATAAGGCGAAATTGTTAGATACATCAAATATGGTTGTGACTGCAGTTGAAAGTATAATGCGGGTTGATTTTATTATTCACTCAAACAAATTGATGTCACCGGCTTTAAGAGCAAAGCTTGCAGAAAAACCAACCGCTAAAATTGCAGGATTAAAATATCAGGTTAATTTTTATTTAATTAGCCCTGATCAATTACAGATTTCAATAGATGGTTTTTTCCCAATTATCGGCAAGTTTATGAAAGTACAATTAAAAGTAAATTAATAATACCTGTTTAGATGTAGCCAGTTTGCAGGCCAGATAATTTAACACACTACCGGGATTTATCAATAAAAAACAGGCATTACTATCTGATCAACGATCTTCATATATTGTATTGATAAAACAATAACCGCCAATTATACATTTACTTTAATTTCTTAACCTGCTCATTATAGTATTTTACAGTTTGTATTACAGAAGGTAAATTACTTGGTTGATCTGTTGCATCTCGTTCTATATAAACATAGCCTTTAAAACCCTGTTGCTTCAATTCTTTAAAAATAGCAGGAAAATCAACAACACCTGTACCAACAGGAACATCAACAAGCTTAGGATCATTATAGGCAGCAATATCTTTTAAATGAATGGCTATAATATGGCCACTTAGTTTTTTTATTGCATCAAGTGGATTGATTCCGCTCTTTGGCCAATGACCCAGATCTGCACATACTCCAAAATTCGGATGACCTTTCATTGCCAGCAACGTTGTATCCGGGTTCCAGTAATGACTCATCCCTCTCCAATGTTCGTGAATAGCCACTTTGATCTTGTAAATTCCGGCAAGGCTGTCAATGCCATCCCACATATTCAATGGTGGTTCGGTTGTTATAAATTCAACACCAAACTGCTTTGCCATCTCGAACTGCTTTTTCCAGGAATTAATATCATTGCCACCTGCTACGTAAACTGATTTGCATTTCAATCCTCTTTGTTCGATTAACGATTTTAATTTTTGTATGCCGGCAGGTGATAATTGCATAAGCGATGAATCTTTCAGCTCAGGAAGTGTTTTTGTAAAATTATTAGGCTCAATATATTTTAAACCGGCGCTATCTGTTTTATCCAGTGATTGAGAAAAACTGAATGTGTGAAATGTCCATAATGCTATCCCGAATTTCCAGTCTGCCGCCGGATTGACTAAACCTGCTTTCTCAACTAACACTTTTTTATTTGATTGACGTATGTTAAAAGCGACAAGAAGTATTGCCACGAATACAAAAGGGATGATTGCTTTTTTCATTTTTGAATTTTATATTGTACGCTAAAGTTATCTGTTTTTTACATCCATCTTAAGTTTAATTAATGTCGTAGGTTTTCAAAAAAACAATGCTCTCCTTCCGGAGAGCATGTTACCTGTTTATTTATTAATTACATGAGAAAATTTAAAAGTAGCCGTAATGAAATAAGCTCTTGGTGGTAAAGCCACTGTAGAATAAGGGGTGTTATTTTTCACTGCATCCTGTAGCATCCTGCTGACCATACTGTACTGTCCTGCTTCCGATGGAAAAAAGAATATATATATTTACATTGCTACTTGCTATTATGGCTTCTGAGAATATATATCGTTTAATTAAAATAGATGAACAGTCTATTACTCCAAAGTATTTACAGCTTACCAATTCGGTATTAGATGCCATCGAACAAAAAAAGATTGATAAAGATTACCCGTTACCTTCTATCAATGAGCTGAGTTACGAACTGGAGATTTCGAGAGATACTGCGGAAAAGGCATACCGTCATTTAAAACAATTAGGTGTGATTGGTTCTGTACCGGGTAAAGGTTATTTCATTGCTAAAACCGATTTTAAACAAACCGTAAAAGTATTCCTGCTGTTTAATAAACTGAGTGCTCACAAAAAACTGATTTACGATTCTTTTGTCAGCACATTGGGTGAACAGGCAGCTATTGATTTTTATATTTACAACAATGATTTTGGTCTTTTTAAAAAATTAGTTCAAAACAGAAAGGGCGATTATACGCATTACATTATCATTCCGCATTTTTTGGAAGGTGGTGAACATGCGGCAGATGTCATTAATGAAATATCAGGCGGCAACCTGATATTGCTCGATAAAATTATTCCCGGTGTAAAAAGAGAATATGCGGCGGTTTATGAAAATTTTGAAAAAGATATTTACGAAGCGCTGAAGAAAGCATTGCCGCAATTAGGAAAATATCAAACATTAAAAATTACATTTCCTACTTACACCTATTTCCCTGATGAAATAGTAAAAGGTTTCCAATCCTTTTGCCAGGAATATGCGTTTAACTATAAAGTGGTACACAGTATAGCTGAAGAACCCATTCATGAAGGAGAAGCTTATATTAATCTCATGGAAGATGATTTAGTAGTGTTGCTGGGAAAAATACAGGAAACAAAATTAAAAGTAGGAGCAAGCATCGGCATCATTTCCTACAATGAAACACCCTGGAAAAGATTTATACTGGATGGCATCACCACCATCTCCACCGATTTTAAAAAGATGGGGGAAATGACCGCTAAAATGGTATTGAACGATGAAACTAAAAAAATGGAAGTGCCATTTACTCTAACCTTAAGAAATTCTTTATAACATTTAATAGCTGCTATATTAAGAAGCCAGCACCATTATCTATAGAGTAATTGAATTTTTTCCCGGTTTTAAAAGATAACTTTTCCCTTTCCAATTAAATTGACCTTTAGTTTTTTCCGGAAGAATAATATCAGCTTTTAAATGACCATTCTCATTCACATATTTTACACTGATCTTTCCGTTGGGGTGTGGCATTTCTCCTCCAATCTTCATTATACTTCCAAGATGTGGTTCAATTTTTACGTTTGAAAAACCCGGTGCATCACTATCAATTCCCAATATAATTCTGAAGAATTCAATATTCGGACTGGCACCCCAGGCATGGCAATCAGATCTTGCTGAAGAAACTTCTGATATTTCAGCCCATGTGGTTAATCCCATTACAATATTCTCACGCCATTTATCCAACCAACCCAGGTAATCATTCCCATAGCCGGCTTTAACCAATGCTAAGTGCAGATAATATTTAAAATAAATAGAAGATTGAGCCAATGTTGTATCAGTCAGCAATTGTTTACCAATCATCGCCGCACTTTTACCGTTAACAACTCCTGTCAATATTGCTAATGCGTTTGTGTGCTGAGAATACAAATCTTTTTCAGATCTGTCGGCATACAGCATTTTGCCGCTATCCCAATACTTATTTTGAATGGTCTTTTTTAATTGTACTACATCTTTGTTGTATATGGCAGCATTTTCCTTGTTACCAAGTTTTTGTTCCATATCAGCAGCCAGCTCATAAGCCCATAAAAGTTGTAAATCTAATACTGCAGCGTTACCATCCTTTCCCGGTGAACGTTCTCCTGTGTTCCAGTTTTTCGCTTCTACCCAATCAGTAAAATTCCACCAGGGAAGATTCTTTAACGATCCATCCGGCTGTTGAAATGTTTTAAAATAATTTAGTACCTGACGCATGCTGGTCAGTTTGTTTTTTACAAATGCTGTGTCTTTCCCATACATCATGTAGTCATGCAACATACCAATATACCATAATGAAAAAGGCGGAATATACTGCGGTGTTGTTGTTGGGTAACGACTTTGTGTTAATCCTTCCGGCTGCTGCGAATAATAAATTTGATTAATAGCATTTTTCACCAAATGATCATCACCACTATTGTATAGCGATACCAAAGCCTGGATACGGGTATCACCTATATACTGCAACTGCTCGTAATAAGGACAATCCATATAAGTTTCAATAGCACATGACCTGGCTGTACGCCAACCAATCTCTAACATCTTTTGCACTTCTGCATTATCCGTTTCCAGCCGGGCATTCAATACGAACGGATAACCGATAAAAGTACCATACACATCTTCCAATGTGAGTGGCATGTCTTTGGTGGTTATATTGATCTGCAGATAACGATAGGTTCTCCAGGATAGCGTTGTAAACTCCTGGTGATCGCTTCCATCTGAAAAAATGCTATCCTTTCTTCCAATGAAAATTTTTCCATCTGTTTCATTACGGTTCCCTTTTTCAGGAAATTTAGTGAATAACGCCTCCTGGTAGCCCAGCATTACAGAACTGTTCTTTCCTCCACTAAAGATGATGGTGGGATATGCATTGGTGAGAAAGGTTTGATCAAGCAATAGCGTTGCTGTAGTATTTGCCTTAATAGTAATAACAGATTGGTTGGCGGGAAAAGAAGCCGGGACAATAACACCTTCGGCTTTACGCAATTGTAATAACCGTTGTTGCTTTAATTCCATTTGAGGTAAAGGCGATGGCATCAGCATCCAGCCATTGGGTTCACCTGTGGCTCCAATTTTATTTTTTGGATAACCAGGTACAATAGTTTTAGCAGCCTGCCAATGATCGGCTGAATAACTTAATTTTTTCCAATCTTTAATATGCTGCTTCATATCTACCCTTTCGCCCGGGCCAGCTACATAATAAGTTGGAATGGTAATTCTGAATGGTGAATAACTACTGTCCTGCAGGCATTTCCAGCTATTATTTGTATTGAGAATTTGAGCCGGCTCATTATCGCCTTGCAAAATAAAACCTGTGCGAACGGTGCTATTTGCTTCAGCATGTAATTCACCTTCGTTCCATACTTGTGCAGCTATCACATTATGTCCGGCTTGTAAAAAAGATGCCAGGTCAATTGTTTCAAAATTCCAATGTAAAGCATCACCCCGTGCAGGACCAAAAGAAACTAATTTTTCATTGACAAATAATTTATACCGGTTATCTGCTGACACATGAATGGTGAAAGTTTCAGGAACAACTGATAGTTCAAAATCCTTCCTGAAATAATAAACTCCATACCCGGTTGGGTTTGTGTTTGGCACCATAATCCACATCGCTTTCCATGGTCTTTGCAAATAGGCTGAATTAATTGTTTGCCCGACTGAAATAAATGATAATAAAAGCCAAACAGCAAAAGTCAACGTTCTAAGAATAAATTTTTGATGGCGGGAATAGAATAGTCTCATGCTGCCTGATATTAATGTTGTTTATTAAAGTTGCGTAATAGTATGCCTTATTTATTCAAAAAGGCAATTGCTGCCTGGCTGATACCAATCATGATCATCATTGTAAAAAAAAATCAGCCCATACTGATTAAGAAAGATATTTAATAATGAGCCTTACTTTTTTTTAACTGCGGTATAAAATCGTTTCTGATCCAAAAAAAATTACTGCTGCTGACCTGAAGAATAAAATAACCTCTAAACCAGTAAGCAGGCTAACAACCGCTACAGTACCAGTAGTACGTTTCCGGAATAAACCTAAGATGAACATAGCAAATACCCCGCATCTTTATCCATCGTTTTTTTAAAGGAGCTGCCATTCAATAAGTTTACTTCTCTTAAATTGAAGGCATATGCCTGTATCGGTACTTTAGGTTTTATTTTAAACCTCAAATTATTTTGTTCATTAACATATAATTGTGCAGTAATTGCACTTGCTAAAAAGCAAACCATTATTCTTACTAAGAATTTCGGTTGCATTAAACCTGTTTATACAAACAGTGGTTATAGCCCGAAATATTGTTTGTACCATTTTACAAATTCCGCAACACCCTGCTCCACCTCCACCTGTGGACGGTACCCGGTAATATTTTCTAACATACTGCAATCTGCCTGCGTTGCCGGTACATCGCCTAACTGCATAGGAAGTAATTCCCTTTTAGCTTTTGTTCCCAATGCTTTTTCTAATGCCTCCACATACTCAATCAACGGTACTGGTTTACTGTTGCCAATATTTAAAATTCTGTAAGGAGCACTGGAAGTTGCAGGGTTAGGTTGAAGACCACTCCAACTTGCATCCCGCTGCGGTGGAAGTGGAACCAACCGGGCAATGGATTCAACAATATCACCAACGAAAGTAAAATCTCTTATCATATTTCCATTGTTGAATAACCTGATGGGTTCACCTTTTATTATTGCATTAGTAAATAAGAATAACGCCATATCCGGTCTTCCCCAGGGACCATAAACTGTAAAAAACCGGAGACCGGTTGTGGGAAGATTAAACAAATGACTATAGCTATGCGCCATCATTTCATTGCTTTTCTTAGTTGCAGCATAAAGCGTCATGGGATGGTTTGCTGCTTCATTTTCCGCTAATGGAAATTTTTCATTCAGCCCATATACACTGGATGTACTTGCATAAATTAAATGACGAATATTATTATGACGGCTTGCTTCTAATAAATTTAAAAACCCCAGCAGGTTACTGTTAAGATAAGCGTAGGGGTTTTGAATGGAGTATCTCACCCCGGCCTGTGCAGCAAGATTAATTACTACATCAAATTGACTTTCACTAAACAGTTTATCGATAAATGCTTTATCCTCCAACTGTGTTTGTATAAACCTGTAGTTGGTAAAAATTTCACTTTGAATAACTTTGCCGGGCTGTATCAAATCTTTTCTTATACCACAATCATTGAGCCTGGCTAATTTTAATGCCGTATCATAATAATCATTAATGCTGTCAATACCCGTCACTTCATATCCAAGTGACAATAATTTTTTGGCAACATGAAATCCTATGAACCCGGCAGTTCCTGTAACTAATATTTTTTCCATAGTCATTTAATCAGCATTCAGTTTTTTGTTTTCTTTTTGCCTGAGCTGCTATAGTACGGATAATCTTATTTACAATTAATAAGAATAACATTAATTATACTCTTAACATCCTTTGTCCCCGATGTCATTAAACGCCTTAACTGCATTTGAGGATATTATCTTTTTGTACCAGCCGGCCATTTATATGAGCTGTTATTTTATGCCAACCACTTTTTTGCTGAGAAGAGGCTGTATTTTAAATCTCAGTTCGTTACAAATATATTTATTATGGGGAGTTAAAGCACTGTTTCCCCAACTAAAAATAAAAATAGTCCTGCACCCTCAATATCCATTTTATGGCTTATGCTAATCAGATAAATTAAAACAAATAAGCAGAATATTTCAAAACCGTTGCGTTTTTACACAGATGGTATTATTCCGGTTTTTGTGTTAGTATGACAAACCATTTAAAATGTTTACTTTTTCTTTACCTTTCTGATTTTTACAGATGGCAGCTCAATTAAATGTTTGCATAATTGGTTTTGGAATTTCAGCAAGGGTATTTCATGCCCCTTTCCTGGTAAACAACCCATTTTATACATGGAGTTCAGTGGTAGAACGATCTGCCAATAATGCCAGTCTTTTAAAAGCGGATATAAAAACTTACCGCTCTGTTGAAGCAGCTTTAGAAGATTCAACACTTGATTTATTTATTATCACTTCTCCCAATGAAACGCATTACAGTTATGCCAAAAAAATACTGGAAGCCGGTAAAAATGTGGTGATTGAAAAACCTTTTACGAATACAAGCGGAGAAGCAAAGGCATTAATTAAAACAGCCAATCAAAACCAAAAAATTTTGAGTGTATATCAGAACAGGAGATATGTTTCAGATTTTCTTACGATAAAGGATATCCTTAATGAAAAACTACTGGGAGAAATAGCGGAGTTTGAAGGGCATTACGACCGCTACAGACCCGAAGCCAAACCCAATGCCTGGCGTGAAGAAAATAAAGCTGGCAGTGGAATACTTTACGATCTGGGTTCTCATCTTATCGACCAGGCACTTTACCTGTTTGGATTACCCAAAAATATAACTGCTGATATACGTTTACAAAGGCCACATGCTAAAGTTGACGATTATTTTGACATTCGCTTAGACTATGGATTTACTAAAGTGATACTGGAATCGGGCATGCTGGTAAGAGAACCGGGTCCCAGGTATATGATTCATGGTACCAAAGGCTCTTTCATAAAATATGGAGAGGATCCACAGGAAGCAGCTCTAAGAAATGGTGAAATGCCGGGTGGGGCAGACTGGGGTAAAGAGCCTGCCTCATCATACGGACTACTGCATACTGAAAAAGAAGGCGTTATTATTAAAAAAAATATTGCTTCAAAACCTGGAAATTACGGGCAATATTATAGCAACCTTTATAATACTATTGTTCATAATCATTCCTTAAAAGAAAAACCGGAGCATGGGTATAATACTATCCGGCTAATAGAACTTGCAATACAAAGCAATAAAGAAAAACGAACGCTGCCGTGTACTGAATTAATCAATATTAGTTACCATGATTAAGCGCTGAAAATGAGGGTTTTTACTGGCATTAAAACTGGCAAAATTTCTTCTTTTTTCTATACTAAACTATCCCTTCAGGCGTTTAATGGTGGTAATTAATCCGTAATCCGTACATACCCTATACTATGGAAACCAGAATTATTCTGACTGTTTTGTGTTTTACCATGTCCCTCCTTTCCCTCATCAGGGGATTATACTTAATCAGACTGGAACAAAAACAAGGCACTGGCGCCACCATTAATCTGCATGATGCTGCAGATACCTTAAAACTTGTTTTCTTTAATGGTATTAAAAGCCGCAATGGTATTGTTTTACTTTGGAAATCCAATACCCAGATGAGCAGATGGGGATTCTCCATTGAAAAAAAGAACGATAAAGGCGAATTTGTTGAAATAGCACATTTTTATTCAGCCGCTAACGGCCAGTACAGGTTTATTGATTCAAATACTATTAATTATGAAACTGAATATCGCTTAAAACAAATTGATCCGTTTGGCGGTATTTACTATAGCAAAAAAGTTTTAACCAGCCGCTGTTAGCTTTTAAACAACCATAAGGCTGCATCCACGAATATCACTGTTATCAACTCTTCCTATAACCTCAAAACTTCCATCTTCCTGTAACGTACATGCGTCATCAGTAGCTATAAAACTGCAGCTATAAATATTTGCAAGATCAATTACATTTATCACTCCCCGCCCCGCCGGCTTAACTGTTAAAGGATCGTCCTCATCTCTTACCAATATTTTCATCCAGGCCGGACATTGAAAAATTCCACCTCCTTTGGAATATGCCTGCGATAATAATTCTGTCATCCCATATTCAGAATGTATTTGTTTTAAACCGGTTTTTGATTTTATGAAATCATGTACTTCTTTCCTGGTCCATTCTTCTCTGCGTCCTTTCATCCCCCCTGTCTCCATTACTATTGTATTGCGGAGTTGAATTTCGTGCCGTTCAAAAAAATCAAGCAGGCCAAATGTTACACCTATTAAAATAGCAGGCTGCTTCCTTGTTTCAAGTTTTTTTAATGTTTCGGAAAGTTTTTCAAATTCATTCAGGTAAAATCCGTTTTCGGGGTGTTTACTTTCTTCCATTAGCTCATTCACCATATAAACTAATGAAGAGTTATTTCGTTGCAGGTAAGAAGGTAATAAACCAAGCACACACCAGTTGCTGATATTGCCATAAATTTCTTCAAAAAACTGAAAAAAAGAATGGCGATAAATACCTGCATCTTTTACATAATGAAAGCTGTTGATAGTTTGTGTGGTGCCGCTGCTTGCAAAAACCAGTTCCGACTCAAAGGAAGTTGTTTTTATTGCATGGGTTTTAAAAAAAGAAATGGGCAGGAAGGGTATCTTTTCAAATGAAGTAATATCTTCTTTCCTTAACCCCAGTTGCTTTACAAATTTCCTGTACAGTTCGTTTTCCCGGTATTGAAAATGAAAAACTTCAACCGCCATATCCGGAAAGGTATGTGGCGCCACATTGAAAATATTGTTAATAAAAGCAGCGTTCATTTATACCGAATACTCTTTTTTAATTAAATTTGACAACAAACCTACGAAATGAAGACAAAGGTATTGCTGCTAATAATATTAATTGCCATTGTAACAGCCTGCAATAAAGACAAGCTGGAGAGCATTCCTAAACTAAAATTTAAGTCGTTAAACACTTCCACCGTTCAGGTTGGTCAAAATTTCAGGGCTGTATTTGAATTTGCAGACAAGGAAGGTGATGTAAGCGACAGCATATTTATAAAAGAAATAAGGCTGAACAAAAATGTAGTGGCAACAAAGATTGATACTTTTGCTTTTCCCATGCCCTCTTTCCCCGATAAACAACGGGGAGAAATTTCACTTGACTTTACTTATGAGCAAATAAAATCTGCCATCAACCCGCCTAATATACCAGGAACGAATCCCCCGGTAAAGGAGCCAGATACGCTGGTTTTGAGAGTAACGCTTAAGGATAAAGCAAATCATGTAAGCACTGCCGTAAGCACCTCGCAATTCCAGGTGATAAGATAATAATTCAGGTGTTTACTTAAATTGTGTTGCTTATTCTGCTAAATGAAGAAAATAACCAATGTATTTCTTTTTAGCTCGGCATTTATTACACTTTGTGCACTGGCAATGGTAGCTCAAACGGCAGATTTATTTCAACTGCAAAACCTGAATCCTTTTTACTTTTTTTTTACTGCCGGAGGTACAATGGCCAGTTATAACTTACATTGGTATTTAACTGATACTAATGTTAGCAATGAAATATCGGAAAGATATACCTGGACACATACCCATAAACAACTACTGCTCCCATTTGCCGGGATTGGAATGCTGATGTCTTTGATTTCTTTTTATTTTTTAATCCACTATTGGTTATGGATTATTACAGGTGCAATAGTAGCAGGTTTGTACACAGCGCCTAAAATACCGGGAAAAGTGAGTACTTTTTTAAGAAAAATTGCCATTGCAAAAACTATTTACCTTGCACTGGCATGGACGTATGTTACGGCAGTACTACCGCTTATTATTAGCCGGCAGCATATAAATTTTCATAGTATTGCTTTTATTTTACACCGCTATTTTTTTATTTATGCCCTTTGTATTTTGTTCGACTACCGGGACCGGGATGAAGATATTGGGCAGGGAATCCGTTCGCTCATTACCATGTTAAATGAAAAAGGTATTAAAGTCCTGTTCTATGTGTCGCTGGTATCAGGCATTTTAATGGCTTTATTTTTTTACGGAATTTACAGTCCTTCGCTAAAGGGAATATTACTTTGCATTCCGTTACTGATACTGGCAATGCTTTATAACAGCATCAAAAAAAATAAAAATGACTATTTGTATTATTTTGCAATAGATGGCCTGATGCTCTTATCCTTTTTATTAACCTCCTTTCAACAGTTATCATCATTTCTTTGGCAATAAGTTATTTTACAGTAGGTTTGTTTTTTAGTAAATAATATATTTTATGGCAAAAGCGGCTGCGGCAAAAAAGAAATCAATTCTTACTGAAAAATCGCTCGACTTTTTAAAGAACTATCACAATACACATTCACCGGTTGGTTTTGAAAGTGCCGGGCAAAAAGTGTGGTTAGAATACATTAAACCATATATCAACTCACATATTGTAGATCCTTACGGAAGTGTGGCCGGCATCATCAACCCCAATCAGGCTTTTAAAGTAGTAATAGAAGCCCATGCTGATGAGATCAGCTGGTTTGTAAATTATATTACCGGCGAGGGTCTAATTTATTTGAAAAGAAATGGTGGAGTGGATCATCAAATTGCTCCATCAAAAAGAGTGTTAGTTCATGGTAAAAAAGGAATGGTAAAAGCAGTGTTTGGATGGCCGGCTATTCACACCCGTATGGGAGGTGAAAAAGAAACCAGTCCGAAAGTAGATAACCTGTGGTTAGATTGCGGAGCCCGTTCAAAAAAAGAAGTGGAAAGTTTAGGCATACATGTAGGGGCAGTTGTTACCTATGAAGATGGATTTGAAGAACTGGCATATGGAAATTTAATTGCCCGTGCTTTTGATAACCGCATCGGCGGATTTATGATTGCTGAAGTGGCAAGGTTAATTCATGAAAACAAAAAGAAACTTCCTTATTCTTTATATGTAGTTAATGCGGTGCAGGAAGAAATAGGTTTACGTGGTGCCGAAATGATTGCCCGAAGAATTAAGCCCAACATCGCTATTGTTACTGATGTTACACATGATACTTCCACACCCATGATCAGCAAAACAGTAGAAGGCGATATTAGTTGTGGTAAAGGCCCATCTTTAGCAACAGCACCGGCTGTTCATAATAAGTTATTGACTATTGTAGAAGAGGTAGCTAAAAAATCAAGAATACCGGTACAATGGAGAGCATTAAGCCGCAGTACGGGCACAGATACCGATTCCTTTGCTTATGCAAATGACGGTTGCCCTTCTGTATTAATCTCTATCCCGCTGCGTTATATGCATACTACCGTAGAAATGCTGCATAAAGATGATATTGAAAACACCATTAAACTCATTTACGAAACGCTATTGACTGTTTCTCCAAAAACCAATTTGAGTTACCTTTGAAGCTTATGAAAATAATTCTTCTTTATGTTGACCCGGGCAGCACCAGTTATTTATTACAGGTGATTATTGCTGCTATTGTAGGGGTGGCGGTTTATTTTAAAACCATCTGGTGGAGAATAAAATCTTTTTTTTACAAAGGAGATAAAAAAGAAACGTCAACAGAAGATAATACTGATGAATAATTTGCCGGCTCATCCTTCTTCGTTTAAAGATCCTGCAGGATTTATGTTTGTTGCAGATGGCATTTACTACCGCCAGGTTAATATATTTGGCAGCGAAGATTATTCGTTACTGATGAGTTCCGGTTTATATGAAAAGCTTATTTCAAAAAACAGGCTGATCCGTCACACAGAAATTGATAACATTAAAAGTGAGGCATCGCAATGGTTCAAAACTTTACAACCTGAACAATTACCTTTTATAAGTTATCCTTACGAATGGAGTTTTGATCAGCTGAAAGACGCCGCTTTACTTACACTTACTATTCAGAAAGAAGCATTAAATCATGGAATGACATTGAAAGATGCCACGCCTTTTAACGTACAATGGTTAAATGGAAAAGCAATTTTTATTGATACCCTTTCATTTGAAAAACACAAAGATGGAGAACCATGGATTGCTTACAAACAATTTTGTGAATGCTTTTTAGCTTCCCTCCTGCTGATGCACTATCGCAATAATGAGCTGAATAAATTACTCGTGAGCTTTCCCAACGGAATTCCAACGCCAATAGTTTCATCACTCCTGCCTTTTAAAACAAAATTAAACCTGAATCTTTACCTGCACATTCACCTGCAGGCGAAAATGCAAAAGAAAGGAGCTGATGATAAGCAGCAAAACAAAAGGTCTTTATCAACCACTCAACTGGTAAACATAATTGAGAGCCTTCGCAATCTTATTAAAAAGCTTTCGCCTGTCAGCGCCAAAACAACCTGGAATAATTATTATGATGAAACGATCTTAAGTAATGCTTATCTCCAGCATAAACAAGAGTTGGCAAAAAGCTTCCTATCGGCTATTCAATTTAATTCACTTATTGATTTAGGAGCAAACAAAGGCGAGTTTTCATTGCTGTTTAAAGATAAAGCTGCAAAGATCGTTGCTGCTGATTTTGATGCTGCTTGTATCAATGAATTGTACCTGCATATCAAATCACAAAAGTTAAACAATATTTTTCCATTGGTAATCGATCTTGCTAATCCAAGTCCCGCCATTGGCTGGGCCAATGAAGAACGAAATAGTTTCTGGAACAGGGTCAATACCGATGTTATAATGGCGTTAGCACTCATTCATCATCTTGCTATCAGCTTTAATATCAGCTTTGCCATGATGGCTGAACTATTTAGCCAAAAAACAAATTATCTGCTGATAGAGTTTGTGCCAAAGCATGATCCTAAAGTACAGCAATTACTCAGCCATCGTAAAGATGTGTTTGATCATTATACACAAACAGATTTTGAACAAAGCTTTTCTGTTTATTTTCAAGTACTGAAAAAAGAAACCATACAAACCACCGACAGGATTTTATACCTGATGAAAACAAAATAACGGATGCTCAAAAAACTTTACCATAAAATAAAATACTTTCACTTTGTTCTGCTGCCCGTTTTTTTCATGCTGCATGTAATCAATTATTATTACGGGCTTATTCCACGGGATATTATATTGCGGCATAGTTTTGCTTATACGGCATTAACCGTTTCTGTTTTTCTGTTTGCCCAGTTTTATTATCGTGACTTGGTGAAAAGCTGTTTGTTTTCTTTTATTGCATTAGGTTATTTCTTTGGTTTTGGCTCAGTAAAGGATTTTTTATCTGAATCCCACACCTTAAGCAGGCTAAGTTCGTACAGCATTTTGCTACCACTGGTTTTTATACTGCTTTTATCATTACTTATTTATTTAAAAAAATCGTCAGGAAATTTTAACCGGCTTACGGCTTTTCTTTTCATTGCCATCAGTATTAACCTGCTGATTGAGCTGTTTTTTTTAACGAAAAATATCATTAACAAGAACGATATAAAAAATGATTTGGGTGACCCCCAATTGATAGCAGTGAAAAAATATGTTCCCTGCGATACCTGTACACAACCCGATGTCTATTTCATTGTGTTTGACGAGTTCACCAGCAGCGGCTGTTTGAAGCAATACTGGAACTACTCTAACGATACACTGAATAATTATTTAAAGGATAATCATTTCTTTGTTTCAGAAAAATCGCATAGTAATTATTCTTTTACCACCTTTTCATTGTCCGGCACAATGGAAATGCAATACCTTAATCTGCCGCCTGACTATACTGAAGCAGGTGCTATTGATCTTGCCAGGGGTCAGTACACTTTATTCAATAATGCGGTGGTGAATATTTTTGAAAAACAGGGATACGAGTTTCATAATTATTCCATCTTCGATATGAAGAATCATCCTGCTTACAATGGAATATATTTTAATAAGCTGACTGATCTTTTCATTTCGGATGAAACATTGTTTGGCAGAACAATGAGAGATATTGGCTGGAATTTAACCAATCCTTTTGTTCGAAACCAGCGGGTTAGAGATTCATTAGCCCATGTGGCAACGTTTAACATAAGAGATCCATACATAAAAAAAACAATTGCTGATGCCAAAGATGCAGTAAGTGCACAGGATTCAACAAAAAAAGATTTCTTCTATTTCCACTTTATGTTGCCGCATGATCCGTTTATTTATGATTCAACAGGTCAGCCACGTTCATTTGGATATATGGACATAAAACAACGCTACCTTGACCAGTTAAAATATGCCAGTAAAGTATTGATTGATTTAGTGAACTATATTAAAGCTAACAGCAAAAACAAAGCAGTAATTATTATACAGGGCGATCATGGTTTTAAATCATGGCCCGGAGAAGAGAACTTTGAAGAAAAAGCATTTGAAAACCTAAACGCTGTTTATCTGCCTGATGAAAACTATACACACTATTATGATGGTGTAAGTCCGGTTAATACTTTCCGCCTTTTATTCAATCATTACTTTCATACTAACTATAATTTATTGCAGGATAAATCCATTCAACTTTTCTTTAAACCCGACCTTAAGAAGATATATGGAATGCGACAGAAGAATTCTTAAAAGCTACCCTATTTTTCCAGCAGGTATTTAACAGCCAGCTCATATCCTTTTAATCCTAGCCCAATAATACTTCCTGCGGCCTTAGCACTTACATGTGATATTTTACGAAAATCTTCTCTTGCCTGTACATTGGAAATATGTACTTCAACAACCGGCACTTTAATTGCTGCAACAGCATCGCCAATAGCAACAGAAGTATGTGTATAGCCACCGGGATTTAAAACAATACCGTCATACTCAAAACCCACTCTTTGAATTTCATTGATAAGCTCCCCTTCCACATTACTTTGATAGTAAATAAAATTTACATTGGGGAATTTAGCTTTCAGTTCGTCTAAATATTCTTCAAATGATTTGTTGCCATAAACACCCGGTTCTCTTTTGCCAAGCAAATTCAAGTTGGGGCCATTAATGATTGCTATTTTCATGTGTGTCTTTTATTTTTCTTTTGGTCACATGTTATTCGCTGTAAAAATTTATTTCGCCTGTCAAACTAAATTGCTCATAAATTTTTATAGCTCATTTCATAACACTAATATACGCAGAGGAAATTATAAAAACCTCACAGGTTTATAAGCAGTAGTATAAAATGAAAACCTGCTTAATAAAACCTGTGAGGTTTACACCAATGTTTTTGCTATTTAGGTTTCACCCGTAACCGGTAAATAAGTGCCGGCGTATAGGTTACATAACTATAACGGGCTTTCTCATCTATATAAAACAAGGATACTCTCAAATCATATTCTCCTGCTTTCTTTGGACGAAACGTGTAACTGTAGTAACCATTCCCGGCATTCAGTCTTTCTCTTTCCACCACCTGGTTATCCAAACTTTCCAAAGCAATATGACTAAACTGTTTGCTGGTGTAAAACTTAAACTGAACGGTATCACCAGCCTTACGGTCAATATATAATTGAAAAGGATAAACCTTAGTAATATTATTGACTGTATAACCCTCATCAACAAATGGCCAGTTACAAAATTGATTGGCCGTAATTGCTGAATCCAGCAATTGCCATTCAGGTTTTATAGGAAGATGCTTGTAAATAAAGAATGCTGGGTCGCCCAGGAAATATTTTTCATTACGGCTTTTATGATATTGCCCCGATGCATAATCAGTATAACCACTTCCCCAGGTTGCATCAATCAGTTTCCATTGTCCATTCAGCTTTACTGCATTCCAGCTATGATCTGAAATGAGTTTTTGTGGATTTAGTACTACATCTGAATACAAACTTCTTCCGGTTCCATCAATCGTTACACATTCCACTCCAAATTTTTTACAGAAATATTCCATCAAGTTAGCATAGCCACTGCACAATGCTTCACCGGATTGAATGAGTGAAGTAATATCCTTTGTTCTGTAAGAACGATCATTTACTGCCTTGTAATTATAACTGATGTTCTCCGATATCCAGTAGAAAGCCGCTCTTACTTTATCTGTAGGCGAACTGAATTGTTTATTCACAGCTTCGATAAACCGGTCTAAGTCCTGCTGATTATTGATTCGTTGCGGATAGTTTTTTACAAACTCATCTACCCTGAAATATTTATTTTCCTGCTGTGACTGTGCAGTAAAAATTAAAGAAACAAGAATATAAACGGTAATTAAAATTTGCCTCATGCCAACATCAATACACAAATATAAATGCAGTATCAGCAGTTTTATTGGAAAGAAAAAGTTAAAGCCCCTTTAGGAATAGTGCATCAGTTTCAAAATTTGCCCGATGTATTGTCTGATTTAACGCCAAGACGCAAAGAAAATAAGCCGCAAAAAATATCGTAGCGCCTTTGCTCCTTATATTTCTTTGCGTGAAAAATTCAAACTGATACACTACCCCTTTAGGGGTTGGGGCTTATCATTCCTATAAAATCATCAAACAAATAACGACTGTCATGCGGACCGGGTGTACTCTCGGGATGATACTGAACAGAGAAAGCAGGTTTATCTTTTAACTTGATTCCTTCAATGCTCTGATCATTGAGATTAAGATGTGTTACTTCAACATTCGCTGCTTTACGCACTGCCTCACCGTCCACAGCAAAACCATGATTCTGCGTGGTGATCTCACATAAACCAGTTTGTAAATTTTTTACCGGGTGATTTAATCCACGATGACCATGATGCATTTTAAAAGTAGGAATACCATTGGCCAATGCCAGCAACTGGTGTCCCAAACATATTCCAAAAGTAGGTTTGTTTTCTTTCAGCACATCTTTCACTGTTTTGATAGCATAATCCATTGCTGCCGGATCACCGGGACCGTTGGAGATAAAATATCCTTTGGGATTAAATGCTTTCAGTTCTTCAATACTTGTTTTGGCAGGAAACACTTTTACATAAGCACCCCTGTCAACCATGCACTGAATAATATGTTCTTTGGTGCCAAAATCAAGTACAGCAATTCTTATGGGAGAATGCTCATTGCCCAATGTATAGGCTTCTTTGGTGCTTACAATACTCGCTAATTCCAATCCGTCCATGGATGGTACTTTAGCTAACTCAGCTTTCAGTTGAGCAACATCGGTGATCTCAGATGAGATGATGCAGTTCATCGCACCTTTGGTACGAACATGTGCAACCAGTGCTCTTGTATCAACATCTTCTATTCCTACAATATTTTGTTCTTCTAAATATTGCTGTAATGATTTATCAGCAAAATAACGGGAGTATTTTTCTTCCAGGTTACGACCAATCAGTCCACGAATCTTTACACTTTTGCTTTCCACATCTTTGGCGTAAGTACCATAGTTGCCAATATGCACATTATTCATAATGATTACCTGGCCATAATAGCTGGGATCAGTAAACACTTCCTGGTAACCCGTCATGCCGGTATTGAAACATAATTCGCCGGAAGTAGTACCAATTTTTCCAAAAGCTTTACCGAAAAAAACATTGCCATCTTCCAGAACGAGAATAGCGGTTTGTTGAGATGTGGACATTTATTAAAAGAGATTTTGCAAAGAAACGGAAATATCAAATGGGAACCTTCATCAATTGTCCACAAATTTTTAATGCTTGTTTACTAACAATGATTAGCTGGCTGGTGGAGATTGTAATTGCGGAGCTTTGAACCACGCAAAGGCGCTAAACAAGCAAAGATGCAAAGGTTTCATTCTTTGCGCCTTATTTTCTTTGCGCCTCTGCGTGAAATAATACACCAGCTAACTTCAAAACGAAATGTGTTGTAAATTGAAAGAAAAAGACATGAAGAAAATTTTGATTGCCTGTTTTATCAGTTGCATATTTCCATTACTCTCCCACAGTCAATCCGCAGCCGAAACAGAGATAAGAACAACAATGAGCAACCAGGTAAAATATTGGAACGAAGGTAACCTGGAAGCTTTCATGCAGGGCTACTGGAAAAGTGATTCGGTAATGTTTATTGGCAGTCACGGAATAACCTACGGATGGCAAAACACATTGAACAGTTATAAAAAAGGATATCCTGACACCGCAGCAATGGGCAAACTAAACTTTAACCTGCTTGAAGTAAAACGCTTATCCGCCATCTATTTCTTTGTAACCGGTAAATGGCATTTAACGAGGAGCATAGGAGATGCGGAAGGATATTTTACTTTATTGTTTCAGAAGATTAAGAATAAATGGGTGATTGTGAAAGATCATAGTAGTTAGATAACAAATCACCAGGCGAGTGTCGTGCTGGCTTATGCGTTGGGGCTGTGGCACTCGCCGCATTCCGAGACAAGATGCTTGAACATTTTTATTCCTTAATCCGTTTTTTTAAATCCATTCGTTCATGCAGAATTCTGGCAACTTCAATGGCAGGGTTCTTTGCTTTCCGGTAAAAGATTATGTGTCGCCCCGCTTTAAACCCTGATATTTCATTGCTGATTTCAGGATAAGGCTTTCCTGAGAGATTTCCATCGGCTAAATCCTGGCAGGCATCCAAGAGCATATAGTAATATTTTTCAGCCTGAAGCGCTGACCAGGTTTCATAAGTGTATTCCCAAATTTCAGAAAGGTCTTCTACTGCTTTATTTGAAAGAGCATACTTAGCCATTTCTTCTCTTTGTAGATTTTAATTTGGCAAGATGTTTCTTAGGATTAAAATTCTTGGCAAATCCACTTTCAAAACCTTCGTCAATAGCTTTTCGCAGGGCTACTATTTTAGTTTCTTCTTCTTCTAATAAACGAAGACCCGCCCTTATTACTTCGCTGGCATTTTTAAACCGGCCGTCAGATACTTTGCTGTCAACAAAATTTTCAAAATGGTCGCCCAATGAGATGGAAGTATTACGCCCCATAGTTTCAAGATTTTTATAAAAGTACCAAATTTTGGTAATTATAAAAACTTTTGAGCAGCATTTAATGTTACCAGGTGAGTATCGTGTTGGCTTAGTGAGTTGGGCTGTGGCACTCGCCGCATTCGGAGACAAGAGGCCTGAACATTAATATGCTGTAGTGCAAACCATCACGGCGAGTGCCGCATAGGTTACACATATCTGTATGACACTCGCCTTCGAAAGAGGATTTTCTCTTAATTGAGTCAAAATCTCAATAATTAAACCTTGGTTTATGCGATCACTTTTTAAATCAAAAAGCAAAAAAGAAAACATCAGAATCATTTTAGGTATGGTAATGCTTGCAGATGAATTGCCATTAAATAAGGACGCTTTTTATCAGGATTTTATTAAAAATTATTCACGAAAAGCAAAGAAAATTACTGGAGATAATTCAGTTTCTACAATCACAATTGATGGCCAACTGGTACTTATTGCACACATGCCTGTACCAATTCCTAATAGCGATATTGAAAGAACTGCTGAATATGCCTACAATTGGGAGACAGCAGTTGAAGATACAAAAGATCATAAAAGTCACCTTATAGTATCCATTACAAGTGGAGATGCTTCAACAATAGAAAGATTTAAAATTTTTACTGAAGTGATTTGTTCCTTACTAAGAACAACAAATGCTATAGGAGTATATAAAGGGAATCAATCCTTGCTAATTCAAAAAGAAAGTTATCTGGATATAGCATCTCACATGGATGATGAAACACTACCGTTATACCTTTGGATATATTTTGGAATACGCAGAAATGAAAACGGATTTTCGTCTTACACATATGGTCTGAAAGAGTTCAACAAACTTGAAATGGAAATTATTGAATCCTCAAAAAGTCCTGAAGAAATACAAAGTTTTATTTATAACATGACACACTATGTGCTGGACTATGATGTCTCTTTCAAAGATGGACAAACTTGTGGAATGTCAGCAGATGAAAGAATTCCAATTACTTTATCGAAAGGAGTGTTTGTTGAAGGAGAAAGTTTTAAACTCAGCTATTGAAACAAAAAGTCCCGCCAAATGGCAGGACTTAATTATAGTAAGCAATTAGTTAGCTTATTCTGCTGATTTTTCTTCAGTGCTTGCTTCTGCAGCTTTTTTATCTGCCGTAGCTTTAGCGGAGGCAGACTTCTTAGCACCACCGGCACGACGGGTTTTCTTAGCAGGAGCTTTCGCTTCGCCTTTACCCTTACCGTATATTTCGTTGAAGTCAACCAGTTCAATCATCGCTAAGTCAGCATTATCACCCACACGGGCATGCAGCTTAATGATTCTTGTATAACCACCGGGGCGGCTTGCTACTTTTTCAGCAACCGTTCCAAACAATTCAGTAACTGCTTCTTTATCCTGTAAGTAACTAAATACTACACGACGCTGATGTGTACTGTTTGTTTTTGCTTTAGTGATCAGTGGTTCAATAAATACTCTTAATGCTTTAGCTTTTGCCACAGTAGTTACAATACGCTTATGTGTAATTAGCTGGCTGGCTAAATTGTTCAGCAATGCTTTACGGTGCGAAGCCGTTCTGCTGAGGTTTTTAATTTTGTCTCCGTGACGCATGACTTTAAAAATTTGAAGATTTGAAGATTTGAAGATGTGTTGATGAGACATCCCAAAACTAAATCCTTGTTATTAAATAATTCGATTGTACCGTGTCAGGAATTACAATCTACTTTTCTTACTTACTACTCGCAGCTTCTTAAAAATCTTCTTTATCAACACCCAGTTTGCTCAGGTCCATACCAAAGTGCAAACCTCTTTCACCCAACACCTGCTCAATTTCAGCTAAAGACTTCTGACCAAAGTTTCTGAACTTCATCAGGTCTTCCTGCTCATATTGTACCAGTTCGCTTAAGCTGTTGATCTTAGCAGCTTTCAAACAGTTAAAGGCACGAACAGAAAGATCTAAATCTTCCAATGGCGTTTTCAGCACTTTGCGCAGTTGCAGCATTTGCTCATCTACCACATCTTCTTTCTTGTCTTCTTTATTATCAAACGTGATGTTTTCATCAGTGATGATCATCAGGTGCTGAATCAATATACGGGAAGCTTGTTTTACCGCTTCTTCAGGATGAATCGTTCCGTCAGTAACAACTTCCATGATCAGTTTTTCAAAATCAGTACGTTGTTCCACACGGGTATTCTCAATAGAATACTTTACGTTTTTAATTGGCGTGTGAATAGAATCGGTTGGAGTATAACCAAACGGAGCATCTTTCACTTTGTTATCTTCAGCAGGAACATAACCACGGCCTTTACCGATAGTGATTTCAATATCTAATTTGGCAGAAGGATCCATAATGCAGATCAACTGCTCAGGATTCATTACTTCAAAGCTTTGAGTAGCTTCACCAATAGTAGCCGCCGTAAATTCAGTGCGGTTCTTCAGGCTCAGCATTAATTTTTCCTGGTTCACATCGTGGTCAACTTTCTTCTTAAAACGAACTTGTTTTAAGTTAAGGATAATTTCCACCACGTCTTCGGTTACCCCTTTTAAAGTAGCAAACTCATGGTCAGCTCCTTCAATCTTTACACCAATAATAGCATAACCCTCTAAAGAGTTTAATAACACACGGCGAAGTGCATTACCAATGGTTACACCATAACCTGGTTCTAACGGACGAAATTCAAAAAGTGCTTCAAAGTCCGTTGCTTTTTGAAGAACTATTTTATCTGGTTTTACAAAATTTAAAATACCCATATTGAAAATTTGTAGTTTATTGTTTGATGTTTATGGTTACCAGCTTTGGTATTTCTTATCACCTTCTGTTGCGTCGCACTCTTGTACGTTCTGTAATTCTTTTCAGCTTTAAAGTTTGCAGTTGCCAGTCTTCAGTTCGCATCTCAAAGGTTGAGCTGCCCACTGCCAACTGAATACTGCCCACTAAAAAAAGAACTCAACATTCACGATTACTTACTATACAATTCCACAATCAGTTGTTCCTTGATGTTCTCAGGAACACTTTCTCTCTCAGGATAAGCAATGAAAGTACCTCTCATTTCACCTTCATTCCAGTCTAACCAGCTGAACTTAGGATTCTTTCCTTTAAAAGCGCTGATGATAGCAGTGTTGGTCTTGTCTTTATCTTTAATGCTGATTACATCACCAGCCTTTAATGAATAAGAAGGAACGTTAACCACTTCACCATTTACTGTAATGTGTTTGTGACTTACCAACTGGCGTGCAGCAGGACGTGAAGGAGCAATACCTAAGCGGTAAATGGTGTTGTCAAGACGAGCCTCTAATAATTTAATGAGGTTTTCACCGGTAACACCAGTAATACGGGCTGCTTCTTCAAATGTTTTGCGAAATTGCTTTTCCAATACACCATAAGTGTATTTAGCTTTTTGCTTTTCACGTAACTGTAAGGCGTATTCGCCTAAAGTTTTACGCTTACGTGTTGCGCCATGCTGACCTGGGGGCAGGCTGTTTTTAGTTAACCATTTGCCATTGCCTAATACAGGCTCACCAAAAATGCGGGAAATCTTGGTCTTGGGACCAGTGTAACGTGCCATAGTTTTTTTTCATTTACGCTTTTTAGAAACCGGTGAACTGATCGGTAAAAGCGTTAAAAAATTAATCAGTCACCCTTTTTAAAAATGAAAGCTATGCGCTTATCAATATGTAAGAAAAGCTAATAGCCATCAGCTGATAGCTGTTAGCTAATTCATTAAACTCTTCTTTTCTTAGGCGGACGGCAACCGTTATGCGGTAACGGAGTTACGTCTTTAATCATAGTTACTTCAATGCCAGACTGAGATAATGCACGGATAGCGCCTTCTCTGCCTGAACCGGGGCCTTTTACAAAAACCTCTACTCTTTTTACACCTGCATCAAATGCTACTTTACCGGCATCTGCGGCGGCCATCTGGGCAGCATAAGGAGTGTTCTTTTTAGAACCCTTAAAACCCATTTTACCTGCACTGCTCCAGCTTATAACCTGGCCTTGCTTGTTAGTAATACTGATGATTAAGTTGTTGAAACTGGCAGTAATGTGTGCATCTGCTTGTGCCTCTACTTTTACCACCCTTTTTTTAGCAGCTGCTTTAGCGCTTAATTGTTGCTGCTGTTGTTGTGCTTTTGCCATTGTACTTTAAAAGGTAATCTTGTTTTTATAATTATCCCGTGTAACCGGAACCTGGTTTAACCCTCCACCTGCACCGGAGTATCCGTAATAAACCAGTAGTTATGGTGCATTTATATAAAAACTAAAAGCTGGTAGCTTGTGGCTAACAGCTTTCAGGATTATTTCTTAGCTACTTTTTTCTTACCCGCTACTGTCTTACGCTTACCCTTACGTGTGCGGCTGTTTGTTTTAGTACGCTGACCACGAACCGGTAAACCTTTACGGTGACGCAGACCACGGTAACAAGCGATATCTAATAAACGCTTGATGCTCATTTGCACTTCACTACGTAACTGACCTTCTACTTTCAGTTCGTTAGTAATGATGTTACGGATGGCATTCAGCTCATCATCGTTCCACTCATGTACTTTTTTATCGAAACTGATGCCTGCTTTTTCTAAAATGTAGCGGGCAGTAGAATTGCCAATACCATAGATATAGGTAAGGCCTATTTCTCCTCTTTTATTTTTTGGTAAATCAACACCGGCAATACGAGCCATATTATTTGTTTATAGTTTGTTGTTTGTAGTTTTTTGTTTCTGGTTGCTTGTTTCTGGTTGTTGTAACCAGTAACTAATAACCAGCAACTATTTTCTTATCCCTGTCTTTGCTTGAAGCGTGGATTTTTTTTGTTGATAACAAATAACTTTCCTTTTCTGCGTACAATCTTGCAATCTGCACTGCGTTTTTTAATTGAAGCTCTAACCTTCATCGTTTTGAGTTTTTTGTTTCTTTATTGCGTGTAGCTTGCAGCTTGTGGCTTACAGCTTTATTTACTTATACCTGAATATTATTCTTCCCCTTGTTAAATCATACGGGCTCATCTCCACTCCCACTTTATCACCCGGCAATATGCGGATGTAATTCATTCTCATCTTTCCACTGATGGTGGCCAGTATTTCATGTCCATTTTCAAGCTTCACCTTAAACATCGCATTGCTTAATGCTTCGATGATAGTTCCGTCCTGTTTAATGAGTGCCTGTTTAGCCATATTCTTTTTGGGTGCGCAAAGATATGAGTTAATGACGTAGAAATAAAAAAAATGGGGAAAATTTTCCCCTTTTGGTGGAAAAGCTCCCCAATATAGCTCAATACGGTGACGTTCAGGGTCTAATAAGCCTCTTCGGTAAGGTGAATCTTAGTCATCCGGAGATGATGATTCTGCAAATCATGAACATTGATGGCATGGTCGATAATACTCCTTTCCTGCCGGTACCAAACCTCCATGCGACTGAAATCTCCTTTTTTGGGAAGATGGATACGGAAAGCCCCTTTCAGGTATTTTACAGAGCCGTCTTCCTGGTCTTCTTTAGTAAACTTCAAATTCAATAACTGTGCTTCATCAAGGGGAACAGGAGCCAGGTCTTTTTCATCGTACCAGAATTCCTGGTCACCATGAGATACGATGACCTTTCGTTCTCCCTTGTCAATACGTGTTACTTCGCCGATGTTGGTAGTTTCTTCAAATGTGGCTTTAACAATATCGCCTAATTGGAGGTCTGAAATTTTAATCATAGCAACAATCAATTTAGATTCCTGAATTTACAAAAGTTTGGGTAACAGAAAAATGAAATTTATCACGACCTTTTGCGATAACTCAAAATAGCCCAGCCATTCAGCGCCACGGCAAAACCTCCCATGATTAATAAATCTTTGCTGATATCCGCAAGAGTGCTTCCTTTTAGCACCACCATCCGCATTACATTAACAAAGTAAGAAACGGGATTGAATCTGGTAATCCATTGTGCCCATTCTGGCATGCTGTCAATTGAAGTATATAATCCCCCTAACAATACAAATATCATCATTACGAAAAATGACAGCAGCATGGCCTGTTGCTGATTTACTGAATAGGTGGAAATTAAAAGTCCTAACCCAAGAATAGCAAGCAGGTAAACTGCAGCAAATACATATATAGTGAGGAAACTTCCAGCAGGGATAATTCCATAAGCTACCCTTGCTACTGTTAAACCCATAGTCAATACTACCAAACCCAATATCCAGAAAGGGATAAGTTTACCTAATATGAAATGATATTTCTTTACCGGTGTTACGTTGATTTGCTCAATGGTGCCTATCTCCTTTTCTTTTACAATGTTGATAGCAGTAAGGTTGGCGCCAACCATCGTCAATAAAATCACGAGTATGCCTGGCACCATAAAATATTTATAATTCATCAATGGATTAAACCAGTTGGAAGAAGTAACTTCAATCTGTGTTTCCGGACTAAACCTCGGCAGTTGCACCCACTCCGTTCTTACTTCATTATTATAGTTTTGAATGATAGTGCGGAGATAAGCTCCGCCTAAATTTCCTTTCACTCCATTAATAGCATTTACAGCGACAAATATTTTGGCTTCATCTTCTTTTACCAGATCTTTTTCAAAGTTGGCGGGAATTTCCATAATCAAATCTGAACGGTCATGTTCAATTTCATTCATGGATTTATCAAAAGAAGGCGAATAATCATTTAATATAAAATAACCGGAAGCAGTAATTTTTGAAACAAGTTGACGGGAATATTCGGAATGGTCATGATCAACCACACTCAGTTTAATATTCTTCATTTCATAATCAGCTGCCAATGGTAGTATCAGCAATTGTATTACCGGCATAATAAAGATGATGCGGATAATAGCCTTATCCCGGAATATCTGGCGAAACTCTTTCTGCAATAAAAATTTCAGTGTCCTCATGCCAAACGAATTTTAAATTTCTTAATAGCCACCGTAAGAAAGAAAAGCATCATACCGGTTAACACTAATGTTTCCTTCCATATTGCATGAAATCCAATTCCTTTTATCATCACTGATTTTACAATAGTGAAATACCATTTAGCCGGAACCATATTGGAGACGATGCGTAAAGGCAGCGGCATATTTTCAATAGGAAACATAAAACCACTCAACATAATTGTCGGTAAAAACATACCCACTAATGAAATGAACATAGCAGTTTGTTGCGAGGCAGCAGCAGATGAAATCAGCAATCCTAATGACAGGGAAACAAGTATAAACAGTATGCTTTCAAATAACAATAAAACCAGGCTGCCATTAATAGGAACATCCAGTACAAAACGGCTTAATAATAAAATACTGCTGATGTTTACAGCTGATAAAACGAGATAAGGCACTGCTTTGGCAATTACTACCATTTGAGGTTTCATGGGTGATACCAGCATAATTTCCATGGTACCCATTTCTTTTTCTTTTACAATGGTGATAGCTGTCATCATAGTACAAACCAGCAACAACACCATGGCCATTACGCCGGGCACAAAGTTGTAAGCGCCTTTTAATTGAGGATTATAAAGATTTCTTATTTCAACATTGATGGTATAAGGTAGTTTACGGTCATTGGTAATTCTTTTTTGATAATCCATTATTACAGCCGTAGCATAATTCGTAAGCTGATTCGCTGTGTTGGGATCTGAAGCATCAGCAATCAGTTGCACCTGTGCTTTATTGAAATGCTGTAAGTCGGAAGCAAATTGCTGCGGAATCACTACTGCAAGTTTTATTTTACCTTTCTTAAACTCTGCTTCTATTTCATTATAAGAATATAAATTCTTCTCTATTTCAAAATAACGACTGGCATTCAGTTCCGTCATTAATGAAGTTGAAGCCGCATCTTTAGCATTATCCAGTATGGCAATCTTAGAATTCTTTACTTCATTGGTAAGGGCAAAACCAAAGATGATGATCTGCACCACCGGCATCCCCAGCAGGATAAACATCGTACGTTTATCACGCCAGATGTGCAGGAATTCTTTTTTTATAAAGGATAAAAATTGTTTCATTGTTTGATTGTTCAATTGTTAATCTGCGTTCCTCACTGCTTTTCTTGCTAATTTCAAAAACACTTCATCCATTGATTTTGCCTCAAATGTTTTTTTAAGCTGAGCAGGCGTATCTAATGCATCAATTCTTCCATCCACCATTATACTTACACGGTTACAATATTCAGCTTCATCCATATAGTGTGTGGTAACAAAAATGGTGATGCCATCAGCTGCGGCTTGGTAAATCATATTCCAGAATTCTCTTCTCGTTACAGGATCCACTCCTCCCGTAGGCTCATCTAAAAAAACAATTTCAGGTTCATGAAAGATGGCGACTGAAAAAGCCAATTTCTGTTTCCAGCCCAATGGCAGCGACTTAACTAATTTATCACCTTCAGTTTCCAGGTGAAGATGTCTCAAGATAAAAACTGTTTTATCTTTTATCTGTTTATCACTCATCCCATAAATGCCGCCATAAAAACGCATATTTTCTTTTACAGTTAAATCATCGTACAAAGAGAACTTCTGACTCATGTAACCAATATTCCTTTTTATCTTTTCGTTTTCCTTATATACATCAAATCCCGCCACTGTTGCTTTGCCTGATGTTGGCAACGACAAACCACACAACATACGCATGGCCGTTGTTTTACCAGCACCGTTCGCACCGAGGAAACCAAATATTTCACCTTTTTTCACCTCAAAGCTGATATGGTCCACCGCTGTGAAATCGCCAAAGCGTTTGGTAAGTTGTTCTGCTGTTATTACTTTATCGTTACTCATACTAATTCTTCATCAAGGAAATAAAACAATCTTCAATATCAGGCCGCACCGCTTCCACTGTTACCGTTTCGGTAGTGGATTGCCTTATCCATTGTTCCAATTCTTCTTTCTTTATGTTATTCTTCAACACCAGGTGATGATATTCGCCAAACGGGTAAATATCTTCTACTTCATTTTTTTCTTTCAGCTCATTCAGCAACTGCAGCATATTGGGCGACTTAACTGCCCACAATGGTTTTTTATAATCATCCACTATTCCCTGTGGTCTATTAATCGAAAGAATTTTACCGGTTTGAATCAAAGCAACCTTATCACACAAGCCAGCTTCATCCATATAAGGAGTAGAAACCAGGATAGTAATCCCCTGTTCCTTCAATCGCTTCAGCATTTCCCAAAACTCTTTTCTTGAAACAGCATCTACTCCGGTGGTAGGTTCATCTAAAAACAATACGGATGGACGATGAATCAAGGCACAGCTTAATGCTAACTTTTGTTTCATACCACCTGATAATTTTCCTGCTTTGCGGCGTTTAAAGGGTTTTATTTGCTGGTAGATATCTTTTATCAAATCATAATTCTGCTGAATGGTTGTATTGAAGATGGTAGCAAAGAAGTTGAGATTTTCTTCCACACTCAAATCCTGGTACAACGAAAACTTACCAGGCATATACCCTACTCGCTTTCTTATCTCTTTGTAATCTTTCACCACATCAAAACCATCCACTATTGCATTACCTGAATCAGCCAGCAACAAGGTGGTTAATATGCGGAACAGGGATGTTTTACCAGCACCATCCGGTCCAATAATTCCATACAACTCACCAGGCTTTACTTCAAATGAAATATCCTGTAAGGCAGTAACTTCTTTTTTTTTGCCGTATGTTTTAATTATATTTTCAACAACAACCGCACTCATGCAATGATTCCTTTATTTATATGCATTCTTTTTTTACCAATCGTTCCTACGGAACGAATCATTTCAATTATTTTTTTCTACCCACGAGATGTTCCTACGGAACATTTTCTATCTTACACAGTTATTCTTTCTCAACCAGAAACCAGAAACCAGAAACCAGAAACCAGAAACCAGAAACCAGAAACCAGAAACCAGAAACCAGAATCAAAACTTCACCTTCCCAAACATGCCAATCTTCAGCAAACCATCATTCTTCACATTCACTTTAATAGCATACACCAGGTTGGCTCTCTCGTCTTTTGTCTGAATTGTTTTTGGCGTAAACTCTGCTTTATCACTTATCCAGGTAATAATGCCGGGATATTCTTTGTACTTATCCTTTCCATCATCAATCAGCACTTTCACCTGTTGGTTTAATTTTATTTTGGAGAATTGGTCACCCGTTACATAAGCACGGAGTTTCAATGTTGATAGATCAGCAATCTTATACAATGCTTTTCCGGAACTGACAATCTCACCTTCCTGTACATATTTGGTAAGCACTGTACCGTTTATTGGATTAACCACCGCAGCTTTATTTATCAAATCTTTTAACTGTTCAGCTCTTTTTCCCAGCGGGGCAGATTCACTCAGCACACTTCTGTTTTGTGTATTCACATTATTTACCTGAACTGTCACCTGCTGACGGGTTACCATCATTTGTTTTTGCAATGATTCAATCTGAAAATTGATATCATCTAATTGTTTTTGTGTAGCAGCATCTGCTTTCAGCAGATTTTCAATTCTTGTTTTCTCATGATTCAGGTTAGCTAATTGTGTTTCCTGCACTTTTAACTGGCCATACAATAATTGAACTTGTGGTGTTACATCAGCAGTTTTTGCATTTAATGCTTTGATGCTTTCTTCCACTTGTTGCTGTTGAAGTATTAAGTTTTGCGGATCAACCAACCCCACCACACTATCTTTTGCCAGTAGCATTCCTTCCTCCACTTTCAACGAGAGCAGCTTGCCGGCCTGCATGGAAGACACCACTGTTTCTTCTGCTTCAAATGTGCCGGATGCATCAAACTTATTTTCATCGCTATTGCAGGATGCAAATACAATGACTGCTGAAATACTTAAAACAAAAACTATCTTTTTCATAATCTCATATTTTATTCCTCCCTTCAGGGAGGCAAGGAGGGTTTTATTTATTGCCTGATGTAGTTAGATAATTAATTTTTGCCTGTAACAACTGCAGTTCATGCGTAATACGGGTTTGTCGTGCCTGGTCTTCAGCGTTTACTTCCCGCAGGTAATCATTAGCAGTTATTACCCCATTCTCCAATTGTGCGTTAGCAGCCTGTTTAACAGAAACTCTTAGTTCAATAATTTCTTCATCTCTTGCAATCAACTGTTCAATTTTATCAATCTCTGCCTGCTGTTGTTTTAATTGTGTATTGGTATTTAGAAGGAACAAATTTTTCTGTACATCTACTATTTGATTATTAACACGAACCAGTTCTTTCTCTTTCCTCACAGTATATAGCCCTCCAAAATTCCAGTTGAAGCGAACACCGGTGGTATAAAAGAAATCAAAATCGTTCTTCAAAAAATTCAAACCCGGTCTTCCATATCCGCCCTGGAAAAACAAACTGGCTTTAGGAAGTTTTTTTGATTCAATTAATTTATTCTGACCATTAAACAATTTTTGTTGCGCAGAAAATAGTTGTAGTTCGGGACGTCGTATATCAAATGCTGTTTTTGTTTGAGGCAATACCGGCTTTTCAAAAACAGCAGCAATATCTATTGTTTGATTAATAAACAAACCAATTGTTTCTAAAAGGCCCTTTCTTGTTGCCGCTAATTCAATAGTACGCTGGTCTGCTTTTAACCATTCTGCTTTCAGAACATTTAAATTAGATTTAAAAGAAACTCCATTTTTCACCTGAGCTTCTACTTTCTTCATTCCAGTCTCTAAATCTTTTTTGATTAAATCAACCTGCGCTACTTGTTCATCTATATACAATACAGAAAGATATAGTTGATTAATCCGCTCTTGCAACTTATATAACTCTACTTCTATTTTCTGTTGCTCTACTGTCGCATTCAGTTGTTGAATTTCTTTTTGTTGTTTTACCGCACCACCATCATACAGCAGCTGACTTATATCAGCCAAAATTTTATACTGATCTTTTGATGGAGATGGAATAGTAATACCGGGAATAGGCACACTTATCTTCGTAACTTCTGATTGATAAGTTGCCTGTCCGCTTAAAGCAAATTGCGGCAGAAAATTCTTTTGCAGATTTTCCACCGTAATGTCTCTTGTCCTGTTAACTAAATCCTGCTGCTTTATCAATGGATAGTTTTGTTTGGCCAGTTCATTCACTTTATCTAATGTGAGTGGCTGTGCAAACAATTTGCCTCCTGAAAGCAGTAAAATAACTAACCACTTTTTCATACTTACTTATTTAACCAATGGTTAATGATTGAATAAAAATTTATTTTTTAATAGCATCAATAATAAACTTTGGTATTTCTTTCTTCCGTTGTTCCATAGCGGCACTAAACTGTTTATCCTCTATCCGCATTACCCTTTGCATCATAGGCCGGGCAATAAACGGGAATATCGTCATCCCCAGCAGGTTCATCAGCAAATGCACAGGTGCAATTCTTTTAATGGTTCCTTTTTTAATTTCTTTTTCCATCTGTGCAAGGAAACCGGAAGGGTTAGGCAAATTTTCTTTACCCCAGATTTTATTGATAAACTGATCAGGGTCACGGTTTAGTTCATTCATCACAAACCAGGGCAGGTAAGGATTCAATAACATTTCATCAATATACTCTTCTACAAACTGCTCAAACTTTTCAAACAATGGAGTATCGGCATTAAAGATGCTGTTGATTTTAGGAAAGAATTTTTTTGCTTCTTCAAGGAATATTGTTTCAAACAATTTATCCTTATCCCGGAAGTAATAATGCAGCATCGCTTTGTTGATACCGGCTTCATCCGCTATATCCTGCATTCTTGCCCCGGTCATTCCCTTTGTCATAAACACCTTACGGGCCGCCAGCAAAATGCGTTCTTCCGCACTGGCATCTTTTATTTTTGTTTTCTTTTTAACCATACAGTTTAACCAAATGGTTAACAAAAGTAGCCACATTTTCTTTTTTACCAAATATTTTTTTGAGGGAATTGCAGTAAATTGAAGGTGAACCGCAGAAAAGAGCGGATGGTACATCACCGGATTATTTCCCGGCAAGCTTACTTCTTCATCATTAAACACTGAAAAACACACAGTATGAAAGTAAGATTACCTAAAGGCTGTCATAAAATATCTACTTTATTATTCATCTCGATATATTGTTTGAGCTGCAGGCTGCACAGTCAGCCAACTATTAGTTTTACACCAATCATTACAGGGCTAAGCTCACCGGTTGATATTGTAAATGCAGGCGATGGCAGTAATCGCATTTTCGTGGTGGAACAGGGAGGAACAATCAAAGTATTTAGTTCATCCTATACACTATTGGGAACTTTCCTCACAGTAACAGGAATAACCACCGGAGGCGAAAGAGGATTATTAAGTCTGGCTTTTCACCCGGATTATGAAACTAACGGATTCTTCTGGGTTTATTATACCAATGTAAATGGAGATGTGGAAGTAAGCCGTTACAAAGTAAGCACCGGCAATGCAAATGTTGCTGATGCAGCGAGTAAACAGGTATTGATAACTATAACACATCCAACCTATGCCAATCACAATGGCGGTAAATTAAATTTTGGAAAAGATGGCTATTTATATTTTGGTACTGGTGATGGCGGCAGTGGTGGTGACCCCAATAACAATGCACAAAATGGAAATAGTTTATTGGGAAAGATGTTACGCATAAATGTATCAACGAGTGCAACGGCTTCATTCTATACCATACCACCCGATAATCCTTTTGTCAATGATGCTAATGTATTAGATGAAATATGGGCTTTAGGTTTACGCAATCCATTCCGCTGGAGTTTTGACAGAAGTAATGGTGATATGTGGATTGGTGATGTGGGGCAGGATACAAGAGAAGAAATTGATTATCGTTCCGCCGCTAATTCTGCTGGTACTAATTATGGATGGCGATGTTATGAAGGAAATAATGCTTACAACACTACTGGCTGTGCTGCTGCATCCAATTATGTTTTTCCTGTTTATGATTATGTGAATCCATCTTCAGGTTCTGCTTCTGTTATTGGCGGATTTGTTTACAGGGGAACTACATATCCTGATATGCAGGGCTACTATTATGCTTCTGATGTTTATTCCGGAAATCTTTATAAAATAAATATCAGCAACTTCACTACAACAGTACAATCAGGCGTACCAACTTTGATAGCAGGTTATGGAGAAACAGAAAACGCTGAACTTTTATGCGTTTCTCTCAATGGCTCAGCTTATTCAGTACAATCAACTGTTACTGCTATTCCCGGTGTTAACAGTAATAACAATAAGCCGGTTATTTATCCAACTATAATAAATCAATCCACATTCCTTGTTAGTCTTCCGTCAGTATATGAGCAGTTACAAATCATAAGTATTAATGGAATAATTATACTGCAACAAAGTATAAGAGGAAGAACCGGTACAGTTGAAATAAAATTACCCGATGTTTCGGCAGGAGTTTATTTGGTAAGACTGACTGGTAAACAAAAATTTTTTACGGGAAAGATCATCGTAACAAGACAATCCTAAAATAATTTTTAACATCAAATAAAAAGAGAGAAAAGAAATAACTCTTTTCTCTCTTTCTCTTTTCCTCTTTCTCTCCTTTATCCTCTTAGCCCTACTCAGCCCAACTCATTACATAATCTTTATTCTCTATCTCCAATGCCTGCTTCGTCAGCATCAATGGACGAAAAGTATCTACCATCACCGCTAATTCTTTTGTTTCTTTAGCACCAATACTTTTTTCCACTGCACCGGGATGTGGGCCATGCGGAATACCGGCAGGATGCAATGTCATCATTCCTCTTGTTACATTCTTACGACTCATAAAATCTCCATCCACATAATAGATCAGCTCATCACTGTCAATATTACTATGATTGTATGGAGCAGGAATTGCCTGTGGATGATAATCAAATAACCGTGGTACAAAGGAACATACCACAAATGCATTTGTTTCAAATGTCTGATGAATAGGCGGCGGCTGATGCACCCGTCCAGTGATAGGTTCAAAATCATGAATAGAAAAAATAAATGGATAGCAACAACCATCCCAGCCAATTACATCAAAAGGATGAGTACCATAATGCAATCCGTACAACATTCCCTTCTTCTTTGCTTTAATTAAGAAGTCGCCTTTTTCATCAAAGGTTTTTAAATCCTGCGGCGGACGAATATCCCTTTCGCAATAAGGCGAATGCTCCATCAGCTGTCCAAAGCGGCTCATATAACGTTTTGGAAAACGCAGTGGAGTAAAAGATTCAACAATAAACAAACGGTTTTTATCATCATTAAATTCTATCTGATAAATCGTTCCTCTTGGCAACACAATATAATCGCCATAACCAAATGGCAGCTCACCATACTGTGTTTTTACTTTGCCGCTTCCTTCATGTACAAAGATCATTTCATCACCATCGGCATTTTTGTAATAATAATCCGTCATGCTTTGCTGCGGTGCTGCCAGCACAATATGACAATCATTATTCACCAGTACGGGAACACGGCTGTCTAAAAAATCTTTTACAGGCTTAATATTAAATCCTTCAAAGCTGCGGTGCTGCAACATTTTCTCTTCTGCAATTTGCGGACTCACCTCCTTTTGTGGTTCTGTTTTGATGATTTGTGTTGGTGGATGACAATGGTACAGCAAAGCGTAATCATCACTAAATCCTTCTGTAGAAAATAATTGTTCACTGTACAAAGTCCCGTCGGGTTTGCGGTATTGTGTGTGACGTTTATGCGGAATGTTTCCCAATTTATAATAATGAGGCATGTGAAAAGTTTATAGTTTATAGTTTATAGTTTGTGGTTACCAGCAGCAGTACCGCTGTTAACCATTTGTTGCGTTTACCCCCAACTTGTTGGCGGGTCGCACACTTTTACTGCAACAATTCTATTCAGCAACTAATTTCGGGAGAGTTCCAATGTTGCCAGCAGAAAAATATATTTCCACCGGCGTTTATCAATCTGGTATGTAAAGTTGCGGAAGAATGGCATAGCTGGTTCGTTACAGTAAAGTTAGGAAATACTAATTTACAGCCTGAAATTTTATTACATGCAATTACATTGCGCAGGGCTACTGGTGATTAAGGACAGAAAATTATTACTGGCTTTCAGCAAAAACAAACAATGCTTTTATTTACCGGGAGGCAAAGCAGATGCTGGCGAAACAGCCATTGATGCCTTATGCCGGGAAGTTGCAGAGGAACTGAATATATTATTATCAACAGATGAACTCAGTTACTATACACCTATCTCTGCTCCGGCCTATGGAGAACAGCAGGGTATCATTATGGAACAGGATTGCTTTTTACTGAACAAAGAAATCAATCCTGTTGCATCTGCCGAGATAGGAGAATTAAAATATTTTTCATCTGAAGAATATTTGCTTCAACCCAACAAAGCACCGGGTGCTGTAATGATTCTGGAACAATTACAAAAAGATGGATTAATAGATTAAGCATGACAAGGATAGGATTGATATCAGACACTCATGGATATTTGGATGAAGCCATATTCAAACATTTTGAACAATGTGATGAAATATGGCATGCAGGAGATTTTGGAGGAGAAGAAATTGCTAAGAAGATAAAAGAGAAAAAAAGTTTAAAAGGCGTTTATGGGAATATTGACGGACAGGATATACGAACGGTTTACCCGGAGCAATTAGTATTTATGTGCGAAGAAGTAAAAGTAATGATCCGTCATATTGGTGGTTATCCTCCAAAATATAATCCTGAGGCAAAAAAAGAATTATTGATTCATCAGCCACAACTTTTCATCAGCGGACATAGTCACATCTTAAAAGTGATATATGATGATAAACTCAACTGTCTGCATATGAATCCCGGTGCAGCAGGTAAGCAGGGATGGCATAAACTAAGAACCATCATCCGCTTTGTAATTGATGGCAGCAATATGAAAGACTGTGAAGTAATAGAACTGGGGACACGATAATTGATAATGGATAATGGATAGTGGAAAGTGGAGAATGCTGGATTATTTAAACTTGTGCACTGCTACTTCGTAATGCTGCGATTTAGTATCATATCGTTTCAGTAAGGCCTGTGCTTCTGGTAACACTACAGCTTTTTCATAATCAGTGCCGGCAAAATCAATAATGCTTTGCCATTCATCAAACCACATAATCGTTATAAAAGTAGTTTCATCAGGTTGCGCTTTACGCAGCAGTTGTATTCCCTGCTATCCTTTGATCTGTTTTGTTTCGATCCGGTGAAAGATTTCAGTTCTTAACAACGTTTTATACCTGTCAGCATTTTCTTTGGTGGTATAACCGTGCCATATTCTTGCAATCATGGCTCTTCTTTTAATTGATACAAGTTAACAGTAATAATAAAATATAAAAACCATACTACTGCTGAAACCGCAAATTCATTTGATGAAATGGCTTAAATCAATTCTTTTCTTAAGGAAGAAGGGTTAACTGCATAATGTTGTTTAAAGGCAGTTACAAAATGTTCAGGACTATTAAACCCACATTCAAATGCAACATCACTCACCGGCAAATTAGTTTCAGTGAGTAATACTTTTGCATGTGTCAATCTTACTTTTGTTAAGTATTGATGAGGTGATTCGCCTGCAGTGGTTTTAAAGATGCGGCTGAAATGAAAAGGGCTTACAAAACAATGCGCCGCTAATTGCTGCAGCGAAATGTTTTCATTGAAATGTTTCAACAGGTATTCCCTTGCTGATTCAATGGTGACCAGGTGATGTTGTTTAAGTTTATCATCCACTATTTCCGGACTGGTATAATTACCCAGCACCATCATGATCTTCTCCAGTAATAAAAGAACCATTTCATCTGCTTCTAATGAATTATAAATTCTGGAAGCAATAATTTGATACAGGCGATGATGTATATACTCTAATTCAGGAGTAGCATTCAGCATCAGCGAGTGAATATCTTTATTCAGCAAAAACCAGGAAAGTTTTTTACCATACACATCCACTAAGCAATCAGTAAAGAAGGAAGGTTTAAATTCAAAGATGGTAACAATATCCGGTTGGTTTTCTATATGCCGCACCACTCTTTCATAACCCGGTTTGGAAAGCAATACTCTCCCCACATGTATCTCTTCTTTTCTTTTGAATGTTCTGTATTCAAAAAAACCTTTGCGGATAAATGAAAAGTAAAAGGTGTTACTATACTCCGTTTCACTCACATTACATTCCACGCAATGACAGCGAAAATCAAGTATGCGGCAAAAATCGCCCTGGTGCAGGGTATGTACAGCTGCCAGTCTCACTGTATAAAGTTATTTATTACTGTAAACTTAATTCAACCATTCATATAAAATGTCAGTCACTAACAAATAAGCAAGATTTCTAAGTCCACTGCTTTTATTAATCAGCAATTTGCTGATTCAAATTTTATGATTATGAACAATAAGATCAACAACTACATCAGTGAGTTTGAAACTATTTATGATGGCGAACCATTTTATGGTAAACCCTTAATGGCCGTATTAAAAGATGCCGGCCCAAAAACAGTTTTCAAAAAGCAAAACAACAATGGTCATTCTGCTTATGAAGTTTTGCACCATGTATTAGCCTGGCGGGAACTACTGGTAAAAAGATTAAACGGAGACAACAAATCAAACATTAAAATAGATTCAGAAAATGACTGGTCTGCTTTGCCGGCAAAACAATCAGCAGCAGAATGGAATGCATTGGTAAGAAAGGTTCAACAAAATCAGAAAGAAATCATTAGTTCTCTTTCTAAATGGAATGATGAAGCTATTGATAAAAACTTTGTCGGCTCTGCTTATCCATTAAGAACGTTTTTACATGGGCAGATACAGCATGATATTTATCATATCGGGCAAATTGCATTAGCATTAAAGAACGCATAAATATTATTTTATGATTGCAAGAATATGGCATGGAAGAACAAAAAGCAATGATGCTGACAATTACCGACAGTATGTAATTGAAACAGGAATGGCAGGTTATCGTTCAACCAAAGGAAATATTGCTGCACAGATATGGCAACAACAGGAAGGAGATATTACACATATCTATACCCTCTCCTGGTGGGATAGTTATGATAGTATTAAAGCTTTCGCCGGAGAAGATTATGAAAAAGCCAAGTATTATTAGGAAGACGAAAAATATTTATTAGAGTTTGAGCCAACTGTGCAGCATTATGAGTGCTGGGATTTCAGGTAAAAAACATAGTCAGACAGGGACGGTCAGACTATGTTTCAGAAATCCCGTAACTTAATAGAAATTTTAAGTTATGCAATCATCCCGCCGTCACTGGATACGCCAAAGCAGTTTGGCATTAGCAGGTTTAGGTTTCGCTTCTGAGCTTTTAGCTAAAGAAATAAAACCCTTCTCCCCTGTTACCAAACAAATACTACTCAACAGTAATGAAAATGCATACGGCCCCTCACCGATGGCGAGAAAGGCTATGATGGAAGCATATCTGAGTTCCAACCGTTATCCTGACGATGTTATTTCACCTTTAAAGAAAAAGATTGCAGCACATTGGAATGTGGGAGCTGAAAATATTTTACTCGGCGCAGGTTCATCAGAGATCATTGGGCTGGCCACTCATCATGTATCTGCTAACAAGGGACATGTGCTGGTGGGCGAACCTGCTTATAAAGTCTGGAACGGACAGGCTGAAGCTTTCGGCTTATCTTTTAACCGTATTGCACTTACTGATAAAAAAGTACATGACTTAAATAAAATGCTTGGTTCCGTTACCGGTGAAACACGCATGGTTTATATATGCAACCCTAACAACCCTACCGGTACTGTGAATGATGTAAATGAATTAAGAAGCTTTGCAGAAGAAGCATCAAAGAAAACCATGGTATTTATTGATGAAGCTTATACCGAATATGCCCAACTTCCTTCATTAGCTGATATGGCGGTAAAGAATAAGAATATTATTGTGGCTAAAACTTTCTCCAAAATTTACGGATTAGCAGGGGCAAGAATTGGTTACGCTATTGCGCATACTGATATGATCAATACACTCGGCAGTTATCAGCCCTGGTCAGATTCAGCTGTAAGTGTAGTATCGGTGGCAGCAGCATCAGCTTCTTTGGACGATAAAACATTTACAGAACAATGCAGGCTGAATGCTGCTAAAGCAAGAGATATTTGTTATAACACATTTAATCAGCTCAAATTAGAATACATACCTTCACAAACCAACTTTATTTTATTTCATATCGATTCTATTCAAAAAGATCTTATTAAAGAAATGGCAGCACAGAACATTTATGTTCAGTATCGTCCGCACTTTGGTGGTAAGTGGTGCCGGGTAAGCATGGGTACGGTAGAAGAGATGCAGCAGTTTTGTGAGGCGCTAAAAACAATAGCCTGAGCTAAAATGTTTTCATTATCACCTGAATAATCATTCACTCATTTTTGTAACATCAGCTTTACTGCAAATAAAAATCTCCCCGTTACAGAGGAGATTTTTTTAGTTATAGTTAATTCTGTTAGTTAAGTTATTGCTTAATAAATCTTAAAGTGGCAATTTTTCCATCACCATACATACCGCTTATTGAATAAACTCCCGTGGAAAGATGCTTAATCTGTACCGGCACCAGGTTAGAACCGGCCTGTAAAACAACCGTGTTCGTCATTACTTGTTTGCCGGAAACATCTGTAACGAGTAATTGCAGTTTTTCGCTCTTTGCTGTACTGATATTTAAATACAAAACATCAGTAGCAGGATTAGGCAGCAAACCGGTAATTTCAAATCCGTTTGCTTTATTGATGAGTAATACTACCGGAGAGTAAATTGTTTTACCCAGGTCATCTGTTATCTTAACACGATAATAAACTTTCGCAGTTGTGGCAGCATAATCATGATAGTCAAAAGGACTGCTGCACCTTAGTGCATCGCCGCTTGTTTTATACACCGGTTCATAATAACGTTTGTCGCTGCTGCGTTCCAGTGTAAAGTATAATTTACCTGTATTACAGGTTGCCTGCCATTGTAACTGATTATAGCCTGTTTTCTTTGAACCGTTAAAGAATTTAAATACAACTGGTAAAGGATTTACGCCATTGGCAGTGGTTCCAAAGGTAAAGATGCTTCCAGTACTGAATACAGATGCTCCCAGTTGCTGCGCCGAATTAATAGAACCACTTGATCCACTACTTTGGTCTGTCAATGCATTATCATTCCCATAATCCAGCACACCGGCGCCATCGTACCGGGTTACCCTCAGCCAATCAGCTCCTCTATTGTATAACTGACTAAATAAATTATTGGAATAGTTCAAAGTCATTGTTGCTTTAAATGCACTGCTGGTGTTACTAAAACTCATATTCCAGTATTCAACATAGCTGGCAAATACAACGGGCTGTATTGAATTGGTGGGAGCAGCAGGTACAGGCGTTAATATATTGCGGTGATCACCTGTGAAAGCACCTGTTGCATAACTCACATCCATATACTCTGAGGCAGATGGCGCACTGATATTATTAAGTGTAACGGAACCGTAACGTGATGCATCACCAACCGGGAAAGTGAAATTGGTTTCGGTGGAACTGAAATATTTCCTTAGCGTACCACTTATATAAGAAGACGAACCGCCACCAGTATAGCTGACACCAGCCGGTAAAGCAAGGTATTTACCGGAAGAAACAGAAACCACACCGCTGGTTAACCCTAAGGTGCCACTAACTGTTGCATTGGCTGATAAACCTTTTACACCACCTCCGCTGAAGGTTGCGTTATAAAAATTAAGATCACTGGTTGAAGATATTGCCTGGTAAGATGTACTGGCAAAATTGATATCACCACCAGTATGACTGAAAGTTCCGGCATTTACAAAGCTTCCATAAACAGCCAGGCTGCCTCCGGCCTGAATGGTTAATGAACCACTGCCGCTGATATTAATGCCTTTGGCTGAGGAAGCACCACAGACTGCCGCTGTATTAAGTAGGGGATAATTACCAGATGAAGCTGTTGCAATAACAACACTGTCGCTTGAAGTGGGAACTGCTTCATTATCCCAGTTACATACAGTACACCATTTGGTATCTGTATTACCCGTCCATAAATTGTAAGTAGCAGGGCTGCTTCCAACATATTCTTCATCTGCGCCAATATCTGTACCGCCACAGGATGGTTTTCTGTTTTGACCGTCATAATCTGTAGTAGCTGTAGCAATTGTTTGCCCTTTGTTTTGTACAGTAGCATCACTTGTATGTAAATCGCCAGTAGCAGTGTTAGTAAATGTTACTGTTCCGGTAATAGAACTTTGGTCTCTGGTTGACATGTAAGTCTTATAGCCTGCAAGAGTTTGTTGTGGATTAGTCAGGATACCAACACCTTCAACATAAAGTAAGTTAGTCGCAGAAGGTGTGCCAGCGTACAATAAATTATTATTTGAACTTGTAGAATAACTGGTAAGTGTTGCATCACTACGTCTGTATGCTGCAATTCTTGCTGCACCCTTAACTGTTGAAGTATTTATTATTAGGTTATTACTTAAAGTAACTGTTGGGGTTGTGTTGGCATAAACTCCACTAGTTCCAAATGTAGCTCCTGAACTGGTTGCATTTAAGTAAATCGAATTATAGTAGAGGCTGTAGCTGGTACCTCCATTTATATATATACCAGCTACAGCATTGCCTGCAGAAGCCGAAGCGGAACTCAAATTCGAGATCATATTATTATGTATCGTTATAGTTCCTGCATTGCAATAAATTCCATCAGCAATACCACCTGTACCTGCGGCAGAAAGATTATAAATAAGGTTTCTGCTGAAAGCTGATCCCGATAAACCTCCGGTTACATTATAAATACCATAAACATCACTATTGGTGGTTCCCGTCACTGTTAAGTTATATATTGAATCCTGAGTGATAGTTTTTGTAGAAGATGTACCTGAGTAAATCCCAAAAATCTTATAAGTTGTTCCGGTACCGGTTCCGCCAATACTTAAACTGTATATCTTATTCGCATTATATGTCTCAGTCAATGGTGAACTGCCATTGTAAATCCCATAATTGTTTACAGCAGTTGTCCCAGAGGTATTTGACACGGAATTACTATAGATATAATTGTTGCTTGCTGTAGCCGATGTTGAAGCTCCACCACCAACTCTTATTCCGGCAAGATCGCCGCTTGAACCAGACTTTTGATTACCACTAACGGTATTGCTGCTAACAGTTAAAGTTGTGGAAGAACTTCCTGTTGTGTTAATGCAGTAGAAATTTCCTGTTCCACTTAAAGTGTTATTGTTTATAGTATTTGAATTAAGAGTTGCTGAAGTAACACCAGTAGTAAAACTAATTCCTTCAAAATCTGTAGTTGTTGCTGAACCAAAAGTGTTGCTATTTACACTATTATTGCTAATGGTTACTGTAGCGGCAGCACCTGCGCTGCTGACAATGCCATAGCTTGTACTTGTTGTATTTGAAGTATTCGATGTAACAGAATTACTACTTATATTAACTGATGAGGAAATTGCTGAACTGTTTGTAATTCCATTAAAAACACCTGATGCAGATAAAGTATTATTAGTAACAGAATTATTTTGAATAATTAAAGCAGTACAAATTGTTGAAGTATTTTCTATTGCTGTGAAAGCTCCGGTTTGTCCCGGAGTAGTGGTACAACTTGTAACTGTATTATCTGAAATAGTAATAGTGCCGGTTCCTCCATTATTATTTACACCAATAGCTCTTAAAAGACTTGCTGTAACTCCCTGACTAAGTGTAACTGTATTATTCTTAATTGTACTGGTTGCATTATTAGTGGCATTTGTTGCTGTTACAAAAATACCGTTCAAACCTGCTACATGTGCAACGCCACCAGATGCAGTATTATTAATTGAATTGTATTGTACAGTTACATTATTCTGATTATTTGTTTTAATTCCATTTGCTGTACCTGCAGATCCTCCAAAATTTTGAATTATGTTTCCATCTGAAGATAACGAACCACCTATAGTATTACTTTGATCTAAATAAGTATATGGAGAAGTTCCGTCAATATAACCTCTGATAAGAATTCCTACAAAACAATTTTTGATTGTATTACCGGAAAAGGTATTATTGTCATTTCTTCCAGAAGTTGCTGTTATTGTATATGGGGAAGTAAGAGCAGTTCTTGGAAGATTCCCTGAAAAAATTCCTCTTGAACCATCTTCAAACTGCCCTGGTCCGGGAGCATTATTGGAAGCTTTTAAGGTGATTGTACAATTCTTAATGGTGTTGTTTTGGCAACCATCTGTTGCACTGGTTTTAAATAAACCATAACCGTATTCCATAGTACCCGGTGCGGTACTATTACCATCGGCTAAATCAATACCATTAATCGTTATATAATCTGAACCATTAAAAGAAAATATCCCATCAACAGAAGTAGATGTTACAATCATACTTACTGTTCCTGCAAAAGCATTAATAACCGGGTTAGCACCAGCTCCGGATTTTTGAAAAATGATCGGATTGGCTGCAGTACCTGTAGCGGTTAAATTGATGCCACCAACAGGAGCTGTTTCGCTATTACCTGCTGCCACATTAAAAGTAACCCCACCTGCCCCCACACCGGATGCGTTAAGAGCAGTAACTGCCGCAGTAATTGATGCATAATCGCCGGGTATAGTTTTAATACCTGAAATTTGGGCATTAACGTCAACCCCCACTACAACAAAAAAAATAAACAAGTAGAATTCCCTCATAAAAACCTCTTTTTAATGGGCAGTTCTCAGGTCGGAACGGACTTATCCTATCTGTTTTTAAGAGGAATGGATTATTCTTAGAGTTTCAGGAAAGGTAATGCTGCCGGATAAGACGGGAAAAACGTTTAAGATACACGAATTCTCCTGCAAAATAAGTCGCAAAACTTATTTATGCAAGCATCAGATAATCACATATGTCAACAAATGGCTCTTTTAATGATAATTTAATGGCGTTATAGTTTAAGGGGTATGATTATTTTATTTCCGGCCCCAGATGCATCCTGCATAACCAATAGTTACCTGGTTAATCTTTAAAATACTTTGACATAATATCAATTGCTTCGGTTCCGCTCCGAAAGCCCCGGTATTTTCCGGGAATATCCTAACAAAACACAAAAAGGACTAAAGGAAAGCTCAATGAAAACTGGTTAACGGCTTATTGAGTCAGCCTTTTTTCTGCTTCCAAATTCCACTTTCACCGGGTTCATACTGTCCGGCGCAGATTTTATGCCGGTTTTTATACTATCAGAAGGGTTAATCGCTACACTATCATTTACAGGAACAGCATCCTTAGCAGAAGAACTATCGGAAGAATTATCCCTGGCAGATTCGTTGTTACAGGCAAATATGATTGCACTTATAAAGAAAAGTAAGAACGACTTTTTCATATTTCGGTTGGTTTATATAAAGCTAATAATAGTTGCTGATTATTTCTTCCTGAAATAAATACGCACCGGCACACCCGTAAACTGGAAATTCTTCCTCAACTGATTTTCCAGATAATTACGGTAGGGTGTTTTTACATCGTCCGGGAAATTACAAAAGAAGGCAAAGGATGGCGTATGGGTGGGTAACTGGGAAATGTATTTGATCTTGATAGCATGCCCACGAACCACCGGTGCATGATAAGCTTCAATTGCTTTCAGCATTACTTCATTCAGCTCATTGGTTGGCACTTTACGCTGACGGTTTTCATATACCTCCAGGGCTGTTTCCACTGCTTTATGAATTCTTGTTTTTTCTTTAACGGAGATAAAGATCACCGGCACATCATTAAAAGGAGCTAAACGGTTCTTTAATTCTTTTTCATAATCACGGGCAGTGTTGGTTTGCTTGTCTTCAACCAGGTCCCACTTATTCACCAGCATTACAATGCCCTTTCCTTTTTTTACAGCAAGAGAAAAGATATTCAGATCCTGCTGGGTAATACCTTTGGTGGCATCAATCAGCAATAAACATACATCGGCTTCATCTAATGCTTTGATAGCACGGATAACTGAATAGAATTCCAGGTCTTCTTCCACTTTTGTTTTGCGGCGCAAGCCTGCAGTATCTATCAGCATGAATTCTTTACCAAATAAATTATAGTGGGTGTGAATGGTGTCTCTTGTTGTTCCGGCAATATCACTTACAATGGTACGCTCCTCACCTATCAATGCATTCAATAAAGATGATTTACCAACATTGGGCTGACCAATAATAGCAAAACGGGGAATGGTTCCTGTTTCTTCTGCTTTTTCTTCAGGCATTAATGCTGCCAGTTCATCCAGCAGTTCACCCGTGCCACTACCCGTCATGGAAGAAAGAAAAAAGATATGTTCAAAACCCAGGCTGTAAAACTCAGAAGCTTCCAGCATGCGTTCATTATTATCAACTTTATTCACTACAAGGAAAACATTTTTAGAAGTGCGGCGTAATACATCAGCCATTGCTTCATCAAGATCAGTGATACCTGTAGCAGCATCTACCATAAACACTACGGCGTTGGCTTCATCCAAAGCGATCTTCACCTGCTTGCGGATTTCTCTTTCAAACACATCTTCACTATCTGGCACAAAACCACCGGTATCAATCAGGTTAAAGGTTTTACCATTCCAGTCGGCAACACCATACTGGCGGTCACGGGTAACACCGCTCTGATCATCTACAATGGCCTTACGCTGCTCCAGCATACGGTTGAAGAAGGTGCTCTTGCCAACATTTGGCCTTCCTACTATTGCTACTGTGAATCCCATACTTGTTGCTTGTTTCTGGTTACTGGTTGTTTGTTATTGGTTACCGGATCTTATTGCTTGCAGCTTATAGCTAACAGCCTGCAGCTTTTAACTATACCCATACTCTTTCAACCGAAAATCATCATCTCTCCACTTTGGTTTAACCTTTACAAAAAGTTCGAGAAATATTTTTGATCCTAAGAATTGTTCGATAGAAGCTCTTGATTCTGTGCCGAGCTGTTTGATCATTTTTCCCCGCTCTCCTAAAATAATTCCTTTTTGCGTTTCTCTGTGCACAATAATATCTGCCGCTATTTTTATTAAAGTTGATTTCTCTTTAAACTCTGTTACCAATACAGTGGTTTGATAGGGTACTTCTTCTCCAAACAATTCAAATATCTTTTCTCTAATTAATTCTCCTACCAGGAATCGTTGTGTTGAATCAGTAATATCATCACTGTCATAAAATGGTTCTCCTTCAGGAAGGAAAGCGATAATCTCTTTCAGCAGTGTATCCAGCTTTGCTTTTTGCAGAGCTGATATAGTGATTACTTTTTTTGCATAAGATTTATTAGTAAAATACTCAACTACCTCAGCTGTCTTCTCTTTACTTACTTTATCAATTTTATTAACTACTACAATAGTTGGTACTTTTAGTTTTAATCCTTCAAAGATGGTATTTACCTCATCTAAATTATCTTTTATATCTACCAGCAATAAAGCTACATCGGCATCTTCAAGACCGGTTTTAACGGCACCCATCATTTTTTCATGCAGCTTGTATTTCGGTTCAATGATGCCGGGTGTATCAGAAAAGATAATTTGATATTCATCAGTAGTGAGAAAACCTTTGATACGATGACGGGTAGTTTGCACCTTAGAGGATACAATAGCTAACTTTTCTCCAATCAACGCATTAAGAAGAGTGCTTTTACCTGCATTAGGTTTACCAAAAATGTTGACGAAGCCGGCTTTCATTTGTAGCTGTGAGTTGTGAGCCATGAGCTACGAGCTAAGAATAGAGGAGGTAATCAATATTCGTTGCTGAGGCTATGGCCTGCAATGAAAAAAATTGCCCCGTTTTGCGGGGCTTTGTTGCGAAGGGGAGGATCGAACTCCCGTCCGCCTGCTGGCGGATATGAGCCCGACGAGCTATTGAATAACTCATCCTTTTAACTTCTCAACCAAAGACCAAATAAATTCACGACCCTTTGCCGTTTTTAATTCCTTCTCCCTTTTCATTGCTGAATGTTTGTCTTCAAACGCTTCAGTATGCAACAAATCCCAAGGTCTGAATTTAATTGTCCATCCTTTTTTTCCTAATTCATTATGCGACTTTAGCCGCTGTTCTAAATCTGCAGTAAAGCCGATATAAATTTTGTGATAAGATGGACTATATAAAACGTACACAAAGTACATGAACTAAATAAAAAAGGCCACTTGAGTGACCTCTCTTTGTTGCGAAGGGGAGGATCGAACTCCCGACCTTCGGGTTATGAGCCCGACGAGCTACCGCTGCTCTACTTCGCGATGTGGGCGCAAAGGTACGGCAATAATAATTTGCTGCCAAATAATTGAAGAACTTAAATTAATCGAAGTAGGCATTTAGCTACTCCATTTTTAGTTGATTAACAGTTACTGGCTGATGATACATCATCCTTCCGGTTATGTTGTGAAAAATTCTTTCTACTGCATTGCACCGGTTAAACCTGTAACAAAACTCATCCAGAT
>JACQDV010000019.1 GCA_016200915.1 Sphingobacteriales bacterium
AAAATACTTTTGCTATGGACAAAACAAAACTTGCGAAGGCGGGAGGTAAGTGAAAAATAAAACCTTCATTTATCTTCTGCTTTCAAAAGAAAAGGATAACTTTAAATATCAATCCCTCTCAACGAACTATATACATAGGACCCAATGTTGTACGCCGCCTTGTCTGTGTCCACCGAATACTTTTGCTAATAAACTTTGATACCGAATTTCAAAAGTTTTTTTGGCAAATGGTCGTCAAGGTTTAAAATATCTTCGTCTGTAATTTCAATTAATTTGAAGTCGTACTTTTTATAAATTTCAAGTTTTACTTTTTTGCGTTCTAAATATTTTGGGTCGTTTTCCATTCCCCAAAATTCAATGTAAACGTTTTCAGATGGAATATAAAAATCTGAATACAAATCTTCCTCAATCGGTAATTTTCTCTCGTAAGCATGAGCCAATTTGTATTCGTACAAAGCATTGTCAATAATTACTTCAGCTCTTGAACGAACCATGTGTCCGTCTCTTGTTCTTATTGTAGCAGGGAACTTGTCTCTAAAATTATTTGATGTTGGTTGCGAAACTGCTTGCTGCTGTGTCGGAACTGGTGCTACTTTAGTTGTTTCTTTTTCAGGTTGGCTTTCTTTAAAAACTTCATTCAAACTTTTGTTCTCAAGAATGTGTCCTGGCCATAAAACATATGTTCCGCCTGATGTTTCATGTTCGTATTGTTTGCCGCCAACACTTTTACCAAGTTTTGTTATTGTCCAACCTGCTAAATCTTTTTCTATCCAACCAAGTTCTGATAAAACTAAGTTTAGTCTTTGCGATGAAATATTATAGTGTTTCCCGATTGTCGTGGCATTTAGCAATTTTGGTTTGTCTTTCGCTTGTTGGTCATTGTCTAAGGAAATGTTGTCTGGCCAAACAATGTACTCGCCAAATTTTGGATTTGTTCTTGTCTGTCCACCTTTTTGCTTTCCTAATTCCGTTAAAACCCATTTGTCATTTTTACGGTCAATCCATGCAAGGCTTTTTAGTTTGCTAAAAAGTTCGTTGGTTGGAATGTCAAGTTCATTTGAAAGGCTTGTCGTTGAAATATATTCCATGTGTCAATGTTGGTAAATGTCGGTTAAGGTGGCGTACAACGAATCGGGCTTGGCGAAGAACTGGTATTTGAAATTCGTCCAGCCCGAACCGCTGCTAAATTTATAAATAAAAAGTTCATTGTTATTGATGTTGCCAAATTTATAACGTCAGCCGATAACTGCTGCTGAGTAGCCAAACAAAAGTTGATGTTGTGTTACGTCAGCCAGTTTTTTGCCAAACCTTTTGTTGTGTGCCGTTTTTCTTGCATGACTTAAAAGCCTTCATAATAAGTATTTATATTTTTTTTGAAGGTTTCCATTTTCCCATTCACTAAACTGTCAAAATAAATCGTTTGCTGAAATGACATTCGTGCAGCACCTAAGCTTGTATATTTCCCTTGCAAAGGAATTAAACCAAAATCATTTTTACCAAAGTCAATTGTAAGAGTACTGTCTTTAAAATTCACCTTCCAATTTCCTGTTGTATAAAAGGCTTTAAGTCTAGATTTTATTTCGTCACTGTGAAATATAGTATGTGATAATGATTTTTGCCCGTCCATGAGTGTAATTGTATCCATTGGACCATTCAAATAATCTTTCTTAAACCAATAATTTACTGTTCCATTTCGCTGTAATTCAAAAACAAGTTGTTTCTGCAATTCAGAGTATGGTTGTCCAACCGAACTAATTTCTTTTTCGCCTTTCATTATTTGAACATTAAAACCGTTGTTGATTTCACTGCAAGTAAACGGTGTCCATAACAAACAACCAAGTGGTGTCAAATTATAACCGTGAGACATACCGGCAGCATCAATATCTGGTGTTTGAAGTTCGGGGTCATAACTTTTTGTCTGTCCACAAGATGCAACAGAAATGAGAAAAAATAAAGTAAATGAATAAAATTTCATATTTAGTAGGGTTTGTCTAAATGGCATACAACGGTCACAGCTTTGCGGTCGGCGGGGCAATTCTTTTACGTCGCCCCTGGCGACGAATGCTGAACAGTGTTACTAAAGATAAAATTTTATTCAAAAGCCAAATAGATAAATGTCAGCCGGTACAAAAGCTAAATAGCATTACAGGTGATGACCGACGCTTTGCGTCGCCCCCCGCTGCCGCAAAACTGCATGTTGCCTGCTGTTCTTCTCAGGTTGTAACAAGCGTTGAGTCGTCTATTTGCTTTTCTTGTTTTGTTTTGTCCAACCATTCTTTTGCATGTTTACCAACATATTCCGAAAAACCCCAACCGCCCATGTCAAACTTATATTTTTTTAGTTTTCTTCTTGTGGTTTTAATTACGTTGTCTGCCCAACTAACAAAGTTTTCTGACTTATTCACCCACTGCATGTCTTTAACGAATGAAGGTTGGAAATAAAGTCTTCCACGAATTATTTTGTCATTGTCAAAACCACAACGGTCGTAATGCAAAACAGGCAAATGGTTGTCTGCAATTAGCCAATAACCAAACTTCTCAATATGGTCAAGTTCAATTTGTTTTAAATCTTGTTGTCTAACTAAATAAATTCGAGTGCCTTCTTTTCTAAAGTCAACAGGAATGGTTGTGTCAACTGTACGTACTTTACCGTCATAGTGATAGTAAGGCAAAAAAATAATGTCACCTGTGGCTTTTAGTAAGTCCTCAAATTCTTGGTAGTCGTCTGGATGTAAATAGAAATTTATTTGTCGTCCCATAAGTTATTGTAAGTGTCCAGCGGAATAGCAGGCAACGATAGGGCTTGGCGTTGTTGGGGGATTTGAAAAACTTCCGCCCGGAACTGAAGCCCCATTAAAAAACTGAAGTTGAAGTTAACAACTAAAAGCCAAATTGAAAAACGTCCAGCCCGAACAACTGCTGCCATATTGCTGAAGATGAAGCTAACAACGTCCAGCCCCAATAACGCCAAACCCCATGTTACCAGCTTGTGCCAACTACGCTGTGTTCTTCCAATCGTTCAGTTGTCCGACCAAAAGCCGCAACAAAAAATGAAAACTGTTTTGAACTTGCTGCTAC
>JACQDV010000018.1 GCA_016200915.1 Sphingobacteriales bacterium
ATGCCTCCTTTGCTTTTGCAACATAAAAAAGCAGGGGTAACTACCCCCGCTTTTGAAACAATAGATTTTTAACCTGTAGCCTTTAACTGCAAAGAGTTGCAGCATTTTTAAACCCGAGTTTAGTCGGACAACAATGATAAAATATAATTATATAGTCAATCAAACTTCACATATCCGCACCGGAGAAATTGATAAAGGTTCCGCTTTCATCGCTTATTTCTTTCCCCGCATTGCCGTGTATGATGATATTGATGGATGGAACAAAAACCCTTATACTGGTTCACAGGAGTTTTACAATGATTTCTGCCATTTCAACTTATCTGTTACTGTTCCAAAAAACTATCTGGTGTGGGCTACAGGTGATTTATTGAATTGCGATGAAGTATTGAATCAAAAATATTGTGACCGGTTGCACAATGCAGAGCAAAAAGATGATATCGCTTACGTTGTTGATTCCATTGATTTAAAAGAAGGCAACATTACCAAACAAAATGAATACAACACCTGGATATTTAAGGCGGATAATGTGGTGGATGTAGCTTTTGCATTAAGCAATCATTATGTATGGAACGCTACCAGCTTAGTGGTTGATAAAAAAACAGGAAGAAGAACAAGAGTGGATGCTGCATTCAACACACAACATAAAGACTATTTTGATGCGATAGATGTTTCAAGAAAAACGGTGGAGCTGATGAGTTATAAATTTCCTAAATGGCCTTATCCTTATAATCATGAAACCGTATTCGATGGACTGGATCAAATGGAATATCCTATGATGGTGAATGATAATCCTGTTGCTACAAAATTTGATCTGATTACTCTTGCCGATCATGAAATCTTTCACACGATGTTCCCCTTTTATATGGGCATTAATGAAACTAAATATGGCTGGATGGATGAAGGCTGGGCAACCATTGGTGAATGGCTGCTCTCTCCCATGATTGACAGTGCTGCTGTTGACGATTATGGTATGGCCCGGTATGAAAAAAATGCAGGCAAAGAAATTGATGCACCAATTATATCGCTCAGCACATTGCTGAGAGATGAAACTTTCGTTAACAACTCGTATGAAAAACCTGCTCTGGGCTATTTGTATGTAAAAGATTTACTGGGTGACGAATTGTTCTTTAAAGCTTTACACTATTACATTCAGCAATGGAATGGCAAACATCCTATGCCACTCGATTTTTTTAATTGCATCAATAGTGGCAGCGGCAAAAATTTAAACTGGTTTTGGAAAAGATGGTTTTATGAGGCGGGCTATCCTGATTTAGCAGTCGCTAAAGTGACTGAAAAAGGAAATACGAAACAAATAATAATTGAAATGAAAGGAAACAAGCCAGTACCTGTTGATGTGAATATCACTTATTCCGACGGAAGCAAACAAACTTTTCACCGCACTATTGCAGTATGGGAAAAGAATAATAAAACAGCGACGCTTAATTTTACTTCTTCAAAGAAAATCAGGCTTATTGAATTAGGTAACATGTACATACCGGATGTGAACAAAAAAGATAACGTGTGGGAAAGCAAGTAGCTACTTAAGAAACTCTTTTACCCCTGCTTTAAAGAATGTTCCAATTTGAAGAGTGGACATAATTTTTATTTCTTCGCTGAGAGAAGTTTCATTATCCAAAAACTTAAACACCTGCTCAGCTTTATTTTTTTTAAACATTCGGGTAAATATCTCTTTACCGCTTAATTCTCCTTTGGCTAAAAGATGAAGTAAGGTACTATCATAAAACTGAAAGCGTTTTGGAGAAAAACGAAGAGATGATAAATTCCGTTTATTAATCAGCGCATCAACTATTGCTTTTACTTGTTTCTGTATAAATTGGAAAGTGTAACCAGTGGATGGCTTTGTTTGCCCACCGGCAGTACCGGTATTATAAACTCCATTTGCATAGAATGAATACTGTTCATTAGTCATGGGAATAACTCCAAACTCTTCATCAATCACTTTAAAAGCGTCAATCTTTAAAAATTCCTTTACATAAATTTTTAATTCTTCTTCATATTGCTGATCATTCAATAACGATTCAGTAAACAAAGTATATTCTACTAAGGCTGCTCTTTCATTTAAAGGCAATGTGTAAACAAAAGTTGTCCCATAATCCTGGTGTACCCTGAAATCCATTAACGTAGCCACCCCGGGATTAAAACTGTTTTTTTTGGTTTCAATTATCCATCCTTTAAAATGCTGCAGTAAATAAAATTTATCCATCTTTTTTTCTGCAGTTTGATACAGCGAATTAAATACAATTGCATCGCCTGTTTTAATTGACTGATTAGCTAACTGTATAACCGAAGCATCAAACGATTTTATTTCATCATAAATAACATCAACATTTTCCTGTTTATTTATTTCACTAAAACAATAGTTGTAAAAATCAATACCCTGGATCATTTTGTATTTGTAAGGAGCTATATCCAGCAGGGAAGAATAATTATCAGAGCGGAAAACCAATCCATCCCATTTACGGTAAACTATCTTTTCAAAAAAACCTTTTTCTTTTTCCCAGAAACACCAGGTGCGGTCGTTCTTAGTTTTAGGTTCTTTATCAATCAGCAAAATTCTTTTATCAGCGAACTGGCCCGAATCAATCATCCGCATCAGCAAGCTTAGCCCGGCGCAACCGGCACCAAGAATAATATAGTCGTACGACTTTTGCATTAAAACTGTTGAGTAAAGATATAAACGATGAAAGGATTGCGACGCAACGAAAGATAAATAGTAGTATCAGTGCTGGTATCAATACCTAATCATTTTCCGGAGCATATTCCACTTTCTTATTACCAGCCATTAATTTTTTATCACGACGAATTTTATCCCGGTATTTTTTATGAGCATACAACATGCCGAAACTTTCGCCATCATGCTTATCCAAATGTTTATGATGCATCTTATGTGCCCAACGGATAGCTCTAACATAAGTATTGTTACTGCGGGTAAACCATTTAAAGCGCTGATGAATGATTACATCATGCACCATAAAATATGCAAAACCATACGCCATAATACCAAAACCAATTGCCTGCATCCACCATTTGCCATCAAACGTACCAAAGTAAATCAGCAACATGCTGGGTATGGCAAAAATGATAAAGAAAGCATCGTTCTTTTCAAAAAATCCGGGTTCTACCTGGTGATGGTCACGATGGAGATACCATAAAAATCCATGCATCACAAATTTATGCGTACACCAGGTAACTCCTTCCATTATGAGGAATGTAACTAATAATATTATTATGTACAACAGCACAGTCACGAATACAAAATTAAAAAGTATTGCCCGATTGCATCCATTGCTTTAATTGAGGAAATGCAATGTGAAACCAGACCGTATATTTTTTAGGATGTGATTGTAATGTCTCCTCAATTTCCTCCATTGGTTTATAACAATAATCACTCACTTCTTCTTTATCAGGATTAATTGAACCTTCATACTTACCGGTAAATACATGGTCGTATTCATGCTCAGTTAAACCATTATCAAAAGGAGCTTTGTAAGTAAACTGAAATGCTTTTTTTAAATCGGTAGTAAAACCTAACTCCTCATTTAATCTTCTTTTAGCAGCGGCTATTGTTTCTTCTCCGGGTAGTGGATGACTGCAACAGGCATTTGTCCATAAACCACCGCTGTGATATTTTTTTATTGCTCTTTGCTGAAGTAACATCTCCCCTTTACTGTTAAAAATAAACACACTGAAAGCCCGGTGCAGTATGGCTTTTTCATGCGCTTCCATTTTCTCCATGGTTCCCACCTGTTCGTCCAGTTCATTTACTAATATTACTTCCGTCATGCGGTGAAGGTAAATGTTTCAAATTATCACATCAAATTAAACTGGTTACGAACAGTTGATTTAAAAACAATCATTGCTTTGTGATAATTGGGAATGCGGATTCTTGTTTCTAAAATTTTATGCGGCTCTGTTTGTTTTATTTTTTTAAAAAGCGATAAATAATAGCGATACGCAACATATACACCAAATCTCGCCTTCAATGGAAGTTGCCTGATCCCGTGGTAAGCTTCATCAAAATCCTTTTGAATGTCTGCTTCTATTTCTCTTTTTTCACTCTCTGTAAAGTTGCAAAAATCACATCCCGGGAAATAAGTGCGGTTCAGATTATTAAAATCTGCTTTTACATCTCTTAAAAAATTCACTTTCTGAAATGCTGCTCCTAAAGAACGGGCTTGTGGTTCCAGTTTTTTATACAACATTTTATTCCCTTCGCAAAAAACATATAAACACATCAATCCAACTACCTCAGCACTTCCATAGATATATGTATTGTATGCTTCCCGGTTGTAATGTGTTTTGTCCAAATCCCATTCCATGCTGTTGAAAAAAGCTTCTATCAGCTGATGGTCTAAACCATATTCGTTCACCGTCATCTGAAAACTATGCAGTATAGGATTGAGGCTAATTTTTCTTTCAATGGCCTCATATGTTTCTTTTTTAAATTGTGCCAGTAATTCTTTCTTGTTATGCTGATGAAAGGTATCTACTATCTCATCAGCAAAACGAACAAAACCATAGATATTAAATACAGGTGCCCGTAATTTTTTATGCAGCAAACGGATAGCACTTGAGAACGATGTGCTGTATCGTTCTGTAGTAACACGGCTGCACTCCCGGCTTACTTCATGAAATAATTCCATCATAATACTATAGTTGGTTTATGTATTCAAGATAACCTAATTACCAAATGCCTTTACAATTTGTTTAGCAACAACCTCCCCGCTTATCAAACTTGGTGGAACACCAGGACCTGGCACGGTTAGTTGCCCGGTATAAAAAAGGTTTTTTACTTTTTTACTCCGGCAACCTGGTTTGAACACTGCTGTTTGCATCAGGGTATTCGCCAGTCCGTAGGCATTTCCTTTAAACGAATTATATTCTTTCAAAAAATCACTGTAAGCAAATGTTCTTTTTAATATAATAGAATTTTTTACTGATTGCCCGATATGTTTTTCAAACCGGTCAATAATGATATTGAAATATTTCTCTCTCAGCTCTTCTGAATCATTGGATAAACCTGCTGCCACCGGAATTAAGAAAACTAAATTTTCACAACCGGCAGGAGCCACCGTATCATCGGTGAGTGAGGAAGCACTCATATAAAACAATGGTTGCGATGGCCACTGCGGATGCGTATATATTTCTTTAGCATGTGCATCAAAGGGAACATCAAAGAACAGTGAATGATGTAAAAGGTTACTCAGCTTTTTATTCAGCCCCACATAGTACAATAAACAACTTGGCGCCATCAGCTTTTTATCCCAGTAGCTCTCTGTATAACTACGAAATTCGGCCGGTAGCAGATTGCTTTCTACAAAATGATAATCGGCCCCACCTACTACTACGTCTGCCTTATAACTATTGTTACTTTCCGTTACCACTTCTTTAGCGGCATTTTGCTGAATATTGATTTTGGTTACATTTTCATTGAATCGAAAATCAACACCTAATTCTTTAGCCAGTTCATACATTCCATTCACCACACTGTACATACCACCCTTTGGATACCATGTTCCTAATTTGATGTCAGCATAATTCATCAGGCTGTATAAAGCAGGTGTATTTTCCGGTAATGCTCCCAGAAACAAAACCGGGAACTCCATTAGTTGCCTGAGTTTGGGATGCTTGAAGTGCTTGGCAATATGTTTTTTAATAGAAGTAAAAACATCTAATCTAAAAACACCTTTAATTACATCCCAGTCAATAAACTCTGAAACAGATTGTCCGGGCTTAAACACCAGTTTATTGATACCTACATTATATTTGTATTCTGCCTCGCTTAAAAATTTATCCAATTGAAGTGCAGCTCCCGGTTCTATAGATTCAAATAAATTTCTTAACGCTTCATAATTGGAAGGAATATCTGAATAACCATCTTCCCAATAAATGCGGTAAGATGGAGACAATCGTTTCAACCCGTAATAATCTTCTACTCTTTTTTCAAAATGATTGAAATATTTTTCAAACACATCAGGCATCCAATACCAGCTTGGGCCCATATCAAACGTAAATCCATCCATCTTTAATTGTCTTGCTCTTCCACCGGGTGTGGCATGCTTTTCCAATACTGTTACCTTCCAGCCTTCTTTAGCAAGAAATGATGCAGTGGCAAGGCCTGCAAACCCGCTACCTATTACTACAACTTTTTTACTCAAGTGAAATTTATTTACTGGCGGCCAATTTGTTCCTTCAACAATTTACGGGCAAAATGGATACGGCTTTTAATGGTTCCTAACGGTTCGTGTAATGCTTCTGCTATTTGATGATACTTGTAGCCGTCAAAATATAACATGAATGGCTTTCTGAAAATATCGGGCAGGTTATGTACTGCTTTCTGAATATCTTTTAACCGCAAATTACTTTCTGCTTCATTGGCCACCATCGCCTGCTTATTATCCAGCAAAAAGTCGTTGGGTGTACTGTCAAATATAGTTTGCTGTTTTGCTTTACGGCGATAGTTGTTGATAAAAATATTACGCATAATGGTGTACATCCATGCTTTTATATTGGTACCAACATTGTATTTGTCTTTATTGGCGAGTGCCCGGTAAAGCGTTTCCTGCATCAGGTCTTTGGCCGATTCATTATCATGGGTAAGGGTTAAAGCGAAGGGCTTCAAAAACTCAGAATTACTCAGCAGCATACTATTAAAGTCTATCATGGACATAAATGCATTGTTTAATTTTCTTAATTCAAACTTAAACAAGATTTTTCGACCGGCCAAAAAAAAACGTTTAAAATTTTTACAATTTCATTAAACAAACCTATTGGTTATTTAAACAACGGAAAGCTTAACTACAGGTTGTGAATAAAGTCAAAAACTTCGGAAAATGATTTGATAAACTTGAAGTGAGCGGGGATTTTCTTTTCGTAAACATGAGTGAGCTGACCAGAGATAACTACTTTACTTCCTTTGAAACGTTTGTCCAAAAGGCTGATGAATTTTTCAAAATTAAAGCTGTTGCCTACTGTGCTGAGGTGAGTATATAAATAATCTGGTTTCTTTAATTTGGCAACGAACTCCATATCAACCATCGGTATATTAGCGCCTAAATAAATAACGGTAGCACCACGACTTTTCAGCAAATAATAAAGAAAAAGTAAGCCAAGCTCATGATATTCACCTTCTGGTAAAAATAGCAATACCGACTTATTTATTTTCAATGGCGTTGATACTCCTTCAATCCCTACTATCAGTTTTTGCCTGATGATATTTGTAACCAAATGTTCCTGGGCCGGGTTAATATGATTGGTAAGCCAGAGGATGCCGGTCTTTTCCAAGAATGGGAAAATGATCTGTATAATTGTTTTTTCAATACCACGGGCAAGAATATAATTATCTGCAATCCTTTCAAACTCTTCCATATCAAGATCTATCATTTGCTGTATAAGATCATTTACAATTCTTTCCTGCTGTGCCAGTGTACCGGATAATGAAAGAATTTTTTCTTTCATCTCCACTTCATTCATCTTATCAATATGAGAAATCTTAAAGCCATATTTATTAAGCAAAGCAATGTTGAGGATAGTCTTTACTTCATCGCAACTATAATAGCGGATATTAGTTTCCGTACGCTGTGGCTTAAGAAATGAATAGCGTTGTTCCCAAATGCGGATAGTGTGTGCCTTAATGCCACTCAGGTTTTCAATATCTTTTATGGTAAACGAATTCATATTTTCTGTAACAAGCAAAAATAGATTTTGTTTAAGATTTATAAAAGAAAGTTTATCAGAATAAAGCGGGATGGTAAAAAGGGAAGATTAAAGGCTGGAGTACAACTGCCGGTGAGTTTCTACCTGCTGCTGTTTGGAGAATTTGTACTGGATAAATTTTTCGCCATTGGAACCCATTTTTTGACGGATGATATCGTTATCAACAAGCAGCTTGAGCTTTTTCTTATAAACATCGAGTTGACCTTGCTCAATAATATAACCGGTGCCCTGGTCAATCATTATTTCAGCTACACCGCCGGCACGGGTGGAGATGACTGGTTTGCCTGCAGCCTGAGCTTCCATTAAAGAAAGTGGTGTTCCTTCATTTAAAGAGGTGAGGGCGATGATATCTAAACCGGCAATTACTTTTTGAATATCTGTTTGCCAGGAAGTAAACGTAACAGGTGAAATGATGGCATTTCTTGGAAAGAAAGTATGTGAAATCATCAGGTCATCTAAATACAGTTCCAGTTCTTCTCTTGAAAAACCATCACCCACAATAAAAATCCGGACCGATGAATTTTCTTCCAGCAGATCTTTTACGGCATCTACAAAGAAGTGATGATTTTTAATAGGTACAATTCTGCCAATGATACCAATGGCAAATTCATCATCATGTAAAAAATACTCTTTACGAAATGCTTTACGTTTTTCTTCCAGGTGTTCAAACTTTTGTGCTTCTACACCCAGCGGTATCATTACAATTTGCTCTTCCTTACAAATCCGATAGGTATTTACCAGCTCATCTTTTTGCGATTGGCTGATAGCAATGATCCTTGTGGTGAAACCAGCCAGCCACCTGTCAACTTTAATAATAAAAGCAGTGATGACCGGATTAAAATAAGAATGAAAAACATGGCCGTGATAAGTATGCAAAATAACCGGAACTAAATTTTTTTTTGCTGCTACCCTTCCAATTATTCCCGGCTTGGTACCGTGTGTATGCATGATATGCGGGCGGAACGATAGTATAATTTTTTTAACCTGGTTATAAGAACGGATATCGTTAATAATGTTGAAGGATCGTTTTAAGTCAGGAATTTCAATAACCTTCAGCCCCGGGTATTCTTTTAATAATTCGGTAGCGTCCTGTTCATCCTCATTCTTTTCTCCAACTAATATCAAAATCTCAAAATCATTACTCAGATAATTTGCCAGCGGAACAATATCCTGCGCCACACCACCGATTACCAGCCGGTTTAAAAATATGATAACTTTTTTCTTCAAATGATACTATAATTCTGCATTGACAATATTTCCTGACTCAACCTCTTCTTTAACTATACGAAATATTTCTTTATCGTGCAGTGATTCCAGATGGCGAAAATGATGTAAGTCTGTTCCAAATAAAGTCACCAAATTATTTTTCAACAGGTATTTAGCCATTTCCTGTACCGGCTTTCCGTAATAACCGGATAGCGAAAGCAGGTTTACCTGTAACAGGCAACCCTGCTCATACAATTCATGTACACGTTCTTTTTTAGAATGGAAATACGAATACCGCTCCGGGTGAGCAATAACAGGTTTATATCCTTTTATCTGAAGATCAAATAAATTTTGTTTCAGGTCAAATGGTTGTGATATAAAAGAAAATTCTACCAAAACCCAATTATCTTTTATTGTAAGCAGCGGAGCACCCGACTTTATTAATTTGCTGAAATAATCATCCATAAAATATTCCGCCGCTGCATGAAACTCTACATTAATATTCCTGCGTCTTAGCTCCTCTCTAACTTCATCTGCCTTTCTTAAAATTGTGTCCCGTTCATTTTTATACATATCCCACATAATATGGGGGGAAGTAATAAACTTTTTATATCCCAGTTGTTGCAAACCACTGATCAGTGCCATTGATGTATCCATATCTGGTGAGCCGTCATCAATCCCTGGTATAAGATGCGAATGCATATCCGTTTTCAGCAGGCTGAGCATAGCTGAAACGTCCACATTCTTTTTGAAAAGATTAAACATATACTTATGAACCTAAACCTTTTTTTGAAAAATATTCTTTTATTTTAAAGAAATACCTTGCATACAGTTTAAAATAATTAGTACTGATTTTATTCTGCCGGCATGCTTTTAAAATTTCCTGGTTGATTTTTACTGTACTGCCAACACCTCTCGTACTCTTTCCACCAAGGTTCATATTCGTAAACCGCATTGGTAAATACCTGGTTTTAATATGGTGAACTTTAAAGAAACGGAGTAACAATTCATAATCAGCCGCTATATCAAAATCCGTTTTGTAAAAGCCGAATTTTTCAAAACATTTTCTTTTACAAAAAAAAGTGGGGTGCGCAGGAATAAAACCCCAGGATAGTAATGATGGTTTAAATACTGAAGATGAATAGTATCGTACTACTTTATCCGGATCATCTTCTTTTATAAAAGCAATATCGCCATATACTGCATCCAAATGATGGTTTTGTTTAAATTCATTTGCAATTTTAGAGAGGATGTAGTGCGATGCAAACCAGTCATCCGCATGTAACACACCAATAATATCACCTGTAGCTAATTTTATTCCTTTGTTCAATGCATCGTACATACCATCATCTTTGCCTGAAACAAACTGGTGAATATGATCAATATATTTATTAATAACGTTCAGCGTTCCATCGGTTGAGCCACCATCCACTACTACATATTCAACATCATGATAATCCTGGGCTATTACAGACTGAATAGCTTTTTCAATTGTTTTAGCACGGTTGTACACTACCGTAATAACAGAAATTTTCACAGTTGGTTATTAATAACTCTTTCTCTTATTTTGATTGCCGGGTTACCCTGGTAAATTCCAAATGCTTCTAAATTTGATGCAGCAACTGAATTTGCTGATAATACACTATGTGATTTACAGGTAACCCCCCCTGTAACAACAGCCTTTGCACTTATCCAAACACCTTCTTCTAACTTAATTTCACCAATTATCAAATCAAATGTTTCGGCCTTGTAATTGTGGCTGCCACATAACAATAATGCTCCCTGTGACAAACAGACATTGTCGGCAATTTCAATGTTACCCAAATTATCAATCCATACTTTTTCGCCAATCCACACATAATTGCCGATTATTAACTTCCACGGAAACTTAATATTTACTGAAGGTTTAATGTTAACTCCTTTGCCAATCTTAGCCCCAAACAACCGCAGTAAAAATATTTTAAGTGATGAAAAAGGATTAAGTGGGTTAATAAAGAAAAATGCGTTGGTAAAATACCATAACACCTGCTTTAGTTTGGAAGCGCCGATATTAATAGTGGTTCTGTATTTTGAATTATCTACTTTAGTATTCACGTAAATAATTGTTTATAAGCTTCGGAAAAGTTTACACGTGAAAAATAATTATCTGCTATAGCTTTTGCCCCCTTGCATAAAACTTCATAATCACTGCTTTTCAAATCACATGCTTCGTTGATTATTCGTGCCAAAGCATCTGTACTTGTTTCAGCATTCCATCCTGCTTTAAAGTTCTGTAAATTTTTCCAGGGAGTATTATTACTGGTGATAACTGGTTTCCCTGCACTAAAACTTTCAAATAATGCATGACCGAAATTTTCACTTACACTTGGTAAAATAAAAATATGATTTTCTTCAAGTACTTCTTTTACTTTTTCCGGCAGAAGCTCCCCATGATAATTCACCTGTATATTTTCCGGTAATTCATTTATTATCTTCAAACATTCATTCCAGTACTCCCTGCTAATAACAGGACCGTAAATATTATATGTCACATTTTCTTTCACATTTTTTAGCGCAGATAAAACTAAATGATAATTTTTCATCGGCCCCACAAGTGCCACACTTACCAAATTTAAATTACCCGGTTTTTTTGATAAAACGGGAAGCATGCCCATATTCTCAGGTACATTGGGCGCAACAAACACCTTTACATTATTGCCAAACTGCCGGCGAATGAATTCCATTTCTTTTTCATCTGTGGCATGAAACACAACTTTCCTGTGCCAGCCCAACAGCTTAAAAAAAAACAAATAGACTTTCTTTTTTAATGACTTTTGATTAAGAGCACCTTCATGCAACATACCCCTTGGAGCCAGTATGATTTTATTTTTATACAAAATCAATGGTAATATATTAAACCAGGGAGAATATATGCCGTTAATATAGATAGCAGAACCAGCACATTGTTTCAATACATGTAACAACCGGGTTAATCCACCCGACCAATAAAAAACCTTTGTACCATTTTCCTTATCATTCCACACATTAAGACATATGCCCGGTAACACCCGGTCATCTCCTTTATCAAAAGCACCGGTTATTATAGAAAACTGGTATTGTTCCCCCAGTAACCTCACTAAATTTTGTAACGAACGTATAGGCCCCCCCGCCTTATATGCAGGAGAGAAATAATCATAAAAAATAGTAACTGCTGGTTTCAAAACTTATAGAGATAAACGGGTAGTACGCTCAAAAACAAAAAAGAAAAGCCATATAAATAAGGCCCCTTTAATAATGGTATTTACAGTAAGAAGAGTATCTGTTTCTACTTGTATAGAGTTTAGGAATAAGTAAGGCACCCATAATAAAATAGTAGGCCGCTGCTTACTGATTTTTTGTATCTGGTAAAAAACAAAATTGAAAAATAATCCATATACAAACATGTAAAAAATTCCCCCATTTTTACCAAAATTACCATATGCCTCGCCGTATGGCCCGATATTCATACTATACCCTTCAATATTATAACCGGTAAAAAGACGCATATTCTCATGCCCACCGGCCTCAGGTTTGTCAGGCCATAAATATCGGGGAACAAAAGAAGCTGCTAATGATAACCAGATAGTTTTTCCATCCTGGTAGGGCGTTATTCTTGGAACATAATCCATAACCTTTCCAACAATCATACCTTCATTAAACCGAACCACCACCGGGAAAGCACCTTCTTTATCAAAAATTGATTCAATATTGGTAGCCCGGTCCATAGCAATATTAAAAAATACCGAGGCTTTATCAGCAGAGGAGTCCTTCCACGTTAGTTTCCGGTATTCTTGTTTCAATGTTTGTAAAATCAACACAAAAAAACCACCTATCAAAATAAGAATAATACTTTTCCCAAAATTGACTTGTTTACCCAGCAAAACCAAAAGAATAGAAAGGGCAGTTAAAAAAACAAGATCTCCAAATAAACCCGTTAAAATAGCCTGCGTTAACGCCAAAAATAATCCACCCGCCAGGTATAAATTTTTCCGCGGAGAGTCTGAAAAATATATATATATAATCCCTACATAAATTAGCTTGCTGAACAAAAAAAGAAAATAGGCAAGGGTTTGTGGAAGGAATTTTTCGAAAATACCGAAACTAAACCCGATAGCAATAAGCAGTAACCCTGTTTTTTCCTTTCCTTTTAAATGTTCTTTGATGCCGTTTACTGTGATACGATAAAAATCTGGTGTACCAATAACGGGCTGTATTCCTCTTAATGGAAACCGTAATCCTATTATTAAAGCGATTACTGCTGGCAGCATGTACCCGTAATATGCATCTTCATTTACGGACATATCAAACTTTAATGCTTTTACATAATAATCATCGTTGTACAAATGATAAACAATTGCCGGCATCACCAAACATTGGAAAACAGATAAAAGAATAGGGAGGTCCAAAACCCTCAGATCTCTGCCAAAAGCATAAACGAAGTCCAGCAAAAAATAAAACAACAAGGCATATGAAACCAAAGCATACCAATCCGAATTAAAACTACCGTTAATCAGGAACGATAAACCCAGTGATACCATTACAAAAATAAGTCGGTTCATATTCTATTAATCACTTTGCAGCGGGTTCATTAATAAAGATATCTTTAATAACAGCCACCTGTTTCAAAAAATTCCAGTTCTTAATGAGTTGGCCCGAAGCCTCTCCAAGTAATGGGGCCATATTTCTGTGCTCACCCAAATACTGCAGGGCGCATTTCCACTCATTTTCATCACGGGCACGAATGATAAAACCATTATGGTGATTTTTTACTAAATCGGTAGCACAGCCACATTTATCACTTACCAGCACAGGTCTGCCGCATGCCATTGCTTCATTTACAGCCAGCCCCCATGTTTCTCCCGGACCTTTTGAGGGTAATACAAAAATATTGCCCAAGCGGTAAACCACCGGCATTCGGCTTTGATTTTGAAAAGGTAAAAAAATAATCCTGCTATCTGTATTAGCTTTTTCTTTAAGTGATGCTTCCAGCACTCCATCGCCAACAAAAATCAATCTTGCATCATGCAGCCCTAATTTCATAAAAGTGTTGAGTAATAACTCCGGATCCTTTTTTGGTTCAAGTTTCCCGGCAAATAAAAACACCAACTCATGGTCTTTTATCCCCAATTCCCTCCTCCAAAAAAAAGCATCTTGCTCATAAACACCATCTTCATCTGAGAACCGTTCGTTTTCAATTGCATGAGGGGCAAACAATAATTGATGGGACTTTAAACCCAATTGCTCAAAATAATGCCGGTTAGCAGTACCGGCATATAAAACATAATCCACATGACTATAGACCCAGCGCAAAAAAAATCTTCTGACAATCTTTCTTACAGTAAACTGAGCAGGTTCATCCAATAATGTTGAATCTCCCCTAAAAATCACCGGCATTCTTTTGTTAAAATAGCGTATCACTTTCAAATGACTCTGAAAACTCCACCCAAAAACCAGCAAGCCATCGGGGTTGTACGCTTCTATTTCACTGATCAGAGAAGGATTAATGATGCCTTTAAAATGATGGGACCCCGGTTCTCCCGATATATTTTCTACAAACTGATAATCATATCCATCCAGTAAGGGAATATCCCATTCCCTGTCTTTGCCAAATCCGGGATCAAATACTTTTCCTTTTGACTGTCCCCAGGTATAAAAAACTTTTATGGAGAGCCACTCCTGTTTACTTAATAATTTAAATAATGGCGCATTATATTGAATGGGATGTGTGCTTACAATAGCCAGTCTCTTTTTCATTAGCCCCATCTCTTTGAAGCTTTATCAAGTAAAGATGCTAACTGCCCTGTTACTGCTTTGGCGGAATATTGATTAAATGCTGACCTGTTAACCTGCCCTGGTATGAATTCTTTTGCAAAAATTCTAAACTCATTAAATATTGTATTAAAGCAGCGGTTAATTTTTGGAACATCTTCCCCGCCTGAAAAATCGAGTACTAAGCCGGCTTTAGACGAACGCAGAATGTTTACTGCGGTACTATTGGTATGCAGTATAGCCAATACTGGTTTTTCACTAAGCACTCCCTGGTATGTTTTAGATGGGGTGTAATGAGGTTCAGTACTACCTAAAATAAAAACTGCATCTGCTATATTCAAATGAACAAGTACATCTAAATAAGGTATGCGTTTGGGATATTCAAAAACTATTGTTTGCCAAAGTCCATATTTAACAGCCAATGGCTTTATATTAAATGCCCCGGAATCATTAGGAGTCTTTCCGGTCCCGATAAAATGAAATTCTACATCTGCATATTTTTCTATATCACCGGCAATGGCCTTAAATATGCTTTCCATTGGCCCGTATGCTTTTGGCAGCATAGCCCCTGCATAAACAAGTTTTAATTTCGAATTTTTTTCAAATAAATACGGTTTCAGAGACAGTTCGCTTAATCGCCGGTGGTCCTCAATTTCACCACCATAAGGCATAGCGCCAAATAAACAACTATTTAGTAAATGTGGGTTTCGTTGCTGTACGCCTTTATAATATCCTTCCGCAACGCCTGTGATAAGGGATGCCTTTTTTATAGCCAACGGTTCAAGCATTTTTGCAAGCCTGGTAGAAAACCAGTGACGGGAAAATTTTTTATCGCTTCCGGGGAAAACATGGACCCACGGATCTATATAATCAATTCCATACAAAATACCTGTGCTTTTATGCAACCATCTTCCCAGCAAGGATATATAAAAAGAAGGTACGGGTATGTATAAAAAGTCGAATTTTTCAGCAATGATTAATTTTTTAGCTTTCCGGTATAACTGAAAAAATCCTCTCAATCCAATATCCCCAATTATTCTGGGCTTTGAAACTTTAAAAGCATTACATTTTTCAACACGTAGTGAGGGTGGCAAAAGTTTATATAAGTTCCAGTCTGGCTCTTCTTCATAATATTTCTCCTTTACTGTGAGTATTACTGGTTCCCATCCAAACGAAGGAAGGTGTTGTGCAAAAAGCCGGCTCCGGTGTACAGCAGCAAGGTTAGACGGAGGAAAATGAGGAGCAATAATAAGCACTTTCTTCATTTGATATTATTGATTAACTGTTTCAATTCATCACTAATTGTTTCCAGTGATGGAGCAGAAGCAATTAATTGCTCAATTTCCAAACTTGCCTTTTGTATCGCTGATTGATGGACTGCTGATTCACATATTTTTCTGGCCATTTCTTCCGGAGTTTCAGCAAATACCGGGTTACCCTGTTTCCATATATATCCCCGGCAACCTATAGAAGTTGTAATAACCGGCAATCCCCATTCTAACGCCCTGGCCAATTTTGTACTTACCCCTCGTGAATAATAAAACACCGGATTCAGGAAAAATGCCCATGCAGCAACTTCCTGTTTCAGCTCTTCATTATTTAAATACCCTGTATAATGTACAAAAGGATATTTGATCGCCAGCGATTCACCAACTGAAGATGGTGATCCAACTACCCTTACTTCTATACTCTTTTCTTTAATAACAGAGGAAAGTGCTTGGCAAAGCATATCAATGCCAAAAAAATTGGGCCAGTGGCTCAAATCACCTATAAATCCAACTCTGCCGCAAACAGGGTTCCTGTTTAAATCTTTGCGTTCAATCGTTCTGGGAATCATTAATACTTTCTTTGCTCCCATCCATTTTTCTAATGCTTCTTCAATTGGTGAAACAGTTAACACAGCATCAAGAGGGCCCTGGCGAAACATGGCTTCTTTTTTTAACATTCGTCCTAAAGCATATGAAGACAATAAAGTTTTGTAAAAGGGTATTCTTTTTTTAAAGCGGGTGGTCTCATGCAAAAAGTCGCCCGATTCATTTCCATGCGAACATAGAATTATCTTTATTTCTTTACCAAATTGTTTTTTTATTAAGGGGGCAAAAGCTGCAGTATTCGACATATTCAAAAAAACAACTTTAATATTTTGTTTACGAATAATGTCTGCTAACTCCTGTTTAAAATTACCGGGCTTATAATCATTATAAATATTTAAACCCAGTTTTACACGTAACCGGTAACTAAAATTGATATTATATGCTACCGGAAACAATGTTACTTCATATAAAAGTCTTATCAATGAAAGATATTCCTGTGTACAAACACGAACACCTCCTTCTTTTTTTAATTCATCAAAATAAATCTTATTGGAAATAAATATTGCAGCCGGTTTCATAGCTTCTAAAGATTAAGGAATCATAATATTTTTAATTTTACAACTAAACTTTTAATTCCACCTTTTCTCACTTATGTAAGGGGAGGAAGATTTAATAAACAAGAGATCCATTTGCCATAATGCCCGATCATATGGCCGACGTATAAACTGGCAAATATCATAAGCCTGAAAACCCTTTGTGGCCATAAAGTCCAATGTTTCTAATATCAGGGGGGTGCCACCTAAATCAATCAAAGTAACTTCCAGTAAACAAAACGCTGCGTTTGCTAAACAATTATCAGCTCCTTTTAAAACCTCCAGTTCAAAACCCTGCAAATCAAGTTTGATAAAATCGGGCATTGGATAATTCCCTCTTTTAACAATTGCATCCAGCGATTCGCTTTTAATATTTAAACTATTATCTCCGGGAGATTCTGTCACATGGCTGGCAGTTTCATTTTCAAAAAAAGAGAGCATTTTCCCATCTTCTCCTGATAACAATCCTATATGATAGTGCAGTTTTTTGTATTGCCTGCAAATCGACTGCAAGATTACCTCTTTACTGTTTTGAGCTTCCAGCATTAAAATTTCAGCTCCCGGAAAAACCTCCAGAAAATCTAACGCCCATTTTCCTTCATATGCTCCTCCATCAATTACAAATGCCGGCTTAAATCCAATACGCTTTATATTTTCTAATGTCCAGTGAAGAGAAGGAACACCAAGGTCTTCTTTAATTTTTCTCTTAAATTTTTCGGGTAAAATTTTTTTTATCAGGTTCATACTATCAATTAGAAAATATATTTAAATACTCATGTGCAACAACATCACTGTTAAACTTAGCCTTTGCAGTTTCCCTGCAGCCTGTTCTGTTTATCACGTTAATTTTTTTTACAGCTGCTATCATTTCATTCTCATTCATAACAACAAAGCCTGTTTTATTTTCTTCTACTACCTCGGGAATTGAACCTTTTTTGTATCCAATCACCGGTGTACCACATGCCATCGCTTCTATCATTACAATACCAAATGGTTCATTCCATTCAATTGGCATTAACATAGCTTTAGATTTACCCAGCCAATCGTTCTTTTGTTCGTCATTCACTTCTCCTACATAAATTATTTGACAACCGTCAACCAAAGGTTTTATTTCGTTTTCAAAATATTCTCTTTCTTCCCGTAAACGGGAAATATTACCGGCAATAATCAGTTTGTTACCGGTAGCTTTGGCAACATTAATAGCAGTATGGCAGCCTTTAATGCGTTCAATACGTCCCAGAAAAATTAAGGGTGAATCACCAGGTAACTGCTCTGTTAGCTGAAATTCATCAAAATTTACAGCATTATAAACCACTTTCCACCTGCCTTTTACACCAGCTCTTTTTATAAGATCATTGCTGCATCCGCAATAAACAATATTCTTATTTGGCAACTTATTAAAGATGTTTATGTTTCTGCTGGTAATTTCCCGCTGGTAACACATTATTTTCTTAATAGGGTGATGTAAAACCGGAAGCAGGTAAAGCAGCCGGCCGAAATTATGTATAAGATCATATTTATTCCTGTTCTTCCATATAAACCCCCATGCTACCCGAATAGCTTTATTCATTTCACTTTTAGCGGGGGGAAATCCCTCTTTCCCTATAACAAATAATGAGCAGCCTTTTATATAAGAACCTTCACTGGCTAATAAATCAACGCTGTGCCCCTGATTTAAATATTCTTTTGCCATTAATGCAACAATTCTCTCAATACCACCGTATCCCTTTGGTGGCACAGGTATTCCGGGGTCCATTACAAGTAAAATTCGCATTAGTTCAGCAGTGATTTATACAACGCATAATAAGCATTTGCCGTTTCCATGAAAGCATGCGGAGCTTTGATATTTTGTCTTAGTCCCGGCAATAAAAAAGGATCACGAAGACAACGTTCTAACTGATCTTTTAAAGATCCCACATCTTTAAAACGAAACAATAACCCGTTTTGGTCATGTACTATTTGTTCCGCATTTCCATACACATTACTCGCAATAACCGGTATGCCGGCAGCAAACGCTTCTTGTATAACCAACGGCGACATTTCCGAAAGAGTGGAACACAAACACAAGGCATCATATTGCATCAAAGCAGGAACCACCTCTGCCTGACTCAGCACACCTTTCCAGTGAATATTTTTTTTTTCTTTTGTTTGATGGCGACACTGTTCTTCATATACTTTATCCTGCGCCTGTCCATATATATCCAGTGAAATTTCTTCTTCTGAAAAAAACCGAAGGGCATCTATTAATAAATGTAGTCCTTTGAAAGGGCTGATGCGGCCAAGAAACACCAGTTTAACAGAATGTCCATTTTTATAAGTGCCGGTTATTACCGGCTTTGCGTCATATGGCAGTGCTTGCGGTATATAAATGATTTTACCGGCAGGTACTCCATTTGCCAGTAACACATCTTTATACCATGCTGTCAGCACTACTACCTTATCACAATGCTGCACCAGCGTATTAAATCTTTCCTGAAATAAATGTGTAGTAAATACACCACCCAATGCTGTTCCTGCACGGCTATCCCAGTTAGTGGTATCTATCTTCATCTTATAAAGAAAAACCGAAAGAGGCAGTAAAAAGGGGGTCAGGTTTCCATACCCGGCACTATGTAAATGACAGGCAGTGCATTTGTGCTCGTCGATAACACCATTACAAAAATCTTTTTCTTTATACAATAAAGTACCGGTACGGCAGGTATTGGCTGCCAAATGAAAAGTCATTAACACTTTAGCACCACTATTTTTGGCGGCTGTTACATGATGATAACTCACTCCGTTGCTCCCGGCCATTTCGTGAAAATGAACAATTGCCGGTTTCTCCGAATTAAGCAGGTTCACAAAAGAATCCAAACCATCGGGTTTCCTTTTATCCATAATCAGCAACCGGTCTGCAATGGATGGTTCCGCATATTGAATAACCGGGATACCATCATATACATAATAATTATTTTTATTACTCCCATAATTTGGTATTACCACCTTCACCTCCTCCACTGTTGCTGCCTCCATTAAACACTTCACCAAAGCCCTTACATAAACCTCTGTCCCGGCTATTTGCTGGGGTAAAAAATGATTAAGAACGTGAAAAACTTTCAATGTTATTTCTTTACTGCAACAATTCCGCAATAGGCAGAAAAAAAAGATGATTCAAACCATAATAGCTTTCTCAGCCTCGGAATAACTCTTTCCAGCAACCACAATATTTTTCTCTTTAAATATGATAATTGTTCTTCACCCCTCCAAAACCAAAAACCACCAAAATATCCTGCATATTTAATTTCATAACCCATATCGCTTAAAAGTTCAGACCATTTATCCGGGCACATACTTTTAACATTATGCAGAGCGAGGTTATTTTCGTCAAAGTACTTGTGAAGCAGGTATTGTACTAAACCTCTGAAATTGGGTGTAGTAATGACCAGGTAACCCTGAGGCTTTACTAACAGTGCATGCTTAATAATAATTTCTTCGTAATTATTAAAATGCTCAATAAAACCAAATGAACAAACTACATCAAATAATCTGTCCTGCTTATATTCAAAAAAATCACAGGCTTCAAATTGTCCAACTTTGAAACCTTCATTTTTTAACCAGCCAGGCAAACCCACAGCATTATCCTTACAAAAATCCACTCCATTCAATTCATAACCTAAATCCCCAAAAGTAGCAAGGTGCGGTCCCGGATAACTGCCAATTTCAATAACAGAAGCCTGATCCGTTACAGGCACATACTTTTTAATAAACTCATCGATGCCGTGACCGGCGTCTTGCCTTTTAAAATAGTTTTGTGCTCTGGTGTTTTCCCAAAACTCTTGTGTGGTCAACCTGTTACTTTCCATTAAAATGTGATTGTTTGGTAATAAGATTTTGCTGATTAATGATAATTGAACCAGATGGAACAGACTGATGTATTACACAACCTGCTCCTATAATCACATTATCTCCTATCTCTACATTACGCAGCACAACAACGTTTGTCCCCAGCCAGCAATTATTACCGATCCGGATACTTCCTGTGGTATAACCCTGCTCTGAAATCTTGCTGTCTTTATCCCGGTATTCATGGTTATGATCGTAAAATTTAACGCCTTCTCCAAATTGGCAATCATCCCCGATAATGATTTCATGCAGACAATTAATACTACAGTGATTATTAAAAAAATTCCGTTTTCCTAATGTCACTTTACCACCATTACCGGAACGTACCTGGCAAAAATCCCTGAATACAATATCGTCTCCCAGTTGAATGACCGAACCGGAGGCATCCAGGTGTACAGAAAATGATTTACCAAAATCAATCTTCTTACCACACACAAAACGATTACGGTATAAAGATTTCCATTGTAAAAGCTTTAGTTGGCAAATAATCGCCCTGAAATAAATTCCCAATCTTCGTTTTACTTTAAAAAAATAGTGGAGCACCCGGTATAAATTACTTATTTAAAATGGTAGTCATTGTGCAGAGGGGCATAAGAAAGACCTCCCGCTTTATAATTATAATCCCCTTTCTTAAAAAGAAGCCTGATCTCTGAAAAGGGGATCTTCATATGTTTCAGCAAACGGAAGAAAGAAATAACCTTTCCTTTTTGCAGGGTATTAAGTGCAATCAGCTTTATACAACGGATGCGGTAATTATAAAGAGCCCTGGCTTTGTCATTACCATGTAAAGGGAAATATTCTGCTTCCAGCATTTCTTTATCAATAAGTAATGTTTCTTTAAGCTGCTGGTAGTGCCGGCGCACACGGTTACTGGCTTGTTGCGGATATTGCCGCCAGAAAGCCCTTCCCGCAGGAACCAGTAAAACATCATAAAAACAACAAAACTTCCGCTTAATATAAGTGTCGCCAATGGCAAACCGCCCGTCAAATCCTCCTATCTCCTTCAAAGAAGCAACCTCAAAAACAGAATCTGTAAATCCAACTACTGTAACCGGGTAAAGACTTAAAAAATTTAATGCAGTTAATTCCTGCGGGTTAAATAAATAAGGGAAAACCACAAAATCAAAATATACCGGGTAAACTCCCCAAATACCTTTAGCCTTTGGAAAAGCAACAGCAAAACGGGCATAGTCTTCCAATGCATCTTTATATAACAAATCATCACCATCGATATATAAAATAAATTTCCCTTTCGCTTCCTTTAATACTTTATTACGGTTTGGATATTCTCCTATGTTTTGTGTATTACGCCATGCTTTAATACGGGGGTCCCTATACGTTTGTATAATATCCCAGCTATCATCACCGGAACAATCATCCGAAATCAGGTATTCAAAATCCGTATAACCGGAGGCGAGCACACTTTCAATAGTTTGCCGTATCCATTTGCCGGAATTATAGGATATAGTAGCGACTGTAAATAAAGGTTGTTCCATGCCTAAACTAATTCATTTAACCAGTTCTTTAACAGGGCTATTTCCCTGTCCTCCTCATAATTCATACACACTTTTCCGCCTGGCAGGGCCATATCACCTGCCAGTATTTTTGCCAGTTCTCCGGGATGATTATAAACTAAGCCATTGGTTTCATTAACTAACTCCGGCGCACCGCCACTGTTCCTTACAATAACTTTTAACCCCGCTTTATTGGCCTCTACTATCACCCTTCCAAATGCTTCGGAGGCAGAAGCCACAATCAATTTTTTATATAAAGGAATTACTTTTTCTTTATCGAAGAAACCAGTTTCTATTTTTACAACCTCTTCCAGTTGATGGTTTTTACAAAACCTTTTTAATTCTTCGAGGTAAACATTGTCTTCTGATGGCCCTTTAATATGTAATGAAAATTTTAAAGGCAGCCTGGTTTCTTCTTTTAGTTTTACAATCGTTTCCAGCACTTCTTTATGTCCTTTTGAACGAACAATTTGCCCAAACATCAGGTATTCTCGCCTGGTTGGGAGTTTACCGCCAGAATGAAAAACCCAAATGGGTTAATACAACCGGGTAAGAACAAGCAATTCTTTTTTTAATATAGGTATCACCAATACCAAATTCATGACTAAAACCACCCACTTCTCTTAACGCTTCCACTTTAAATAAGGATTCAGCAAAACCTATAAAACTGATGGAATAGGTAAAAAATAATTTAACCGGGTTATTTGTTCAGGAGTTAATTGGTAAGGAAAAACAACAATATCCATCGCAGTTACACCCCAAATACCTCCTGCATCCGGGAAATAGTTAATTAAGGCGGCGTGTCTTACCAGCGTTTCTTTATACAAAATATCATCCCCGTCTATAATAAGCAAGTAATGTCCCTTCGCCAGTGACAAAGCTTTATTTCGGTTGGGGTATTCTCCTATATTAAAGCCGTTCCGGTATTTTCTTATACGACTATCTTGGTACGAATGAATAATATCCCAGGTGTCATCCTGCGAACAATCATCGCAGATAAGCAATTCAAAATCCGCAAAAGGCTGGGCCAGCACACTCTCAATGGCCTGCCTCACCCACCGGGCAGAATTATAAGTAACGGTTACAATACTAAACAAAGGTCGTTTCTCGTCCATAGATCAATTAAATATCTGCATCAACTGTGCAGCAGTTTTACTTTCATTAAATCTTTGCCGGGCACTAACAGCTATAGTCTCTTTATTAAACTGCCAATAATTGTTGTACAACAGTAGTATCTTGTCAGCTAAATCCTGTGCATTACCACTCTGGTAAAAATATCCATCTGCCCCATCACGTATAATTTCCAGGCTGCCCCCGGTGTTGGCAGCAATAACCGGGACTCCCATTTTCAAAGCCTCCACCGTAACCCTGCCAAATGCCTCCATCCGGCTGCACATAAGTAAAGCATGATGTTCGCCCAGAAAGTATCCGGGATTTAACATTGGCCCTGTTAAACGAATTTTTTCTGTCAAACCCAATTCCGCAATCGTGGTATTTATTACTCGCAAATATTCTTCATCTGCATCTTCTCCTGTAATATTCAATTCAAAATTGAGTCCTTTTTTATGACATATAGCCAGTGCCCTGATCGCTTCCAGTTGGTTTTTTGAAGGGGCCATTCGACCAAGCATAATGAGCCTTAATTTTTCCATTAAATCAGGATAGTGATTCACCGTTTCGGGAACTTTTGCAATATTATAAACCACTATCGCTTTCCTTTTATCAACATAGCTGGTAAACTTATTTTGTACCGCCAATGAATTGAAAACAATTTTTGAAGATAATTTATTAATCAACCTGGCACCTCTTTTAAAATTACCGGCAATACTGTACCCATGATCCTCCTCACCAAATTCATGTACAAACCATATATGCTTCTTGCGGCAGCTGGCTGCAGCCTTGGCTGCAACAGGCGTCACAATGGTATTTGTGGCAACATAATCAGGATTTATTTCTTTGATTATTTTTTTTATTTGTGCTACTGCATACCAATTACGCACCCATCTTCTCAGGTAAAAAATATACGGAAAGTTTTTAGGTATTATAGTAGAAGACCAGGGATAAAATTTTACCTGGTAAACGGATATATCTTTTGACTGAAATAAATTCTCCATTGCACCCGGCATTGGCACTATAACAATATTATTAATGCCTTTTTGCTCGAGTATCTCAATATATTCAAACAAACAATTATTTGCCCCGCTAATAAACCCTTCATGAGCAAGCCATAAAATCTTCATTAAACTATCCTCATTTATTTTTTTAGTTTGTCCGCTATTCGGAAAAATATTGGGGGAGTAATTAATTCTACTATTTTCTTCAGCTTTAATTTACGTCGTGTCGTATCATCCTCCCCGGCCCTGTATTTAAATAAAGTATTATGTTCTTCCAGGCCACTGTTAATCTCTTCTTCCGGACGTCCATTTGTGTAATAGTACAAGGCTAATGATCTCCTGCTCCGGTCGGGTGGGCAGCTCAATGGATCAGGATGACCATGATAAGAAAAATCAGTAGTCGAAAATATCGCCAGGCGATTAAATAACGGTAATATTTTTTTTCTGCATTCTTTCATCTCCTTATCCCAAAGTTGAAAATGCCCTCCGTAACTTTCTTCCCAATCCTTATTGAGATAAATTAAAGCATTTATCCTTCTGTCAAGTTTGTTTTTCGGGTGCTTATTAAAATCTGCATGCATTTTTAAAAATCCGCCGGGTAATATTTCATGATGCCCACCACCAATAAAATAAGGATCAGGTACCAGGTCATCGATCCCTGTAAGGGCGGAAAGAAAATTCAAAAAAGGCTCCGAATTTAAAAAATGCATGAATGCTCTTGTATGTTCTCCAAACCTTGCCTCTCCTTTAGATGCCAGTTTTACTTCATTAGGGTTATTATATTGTATATCTGGCTTTGCACGTAAGTCAGGAAATTCATTTAATACTTTACTAAGGTGCTCCTGGTTAAAAAAATTATCAAAATACATATTGGGAAAAGGATCCGCATTAATATATTCATGGTGTTTCGAACGGCCAAGCTCTATTAGCTCATTGTTGGTAATATCTAAAAAAGACATAGTAAAAGATTTAAATTAAAAATTATAATCAAATTTATAAAATACGTTTAATGGCACCCATGGTCATCCGGTACGTTCTTAAATCCTGTGGCTGCTCATACAAATGCAATAATAAGTTAGTTATCCTTTTTAGCTTCGGTTTATTATTATCCCTGATCGTATCCTGCAGGAATTTTGTCCACTTTGTACGGCTTATCTTCCATTTACAACTTTTATGGAGCAATAAGTAGTCCTTGTCTTTGTATAATTTTTCAATAATTTGTCTTTCCTCTATTGCAAACCGTTCATGCAAAGATTGGGTCTTGGATTGCTCATGCAACCGGAAATGCACCAGCAACACATCCATTTCTTTCACCACCGGAAAATGGTATAAATAACGGATATACAAATCCCAGTCAAATGCATAATGAAACTGTTCATCAATACCCCCGCACCGTTGTATTAATGCTCTTCTTAACCATACCCCTGGTTGTACAAATCTAACTCCCGGTTCCCAGCACATCAATCCTTTTGCAGTAAGTTTTGCATTGCTGATTATTTCTGTTTCATTATCAGAAAAATTACGCACTGCTCCTGCCACCACCTGTATTTGCTTATTAGTAAAAGCTTCTGCTATTTTATGCAGTGCCCCTGGCTCAAGATAGTCATCACTGTTTAGCCAGTTAAATATTTCACCGGTACATCTCTCTAAACCTTTGTTGATAGCATGTGCCTGTCCTTTATCCTTTTCACTAACCCAAAACGTAAGCTGGTCTTCGTACTTTTTAATTATCTCTGCCGTATGATCTGTACTGCCTCCATCCATTATAATATATTCCAGGTTAGGATAGTCTTGACACAAGACACTTTGTATGGTTTGTTCAATAAACTGACCCTGGTTGTAACTGGGTGTTACAATTGAAATTTTGGGGAAGCTCATCATTCTAAAGGTAAAATTGCGGAAAAAAGTTTTTAGAATTATTATTTTACTAGTCTTTGGTATTCATAAAAATACCGTTTACCCATTTCCCGCTGTCCATTTGCATCAAAATGGATAGCCTCTGCAGAATTGTCTGGTTTAACGATGATAAAAGGAACCCTTGGATCTGCAAAACCAGTTAACGCAACACGCCTTGGCGTTGCCCTTAACACTGAATCTACTACCCTGAACTTGGTATTCATATCAACCCAGTAAGGAACAAAGCCGCCGGATATAAAAGGAATACTATCTCTGTTTGATTGATGAAATGATGTTCTCATGGAAGCAATCATATTATCCAAAGCTTTGTAATAATTTACGCCAAATGTAAAGTCGGCTTCTCCCTGGTGCCATAGTACCGCTTTAAGCTCACTTCCGGGGTAAGTATCCAGCACTTTATTGACCCTTTCAATGGCATCTTTATAATAATCATTACCCCTGTTCCAGTGGTTGTTTAAAAACCCACTGCCATTCGCACCGCATGGAATAATCAATGCTTGTCTCCCTTTTTGCAAATAAGAATTGGCATAGAGTTTTGCAAAAGTAATGGTAAAGCCAATACAGGAATCATTGGGTGTATGATTTTGCAATGGTTCAGTTGCTTCAATAATCTGGTAATTATCCTCATTAAAACGTCCAAGTTGTTTTATACCTGTTACAACCTGGTCAACACCAGGGTTTAATCCATAACCCGATAATGTATTTGACTGGCCAGCCAGCAGAAAAACATCATACAATGGTTTCTCCTTTTGTTTAAGCTCTTTTTGGCAAGAGTTAAAAAACAACACAAGAACCGGTAAACCGGCAGCAACCATTATTTTTTGGTAGTTCAGCAAAGCCATAATTGTGAGCGGTGGTAGTTCCTTCTTTTTGAACAATCAAAGACAAACAAAATATAGCTTTTTTATGAACTTTCAAATGGCTCATTATAAATATTCTTTGTTAACGGGTACGTGGTTGGGGGCATTTTCCAGCTTCAAAATACTGCGTATCATTTGCTTAAAATAAAAGCTAAGCGGCAATCTTTTATGATAACACCAAACCCATTTTACAAATGCTTCCTCATATATGAAATCTGGCTTTACTTTCAACGGATGCCTGTAAAATACAGGCATTGCCGCAACAGGTATATTAGCAGCCGGGTTTGTTGCTTCCCGGGTATGTGTAGCCTCACTGGTAAAACCAATATTGGTTACCAGGTTGGAGGATGGAACAATGGATAGCTGTTTATGTTTAAGTTGATGATAAATCCATTGCCAGTCCCACCACGTTATAGCTGGCTGCCGGATAGTTTTGTCAAACTTGTCTTTCCAGTATTTGTACCAATTTATATCTGAATCAAATATTCCCTGCCGCATCCTTTTATATAAAGTCCACATTGGCATCTTTTCATTTTTCCATTCTTCCAGCGTATAATCTATCTTGTTTGCCCTGTCAGCCCAGGTGGCCCAGCCCCACATATTCATAAAACGGCTGAAAGAATAACTGTATCCATGCAATGGCTTATACCCAAGATTAGAACCGTTTATTGAAATTATTTTTTTATTATCCCGAAAGCGGTTAAGCATTTCACCGGCAAATAAAAAAAAATCTGGATGGGGTACACAATCGTCTTCCAGTATTATCCCTTCTTCTTCCTGCGTAAAAAACCAGTTAAAGGCAGCTCTTGGTCCAAGGCTGCAACCTAAATTATCTTCCTGGTATAACCTTTCTACTTTACAGGGCCAGTCAATATTTTCTGTTGCCTGCCTGGCGGCATTACATTTTTCATTATCCTCCGGCTTATTTTTTCCCGGCGCATCTGCGGCAATATAAAGGCGGGCGGGTTTTACTTTTCTGATTGCCTCAAAAACTTTTGCTGTTGTTTCGGGCCGGTTAAATACAATCAACAAAACAGGGGCTTCGGTCATGTTTTTACAATATAAACAAATGATTTAACCATATCCTGAACATCAATCTTTAAAAACTGAGGCATATTGCAATTAATGTCGCAAATTTTATCAACATTTCTCTACAAGAATTATCGTTATTACCATGTAGAAAGCTTTATTCATTATTGCAGCGGGGATTGAATATAAAAAACATAATAAAATACTTGATTTAGGCTTACTCTTTGTAACCTGTTATTTTTTTAAATTTATCTTTAACGTAACTTCGATGACCTGCATTGAAATGCTCTGTGGAAAAATACACATAACCTGAGTTCCATTAATTCGAACCAATTAATTTTTCAAATGCTAACAGTAGTGCAGGCTTAGCCACCTGCTCATTACATACATACCGTGAATTTATTTCACCCATCCGGGTGGCAAAATCAACAAGAAATTGTTTGTATCCATTCTTTAATAATCGGGTTTTTAAATGAAAATAGAGAATTTTTAATATTTCTATATTACCCGCATATCGGCAGTCAATTGGTGTATCAAAAAAAACCTGGTTATATGCTTTTATATAAGAAGAACCGGTTCCGTAAATTAATCTCAACAAATATTTTAATTGAGTTTTATCGCTTTTTATATGATGTGTTAACTTTAGTGTTGAAGCTATACCTGCTTTATATCCCATTTTAATTCCCGTAAAAACAATCTGAACATCGCCTCCGCTGGAAAGGCTTCTTCCTTTTCTGTCACTTAGCGTATAATTTTTTAGCCCTACCTGTTTTATATACTCTGAAAGTATATTCTTTTTTACTATTAAGCCGGTGCCGGGCGGATAACAATTCATCCATTCTTTTTTATCAGACAATTGAACACCATCAACATATTTTTCCTGGAAAACAGGTTTTATTTTTTGTAACCACTCATTATCGGAAACACCCTCACCAAAATATTCAACCCGAATTCTTCCCGGACCCCAGCAACCTGTTTCAGGATAATTGTGGATTAACTCCGCTGCCCTTTCTAAATAATCTGATGCTGGTTCATTATCATCATCAAAAAAAATTATCCATTCGTATCGTGCTTTTTTTACGCCTGCAATCCTGGCTATGGTTAGCCCTGGTGCTTTTTCTTCTATTAAAACGATATTTTTATTTTGTTCAAGAAATTTGTTTAAAATATCAGATTCCTTTAATGCAGGTTGAGAGTTATTATCAACAATTATTATTTCATATGATGTCAATGATGAAGCAAAACTGTTCATTGAAAATAACAACTTTTCAAAAAAATTTGCTTCGGGGTTATAAGCACAAACAATAACAGAAAAACTCATGACGATATTAATTTGGCATTAGGCAACTTGTCAAAAACGAATTTATCTTTAAGTCTTAAAATTGGTCTCTCAAACAAATACCAAGATGAACTTGCTAAGCCAATCAATAAAACAAAACGGACAGCCTGTGCTATGTACATAGAAGCTGGCTGTAAGAAACTAGGCAAATTAATAGAATAGAGATATGGTATGAAATTATGGAAGAGATAAACACCGTAACTGATTTTACCAATATACAATAATACCCTGTTGTTTAATATTACTGATATTACCGGTGTATTTACGGTATCTGCGACCCTGTCAATCTGAATTCCGAAAGCTACCGATATCAGCAGGAAATAAAAACTTACATAAAAATATTTTCCGGCATTATTAAAAAATGGAGTGTGTACTAAAATCAGCAATAAAAAGGAAAATAAAACGAACAGGCTTCTATACTTAACATATTGCTGATACCATTTATTATGGTAAAGCCTGCCATAAGCCAATAACCCACCGATACAGAATGAATCTAAACTGCCCGGCATTAAAATTCTTCCAAGTTCATTTTGATCAGTAGTGATTTGATATCGGAATAATACTGAAAGAATGATTCCTGAAACCAGTATTGTTGGTAAATATTTCCTGGGTGAAAAAAGTAAAATTGCCGGCCAGCAAATATAAAATTGTTCTTCAACTGATAATGACCAGAGATGTGACAGGGATCCACCAAAAGCCTCCTTTAACCAGAAATAAAAATTAGACGCATAAAAAAAATGCCACCAGAAATTATCCCTTATATCTGAAAGATTGAAAATGAGCAGTAAAATAAGCAGCAGATAATAAACCGGAAATATTCTTAATGCCCTGCGAATGTAGAATACTTTAAACGCTGCCCGTATTGAAGCCCCACTTTCTACCTGTTGTTTACTCCTCATAAGAATTCCGGTAATGAGAAAACCACTAAGAACAAAAAAAAGGGTTACCCCCAAAATTCCATTAGAAGTATATCTGTTTAAAATCTGTTCATGTGTGAACCAGTGTGAAATGATCACAAGTATTACAGCAATCGCTCTTAAAGAATCCAGTTGAGGGAAATAATTATTGTCATTTACAGAATTAGTCACAATTTTAATTAGTTCAGGTTTTATCCTTTTGGGAGGTTAAACAGAAAAAAAAATTATCCTCTCATAATTTTTATGATTTCACTAGTATTACTTCTATCAGCTTTCATAATCACTTGCTTTTTGATTTATCTTTCCCACTTATTAAATTATTAAAAAATACTTGTTGCAGCCAATGCAAGTGTTTCTATCTTTTCAAAAAAACTTTTACCTGGTTCTTTATCAATAAATGCACTGGCAACAAGGTAGGCCTGTTCTCCCATTTTCTTCCATTTGTTTTGGTGTTGCCAGGCTTGTTCAAGGGCTTTTTGCAAATGATCAATAGTTGCTGCTTCTGCAACCCATCCGGTTTCATCATTTCTTACAATTAAACTACTGTCACCAACATTGGTAACTACAACAGGTCTTCCGCATAACATAGCTTCAATAACCGATAATGGCATTCCTTCTTTTCTGGATGGAAGAACCAATAACTGATTCTCTAACCATACTTTCCTTACATCCTCTGCATGCCCTTTTAAAAAAACCTTCTCCTCAAGTTTATAAAATTGTATAAGCTCTCTGATATAATTTTCATGTGGTCCTTTGCCATATATATTTAAAATAAAATCCCTTCGCTGCCATTCCGTGCATGACAATACATCCAATAAAAGGTCTAAACCCTTATGATTAATATCTAACCGGGCTACAATAGCTATATTAATTATTTCTGTAACAGGCCAGGGTAAAATTAAAGTAGAAGAGAGATTGACCGGATTTTTTACTATCTCACTATCAGCCAAGCGCATTACTAATTTCCGTTCAAGGATCTCACGGTTTTGATGAGATACAAAAAATACTTTAATAGCCTTCTTATAAACCGCACTTAAACTCTGCCGTTCCGCATCATTCAAGTAAGTATCATCTGAAAACAACTGATTAACTATAACAAACGGTTTGCTGTTTTGCTGTAAATATTGTTTTAGATCAGGATAATATACCAAATCACTGGCACCTCCCTGGCTTAAAAGTATAACATCCCCATTTAAACCGTGTATGAAATTAAAACGATCTGCATAAAAGATTGGCACAGGCCTTCGTAAAATTTTTAATAAAATCCTTTTAAACAAAGAAGGCAATATAGGCTTAGCTGTTTCAATAAAATGTATGGGTATTTGCCGGCCAAGTTCATTCAGTTTATGGCTTATTGGCTCATTCTTAAATACAATGATCTCCACGGTATAACCCCGGGCTATGGCATACTTTGCTGTCGCATACCACAACTCCTCACTTCCCCCCCACGAAAAACCATTCATGGTGGAAATTATGACAAGTCGCTTTTTAGTTACCTCCATAGTTGTTTCTTCAGTGTTATTGCCCTGTAATAATTTTTTCTTAGCCATTCAGGTACTTTAGGATGATTTATCAATGGTCCATAACTGATATACTTAAATCTTGTTTTTTTTCTTAATCGGTGAAATTGTGTAAATAGTTGATAATACTCTTTTGCTCTGATCTCCGCATCAAATTGTTCTATTGCATATGCTAGTGATGCTTTACGGTATGATTCAAGTAAACTCCGGTCTTCATGCAATTTGCCTATCGCCAAAACAAATGCATTAATATCTCCTTTTGGTAATACAAAACCCTTATCGCTGGTTATTATTTGTTTGATACCCTCATTAAAATCACTCAGTATGGGAACCAGGCCACAGCTCATTGTTTCCATTAGCGAAACGGGCATCCCATCAAGGTAAGAAGGCAGTAAAAAAATATCATGGTTTTTAATAAGTGCTATTAATTCACTGAAAGTAGGTGGTACCTGGAAATTAACTTCCGGAAAATGGTTTAACAATTTTCTTACTTTATCTTTTTCTGGTCCATCTCCTACTATTGTTAGTTCAAAAGGTATTCCTCTTTGTTTAAGCCCCTCTGCAATTAAAGGTATATCCAGTACACCCTTTGTGTTTTGCATCCGGGCAATTACTATTATTCTTAATGGCCTGATTAAATTAAGTGTATTTGATTCTTTTGGCAATTTAATCCCATAAGGCAAATAATAAATATCATTACTTCTGGGAGGCAGCAACTCTTTAAGCCTGGTATAAAAAACCGGGTTATGAACAATAAAAAAATCAATTAAAAAATCATATTGTTTGGCAAACTGTACAAAATACTCATCATGACAAACAAAGCCTATTACTTTATTTTTCTTTCTGTAAACATGCATTACCATAAGCTCAAGTGGAAAACTTGCCAGCACTACGCCAGGCTTGTTGGAAACGAATTGCTCCAGCTCTTTCAAATAGTTAAACTGTGGCGTATCGCTCCGATAGTAAAACACTTTCTCAAACCCCGTATCATATGACTTTAAGGGTCGTGGATTATTATTAAAATAATCATCTGTCAAAATCCACACTTTATCAAACTGGTTACCGGCATCATTCATCAACAAATTATAATAATAACTCTGCACGCCACCAATAGCGTTTTGGCTAAAGACCACTAACTCGGGCTTATCTATTGCCGTTTGATCCATTTTGCTGTTTCCCTTAATCCTTCTTCAATACTGGTTAAATGCTCAAATCCCAACTCTTTTAATTTACTGATATCCGCACACCAGTTAGCCGGATCTCCCGGGCGAGCCTTGCCATTGAACAAAACAGTGATATTTTTATCCAACATGTTACAAAAGAGACCTGCCATTTTCCGGATACTTATTTCTATTCCTGTACCAAGATTATATACTTCGCCTATCATAGGAGCTTGTTTAAATATTGACTCAAAAGCCCGTACTAAATCATTAATGAAAATAAAATCACGGCTTTCGTTTCCGGTGCCCCACAGCTCTATTGCATCAGTTTGTTTTGTACGCTGAAAAATATCCCACAGTAACTGCTTACGTAAGCCCGGACCATATACCGAAAAAGGCCGCACTACAGCAACCGGTAAACCATACAGCTGCACATACTCCCTGCACAATTGTTCCGACAATAACTTATGCCAGCCATAGGGCGACAAAGGTTGCAATGCACTGTTTTCCTTAACAGGTAATGTTGCCGGTGTACCATACACCGCTGCACTCGACAGGTGAATAAGTTTACAGTGCGGGTTGTTGATGCGTATAGCTTCGAGCAATGCAATGGGCTCGCTGCAGTTTGCTGTAAAATCGAATACAGGATCGCTTATAGAAACAGGTACACTGCCATTACCCGATGCATTGATACATACATCGAATTGTTCCTGTGCAAACAATGCATTGTACCCTGCACCTGTTGTATGCGGAATGTATTTGTAACCAACTGCTCTTGCTGTAGCAGTCAGGTCTACACCTGTTACAGTTGCTCCTTTCTCTAAAAAGTAAGAAACACAGTGACTCCCTATAAATCCTTCAGAACCGATGATTAAGATTTTCATCTCTTGCTTTATTTGATTATTACGCCTTGTCCCGTTGGAAGAGTTAAAATACTTGTGCCCTTCTCTTTTGCAAATGCATCAAAAGCTAATTTTTGATTAATATGGGGAGGGAAGCCATAATCATCAAGTATGATAACACCTCCTTTCACAACTTTATCCCAAAAATAATTTGCTGCAGCAATTTCCGGCTCTGTGACATTCATATCAATAGATAAGTAACATATCTTTTCTGATTTACACTCTTCGAGAGTATCAGGAACTCTACCTCTTACAATTTGAACGTTGAACGGAGAGAATGTTTCTTTCACTTGTTGATACACGTCCTTATAATTTCCAAGATAATCCGCAATTCCAGCCTTTTGTTCACTCTCGGTTATTTGTTTTGCATCCAACCCACTAAAAGTGTCAAAAAGATAAAAGGTTTTATTAAGGTTATTAAAATCAATATACTCTATAATTGCTCTTGAATAAGCCCCGGTATTAACTCCACATTCAACGAAATCCCCTTCAAGGTTTTTAATCTTATCTGCAAGCCAACAAACGATGTAAACTCGCCATTGTAATGTAAACCCTTCCCAGGGTTTAGTATTTGATGCGGCTTTATATGCTTTTGCAAATCTTTCTTCCTTAATAAAATCACAATTATTACTTGTGACTAAACTATCTGTATTATATGTAATAGGTCCAAGAAAATGAGTTGGCATTAGCTGAGTGGCATTTGTAATAAGCTTTTTATCAAACCCAATTTCGCTGTAATTTTTTACTACCCATTTTAGCTTTCGATATAAATTGATTAACATCCTAAGTCGTTTTTTTTATAAAATTCATCGGGTTGCCTCCAACTACTTCATAGGAGTGTACATCTTTGTTCACGATAGTATTAGAACCTATGATTGCCCCTTTACCAATCCTTACACCTTTCATAATTGTAACATTAAACCCAATCCAAACATCATCCTCAATTATAATTTCTTTTTCTCGTAAATCTATTTCTGATTGAAACCCTTTAGAAAAAATGTGCTTAAAATCTTCATGCCTTTCTTTTGAATCAAGTGGATGAGATACATTATCATGCACATTAACATTGTGCGAAATCAGAACTCTATTCCCAATAGTAATTTTTTTTGCTGACCAAATCCTAGTTTCAGGCCCTATGAATGTATAGTCACCAATGATAATCTCACCACCATGCTTAAATAACATCAAATGACCTTGTATTCTACTTTCTTTACCTATCTTAATTTTTCCTGGATTATTTTGCGTGTTTTGTATTTGCGCTTCTTTATAAATAACAGCAGTCGGATGGATAATTCCAGACTCCTTTATTAACTGCAATCGTTGTTGATTTTCTATTTCATCATTTTGTTTTTTTCCAAGTATATAAACCTTTAATGCGGCCTCTTTTACGATTGCTTTAAAAAATCTCTTCATCATTAACCCATTTTGGAGTGATAATTATATTACCATAATCAACGCCTTCAAATATTGAATATTCGGTACCTGAATCAACAACAAGAAAAGAGCAAACATTTTCTATTAGCTCAACAGGGTGTCTTCCAGGTACAAAAAGAGCACAAACGAAACTATATTGATTAGGGGCTATAATATTACTTGGTATTTCTAAGGAAAAAGTAGTTCTTAGATGATTTGCTTTTGTTAGTTCATTTAGTGGTTTAATAAACGTACAAACTCTCGTACCAAATTTATCATTAATGCCGATACCTACTAAAACACTTTCACTAAATTTCCTATGATTTATTTTTATTCTCAATTTAATTTTTTCATTGAAAGCAACTTCCTCAATTAACTCACTTTTTGAATTAATTAAAGTGATTTCTTCAAAATAACAATCATCTTTTTTAGTGTCAGTATTAAAAACATATCCGTTATTTGAAACTCCATCGGATTTTAAAACATAGTGATCCACAACTGCTGAAGCTATCCCATCTTTTACAACTGTTCCGTTTTTTAAAAGAATAGCTCTCTTACAAAGATTTACAATTGTTCCTAGCTGATGACTTACGTAAAGTACCGTTCTTCCCTCTTTCTCACTCACATCCTTCATCTTTCCAATACATTTTTTCTGGAACTCCGCATCACCAACCGCCAGCACTTCATCTACAATTAAAATTTCTGGTTCAAGATGTGCTGCCACTGCAAATGCCAAACGCACATACATTCCACTGCTGTAACGTTTAACCGGTGTATCTATATAGCGTTCTACGCCTGCAAAAGCAACGATATCATCAAACTTGCGTTTGATTTCATTCCTGGTCATTCCCAATATTGCACCGTTGAGAAAAATGTTTTCCCTTCCGCTCAGTTCAGGATGAAAGCCTGTACCTACTTCCAGCAGGCTTGCCACACGGCCTTTAATTTTAATACTGCCGGTGGTGGGTGCCGTGGTGCGGCTTAAGATTTTTAATAAAGTACTTTTACCTGCACCGTTACGGCCGATAATTCCAAGTACCTCTCCCTGCTTTACGTCAAAATTAATATCCCGCAAGGCCCACACATAATCACTGTTGCCGGTTGTGGTACGGTCATTGGTTTCACCAATTTTCAAATAAGGATCTTCTTTCCCCCTTATAGTATGCCACCAGCGGTTAATATCATGGCTCAGCGTACCGGTACTCACCTGCCCCAGCCGGTATTGCTTGGATAAATTTTCTACTTTAATTACAGTATTCACTTTTAGAGTTATGAGTTATAAACGATGAATGCTGAGTGAGTAATCATTCCTTATTGGTCAGATTTGATTTGGTAGTGAGGATTGCACTTTTGATCATCCTGATAATTTCGTCAGCTTTGCCAGAAATTTCATGGGTTAAATGCTGCTCAAGGTAACCCGTTTCAAACAGTAGTTCCAGCCAGTAGCAAGCCTCATCACATTCCTTCTGAGCAATACTCAGTTTATGTACAAAATCCATTTTACTTTCCGCATTTTGTGCCTCCCGTATCATAGCACCAACCGATGTTCCGCTGCGAAGTAATTGTTTACTCATAACAAACTCCTTACGTTCAGTTACCAGCAATTGATAAAGCGAGACAACCGATTTTGCAAAAGCAAAACTTTTATCCTTTAAAATACTTTTTCCCATATCCCTGCCTGTTTAATTTAAACTCATCACTCCTCTCTCATCACTCTTCTCTCATCACTCCTCTACACCGTATCCATAAAAGTCCGCTCCACCTTATTAAAATACATTGCCCCAAACAATAACACCGCTATCATAAACACAAAAGGATATAATAAAGAGGAATAAACAAAACTCCCGGTATTAAACAATGCAAACCGGAAGCCCTCCACCACAGCACTTAAAGGGTTGCGGTAAATGATCCAAGCATAACTCTTATTGGATAAAAAAGAAAGCGGGTAAACTACCGGTGTGGCATACATCAGCAGTTGTATTCCAAAAGTAATGAGTACAGAAAAATCCCGGTACTTGGTGGTAAGCGACGAAATGATGATTCCCAAACCCAAACTGATGCCCGCCATCAGCATGACTAATACCGGTAACAGTAACCACTGGCTGCCAAAAGCAACAGGATTTTTTTTAAATACTGCATACCAGAGTACGGCAATAACGAGGATTCCAAATTGAATACCCAGGCGGGCAATATTGGAAAAAATAATACTGAGCGGCAGCACCAGCCTTGGAAAATACACCTTACCAAAAATACCGGCATTCGCCACAAAGGTGCTGGAGGTGGCCGTTAAACAGGCAGAAAAATAATTCCAGATGGTTACCCCGCTCATGTAAAACAATACCGGCGGAATACCATCAGTAGGGATATTGGCAATTTTACCAAAAATTAAAAGAAACATCAGGGTGGTAAGGATGGGTTGTATCACATGCCACAAAGGCCCCAGGATTGTTTGTTTGTATTGTGCTGCAAAATCTCTTTTCACAAACAACAGCATCAGGTCGCGGTAACGCCACACTTCTTTCAGGTTCAGTGAAAATAAAGAGGTCTTTGGCTTTATTTCCAGGTCCCAGGTTTCTTCTTCAGAATTATAATGATTCATTTTTTTATAATACCCTGACTAAAATTTATTTTGCAGCCCGGTAAATCTTCTCAATTATTTCAACCGATTTAATTCCATCTTCACCGCTAACATATTTTTCAGAGGAGCCATTTAATATGCTTACAAGATTATCGTACACTAATTCATGGTTACTCATGGAGCCTTCATAAAATCCATACTGGTTAGCGCCTTTACCTTCTTTCAATTGAGGAATATTGTTTTTTTCCCGGCACAGGTATTCGAGTTTATTTAAATACTGTCCGCCAATCTTCACTGTTCCCTTTTCGCCAAATATGGTGATGGAACCTTCCATATTTTTTTTATAACTGTTGATGGAATAATTAACTGATCCCGTTACACCTGAGTTCATTTGTAAAATGGCGGAGCCGGTATCTTCCAGTTCACTTACTTTTTTATGGGCTGCATTTTGATGAAAAGCTTTTACCATTTTTACTTCTCCAAAGAACCAGTAGATCAAATCAATAAAATGACTGAACTGTGTAAACAACACACCGCCATCTAATTTTTTTGTACCTCTCCAGGAAGATGTTTGGTAATACTTCATATCCCTGTTCCAGAAACAATTTACTTGGAAGCTGAATACCTTACCTAATTGCTTTTTATGTAACAAGTCCTGTACAAATGCAACCGGCGGATTAAACCTGTTTTGCTTAACTACAAAAAGTTTCCGTTTGTATTTAATAGCTGCACTGATCATTTTACGGGCAGAAGCCGCTGTAATGGCCATTGGCTTTTCACATAACACATGGCAACCTTTTGAGAGAGCGGCAACTGCATGTTGCGAATGTAATCCGTTGGGTGTACAAATAACTGCCACATCAATATCTGTCTCTTTGTTCAGCAAACTATTTATATCCGTATAGAAATTAGTGTTGTATTGCTTAGCAAATGCTGTTGCTTTTTTTATATCAGTATCGCAAACCGATTTTAATACCCCAATTGAAGAAATAATGGCAGCATGCCTTTTTCCGATAGCCCCACAACCAATGAGCGCAAAATTTAATGGCTTCAAAATATCAATTGTTTATAGCGAGGTAACTGGCCAGCCTGCTTTTAAATTTCTCAAAACCAAAGTTGCTGATCACTTCCTGCTGAACGGCCTGATGTTGATTAGCTGAAAACGCTGTTTCCTGTTTTTTTAAAGCCTCCACTACGGCACTGGCAATTTCTTCAATACTATCCGGATTTACCAGGGTTCCTAACCGGCCATTCACCAGCGCATCAACAGTACCATCTCTATTACCACCAATAACGGCCACACCACAGGTAAGCGCTTCAATAAATACAATACCAAAGCCTTCTTTACTGCTGGGCATTACAAACACATCACTTAACAGAAAGTGGTCTGTCAACTCCTCATCAGGCACATATCCCGTAAGCACTACATTATCTTTTAACTGATATTGCTCAAGTAATCCTTTAATCTTATTTACTTCCTTTTCATCTCCGTTTCCTGCAATGATATAGCGGACGGATGGGTATATTTTTTTAATGAACGGCAATGCTGCAATTACCTTATCATAACCTTTATAATTCTCTGCATGATTTAACCGGGTTACGGTTAACAGCACTTTTTCACCCGTAATTATATTATACCTTTCCTGCAAATAAGAAGGCTTTGAAAAATTTTGCGGAAGTGTAAAAAAAGGATCAATTGTATTGTAAAATATTTTTGTTTTTTCAGCCGGCTGATGCTGCAGGCGTATAACATTTTGCCTGGTAAACTCACTCACGGTCCATATTTCATCACTTTTATCAAGCGCCTTTTTTTTAATGCCGCTTACAGGCTCCATTACTTCTATTCCGTGCAGGATCAAAATGATTTTTTTTGACGGGAACAGCCTCTTAACCCACACCAGTAAGAGAGCCATATTAATATGGCCAACGATTATTTCGTTATAGCTCCTGCTTTTCCACAGTTCATTTAAAATAAACCACCAGCGATTGCCTTTATATGATCTGAAATTATTTTGGCTGACATATTCCTCATCAGGCTTATCATCATACACACTGCTAACCGTAATGCTGGCTTTGCCGGCAGCAGAAAAATCGTTCAGCGCTTTTGAAAAACTGCGGTTAAATTTTTCTATTCCGCCTGTTTTAGAAAATGCAGTCAGTGTTAAAAATAATATACGACGCATCTATTGTAAACTAATCCCTGTTTTCCCAAAGCGGTTCATCAGTATTACTGACCAGTAACGACTCCAGGAAAGTTTGTTGGCATTAAAGTCTTTGTAAAGTCTTTCTTCTGTTTTGCCGGAGGGTTTAATAATTTCTGCGTCTTTAAACCAGTTTGCAAACGGAAAAGTAAATCCCTGTTTTTTGCGGTTCCATATTTCCTCCGGCAATTCATCTTTGAATGCTTCAATCAGCAAATATTTTGGTGATTGAAATTTTACAGCAGTATGCACCTGTGCCGCGGCATTCATTAAAAATTTATCCAAAAAAGGAACCCGTATTTCCAACGCATGCCACATACTCATAAAATCGGTATCCTTCAGCAACTGGTTTTGCATATATAAAGATGTTTCCAGGCTCGATACCCTGTTGCCGTCCCGTAATGGTTGTTCAGCATAATAATCTTCGAGGCCGTTTAAAGAATTCACTACTTCTTTTTCTGAACAATTAAGTACCCGGGCAATTGATTGTGGTACAAACAAACCACGATAGGTAAGGTATTCGCCGATATTATTTTTTATGGCAGCATAACCCAGTTTCTTAAGCCGGTAATTCCCTGTGTGCTTAAATGTATTTAACAATACACCGGGAACCCTGCGTAAAAGGGAATATTTTTTTGACAATTGAAAGGAAGGATACCCGCCAAAAAGTTCATCAGCACCTAACCCGGATAACACCGCTTTCAAACCATATTCATTAGCACACCGGGAAATAAAATAACTGTTGATACCATCTACCGTAGGCTGATCCATTGCCTTCATTACATCGGGCAGTGAATTGGAGAAGAGGTGTTTTGTTATTTTGAATGACTGGTGGTGTGCTTTTGTTTTTTGAATAATGATGTTCTGATATTTTTCTTCAGAAAACTCCTGTTCATCAAAAACAATCGACAGTGTATGCAGGTTGCTTCCGTGAAATTTCTTTGCTATTAAAGTGAGTAAACTTGAATCAATACCACCACTCAGGAATAATCCAATTGGCGCATCGGAGATCAAATGGCGTTTTACTGCTTCTTCCAGCTTAGTCCGCACCAGCATCACCGCATCCTGCCTTATCCTTATGTCTTCTGTATAGTTTAATTTATAAAAGCAAATTTCTTTTTTTTCAAGAGAAGGAATATTAATTACTACGGCTGTTCCTTTTTTTACAGGAATTACATTTTTAATGGTGGTTACCGGCTCTGGTAAACTTCCAAACGAAAGGAAATAGGTTTTCCATATTTCGTTTTCTTCAAAATCATGTTCAGCCTTATAAAAAGATTTTATTTCTGAAGCAAAATATAAACATTTACCGGAGAGGTAATAGTATAAAGGTTTAATGCCTGCATGATCTCTTGCCAGTATCAATTGATTGTTCCGTTTGTCCCACAAAGCAAGTGCAAACATTCCATCAAAATATTCAAAACATTGAACACCCCATTGCTGATACGCTTTTAAAATTACTTCTGTATCTGATGCCGTGGAAAATTTATACCCAAAATTCTGAAGAATGGATTTCAGCTCACGATAATTGTAAATCTCCCCGTTAAAAACAATCTGTAACTGATCATTGAAATCAGCCATGGGCTGGTGACCACCCGGACTTAAATCAATTAATGCCAGCCGGCGATGACCTAAAGCCAGTTTAAAATCCTGATCAAGATAAATTCCTTCATCATCGGGACCGCCATGTTTCATAGCATCCCGCATGTTTATAATTTCTTCCCTGAGGTTTTGGGAAGAAGGATTAAATATTCCTGTTATCCTGCACATGGGGTTGGAATAATGCTTACCATTATCTGAATAAATCCGTCATATTCTCCCACAACTTACGGTACCATGGCAAATTCTCTTCGGTAAGATACCCTAACCCATAACCATAACCATAGCCATAGCCATAACCATAGCCATAACCGTAATAACCATTGGCTCCCTTAAACTTAACATCATTGATCACCAGGTTCAGCCGGGGCATTTTATTTTGCGTGTACAGTTCTTCTATAGCTCCTAACTGCCGCTTAAAAGTATAACGCTGACGGATTACATACAAGGCACAATCAGCATAACGGCCCAGTACCAAAGCATCACTTACCAAACCTACCGGGGCAGTATCAATGACAATACATTCATATTTTTCCCGCAGATAGTTAAACAAATCATTCATCCTGGAATGTAACAAAATCTCAGCAGGATTGGGTGGGGTGGGTCCGCAGGAAATAACGTCCAGGTTTTCTACATTGCTGATGGGAATGGCCAACTCTTCCAAAGAAGCATTACCTACCAAAAAATTAGTCAAACCAATTTTACGGTTCAGTTTCAACGTTGACACAATCTTAGGTTTGCGAAGGTCAAACTCCAGCAAAACAGTTTTTTTACCACTCAAAGCCATCACGGCTGCTATATTGGTGCTGATAAAAGATTTACCCTCTCCGCTCACCGAAGAAGTTACCAGGATAGACGGGCATTTGATTCCGGCAAGTGTATGGGACAGGTTAGTACGGATAACCCGGAACTGTTCGGCCACCATATTGCGTTTACGCTTGGTGATAATAACTGAGCTGGGATCATCATTATGTCCTACTTCTCCAATAATGGGGGTATTAAGTACTTTAATAATGTCTTTTCGGGTGGTGATTTTGTCGTTCAACAAATCAATGCCATAGATAATCAATACCGGAAATATCAATCCCAGTAAAATAGCAATGCGGTAAACATTCGACCGGTTAGGGCTGATAGGAACACTAGAGCTAACTGCATTATCTATAAGACGGGTATTGGATACTGTGGATGCCAGTGAGATGGCGGACTCTTCCCTTTTTTTTCGAAGATATAACACCAGTTCCTCTTTTACCCCTCTTTGTCGTTCTATTTCTCTTAAGGCCCTTTCTTTTTTGGGGAGGGATTGAAGTTCGGAAATGTATTTAGTATTGCTTTTTTCAATACTATTTAAACTCAATCGAAACGATTCCCTCACATTCTTTAAATCTTCAAGCATTTTTATTCTCATTGCCTCAATTTGCGATTCCAAATCGGCAATAGCGGCACTACTTTCTGGTACATAATTCTGTAAAAAACGATTTCTTTTTAGTACCAGTTCATTAAACCCGCCAATCAACCCACTCAAAACCTGGTCCTCAATCCCCAGGTTGGTAGGTACCAGGTTAAACTGATTTGTCCGGTTTCGGATATAAGTATCTAATAGATTCAGCAACTCAATTTTCAGCTGAACCCCGGATATTTGGCTCTCGTAATCATTATCCGAACTGGCAGTGGATTTGCTGAGACCGCCACCGGTATTGCCAGAGCTTATAGTTACTAAAAACTTATCTTCCGATTTGAAGTTCTCTAATTTTCGTTCTACACTATCCAATTCACCGGCTATCAGGTTGAGGCGTTCGTCGATAAAGCTGATGGTGCTTTTCCCTGTCCGGTTTTTATCTTCCACATTTACATAATCATACTCCTTAATTAACCTGTTGATGATATCAATACCCTTGGCGTTGTTTGGGGTGGAATAATTCACTTCCAGTATAGTAGCGCCGCCAGGTTGAACCCGAACATTTAAATTAGCAACTAAATCTGAGGCCACTTGATCAGAAGGCGACCAGCTAACAATATATTCCATATTCATTACCGGCACCAGGTCTCTCCTGGGAACCAGCTTGAACTCGCCGGCTGGTGACCGAAAAACCTGGTTCAGGAAATAGGATCGGTCACCATTAACCTTAAACTGGTTTTCACTCAAAAAACGAAAGGTATATTTGATGCTGGCACTGCTGTCAGCAATAGAAAGTGGCACAAAAACAAAGGGCGCCTGGTTATAGATTTCACTGGTCTTGATCTTACCTTTGGTAAAATAGGTGGTATTTAATCCAAGTGAATCCACCACCCTTCGCATCAGCTTTCTCGACTTCATGATTTCTATTTCATTCTGCAGGTTTACCGCTTTTTTAAAGACCATAACTTTTTCCAGCGCCTCATCATTGGAATTACTGTTTTCATTTTTAATGATGATTTTGGAAGACACATTGTAAACCGGAACCTTATAGCGCAGGTAAACCCATGCTCCCAGTAAAGTTAAACCCAGTGAAAACAAAAACAACGGGAGATAATACAGGTATTTGAATAAAAGCTCCTGCGCATTAAGTGGCCGGGAACTTTTTTCCAGGATTTCCATTAGTTCCTGCGAATGCTTGGTAACACCATTACTCATTAAAAAAAGTTGAAAGGATAAATTATTTAAATAGATTGATCGGCAAACTAACGCTTAAACAGATTGATCAGCAAACTAATGCTGGTTACAACAGCCAGCCCAAGCTGGATATATTGTAAGGCTTTGGTTTGTTTTTCCGGGATAGAAAATTTATTTAGCTCTACATAAACAATATCGTCGGGCTGGATAAAATAATAGGGCGATGAGAAAATATTGCCTTCGTTCAGGTTGATCCTGCCGATTTCTTTTTTCCCGTCCGTTTCACGGATAATCATAATATTTTCTCTTTTCCCGTTAAGGGTAAGATCTCCGGCACTCCCAATAGCATCAATAATCGTAACCCGGTCGTTGACTATGGCCTGTGGTCCGGGATTTTTCACTTCTCCCAATACGGTGAATTTATGATTCAAAAATCGTAGCTCTACAACCGGATCTTTGATCTCCTTTTCTAATTTTACTTTCACTATTTCAGCAGCCTGGGTCCTTGTTAAACCTGCAACGGGTATTGCTCCTAAAAAAGGAACTATTATTTGCCCTGACTCACTTACCAGGTAACCAGTTAGCCCTGAGGAAGCACCATTACCGGTACTGCTATTACTTGTTCCGGCAGCGCTTTTATTAATAGCTTCCAGTATAGGGCTTGCTGCCTCTTTTTCTAAAACACTACCACTCGCCATAATACTAAGGATATCCCCTTTTTGAATAACAGGTTCGTAAGCAGTAGCCACCTTCAAAGCAGAGTCTTTAACATTCCTGAAATAGATCAGTTGCTGCCTGGTCAGTTCGCTCGTCTTGCAACCACTCATCCACACCAGCAATAAAAGCAGTCCGTTATAAAGAATTAACTTCTTTTCATTTAGTTGAATCATATATCTGATTATTAAAATAAAATTTTTCAAATTCATCAAATCCAACCATTACCTTCTCTCAATTTTTGTCCATGCTATACAAACATTTTTCATCAAAGGTATTTTCATTACACACGACTTACCATATAAAGATTCTTTTTCCTCATTTATATCTCCGTTCTCACCATCCTGTTCCCTGTTTTCTCACCACTTCCAGGTTACTCTTCTTCACCTGTGCCACTATCCGGTAACCCAGGCTGTTAATGGATACCACAGCCTTATTATTCAGTACTTTTATAACCTCAGCCTCTTTCTCCATAAAAACTCCCCGCTTAATAATCACTTTTTGCGAAGGTTTTATTTCTATCTCCTCCAGTTCCACATTATCATATTCGTCTAAAAATCTTTTTATCAGTTCAATCTCTTTGTCTTTCACCACAGCTGGCTTACTGTTCCAGTAAACAAAATTTAACACCCCGCTGGTCATCCGGACATTGGTCATTTCTTCCGGCGAAATTCGGGTAAAAACATAAGACTTAAATAAAGGTTCGTGCACAACTTTTACTCTATCACTCCACTGACGACTTACCTTATTGAGTGGGCAATAAGTATCAATACCTTTTTCAGTAAGTAACTGGTTTACCTTTTTTTCCCACCTTGGTTTGGTGTAAATCGCATACCATTTTTTGTCGTTCTTCATTTTTGCCTTATTGCATGGCTTCGCCATCTCAGTCACAGCTACTGCCTGTAACTGGCTGGTGTTTATGTTGATAAATGAATATTATTCACTTACCGCTAAAAGAAAAGGGTACACCAAGCATGCATTTACATACTTTATATACCCTTACTAACTTTCCATCTTTTTCTCACAAAGCCTTTATCTCCTATAGATATTAAAAAATAAATTACTCCATCCTTTTTCAGGAATATTGAATTATAGCCAGACAAAAGCATCATAAATTTTAAGATATACTTTTGCCCCTCAGATGTTTTTAGGGTCATGCGTTGCAAATATAGGGAATTTCGGTACTCGCAATTTTCACAAAATCAAGGACTTTTTCAAAAGTCCCAGTCACATTTCGACAGAAAAAACTTCTTAAATTTAATCTCTAAAATTTGCTGGTTTGAAAGAACGTTACTATGCACTCGATGTATTCCGCGGAGCTACTGTTTGCTTAATGATCCTGGTTAATAATCCAGGCTCATGGTCTCATATCTATTCCCCGCTTGAACATGCCCCATGGCATGGACTTACTCCTACTGATTTAGTGTTTCCTTTCTTTTTATTTGCCGTAGGAAACGCCCTGTCTTTTGTAATGCCGAAGCTGCAAGCTGCTGGTGATGCTGCTTTTTGGAAGAAAATAATAAAAAGAACAGCCCTCATTTTTCTTATTGGTTTATTTCTAAACTGGTTTCCATTTTTTAAATGGGATAATAATGTATTGGTGTTCAAAAGCTGGGTTGATGGCAAAAATCCGGAATCAGGTGTTAGAATATTGGGTGTACTACAGCGGATTGCTCTGTGTTATTTCTTTGCTTCAATCTTAATTTATTACTTAAAACCCCAAAAAGCATTTTATGCCGGGTTGATATTTCTGCTCCTGTACTGGCTTCTTTGTATTGTTGGTAATCCGGCTGATCCTTACAGTTTAAAAGGCTGGTTTGGAACTGCAATTGATAAAAGTATTTTAGGAGTAGCTCATTTATATAAAGGAGAAGGTGTGCCTTTTGATCCGGAAGGGTTAGCCAGTACGATGCCGGCAATTGTACAGGTGATCTTTGGATACCTGGTGGGTGATTACATTCAAAAGAAAGGAAAGAGTTTTGAAATGCTCAGCGGACTTTTTGTTGCCGGGGTGGCAATGCTTGTTACTGGTTTTTGCTGGGATATGGTTTTCCCGATCAACAAGAAGATATGGACCAGCTCTTTTACCATTTACACCACAGGATTGGCAATCATCACCATTGCCACTATGATTTACCTTATTGAATTCAAAAATGTAAAAGGATTTCTTACAAAATTCTTTGATGTCTTCGGGAAAAATCCGCTTTTTGTTTTTGCCCTCAGTGCCTTTTTACCAAAGAGTTTTGCTTTAATAAGATTAGAAGAAGGAGTTAATCCCTGGAACTGGCTTTATAAAAAACTGTTTATCCATATCCCAGGCCCTCCTGAAAATGGTTCTTTACTCTATGCTGTTTGTGTTATTACTTTTATGTGGGCTGTTTGTTACTGGTTAGATAAGAAGAAGATTTATATAAAAGTATAGTAAACCCTTTCGGCGGTTGCAAACCCCCGAAAGCGGTTAAACCGATAGTTGGAGTTAATCACAAGTACAAGACATCCCACAATCAAGCACTGATACTGCATAAATAAAGCATTCATCCTTCGTTCATCCTTCGTTCATCCTTCGTTAATTCAGTATAAAATAGTCAGGTTTGAAGCAGCTTTAAAGTATGGGTAATGTATCTTATCTGCCCCTTGGTCTTCAATCCATGAATCGGTTGAACATGGTCGCAGTTTATGAAAACCCCGGAATTATACACGTATGAGTTTAAACAATCTTTAACTAAAGAAATTTCATTGTTGATTTTGCTGTATAATATCTTCACATCAACAAAATCAACCCCACTTTTTTATGGACAGTTCCGATGGTTCTTCTGATGACGAAAGTGAAGAACAAACCACCTTAAAATTCTTTCGTTATTCTTTTCTCTTAGTTTTCTTTTCTTCCTGCAGCATTGATCATAGCTATGACAATTCATTGACGGCAAAATTTATTGTGCATGTAAAGAAAAATACGCCACCGGCTGAAACAGTAAAACCGGTTAAAGTAAAAAAGAAGAAAACGATCTACTTAACTTTTGACGATGGCCCTAACAAAGGAACCAAAAACGTATTGCAGGTAGTAAATGAAGAACAGGTGCCTGTTAGTATGTTCATTGTCGGTCAGCATGTGTATGGCAGCCAGGAGCAACAAGCAATATGGGATAGTTTACAGAAAGACAGTTTAGTAGAACTGTGCAACCACAGCTTTACTCATGCCCATAATAAGTATAATAAGTTTTATACAAATGACAGTACTGTAGTAACCGATTTTGAACGCTGTAAAGATTCACTCAGTCTTGATAATAATATAGTGCGTACTCCCGGAAGAAATATCTGGAGAACAGCTACTGTAACATCAACTGATATTAAAAAAAGTACTGAAGCTGCCGATTCATTATATAAAGATGGGTTTACTATTGTTGGCTGGGATGTGGAATGGCGTTTTAATGATTCATTGAAACTGAAACAAACAACAGATGAAATGATAACAGAATTAGACAGTGCTTTCATAAAAAATAAAACAAAAACACCTGATCACCTGGTGTTACTGGCACACGACCAGGTATTTGCAGATTCATCGGAAGCTTCATCATTAAAAACATTTATCCGTTTATTAAAACTGAAGGATGAATACAATATTGAATTTGTGAGCCGCTATCCCGGTTTAAAACAACAATAAGGTTAACTAAACGTTTTAATTAAGAATAACTAATTTTACGGTTCAAAATTTTACTACTATGGCATTATTTAAATCTGGTAATCCAACCCTGTCAGAAAAAGCATTTCAAAGTGCTGTTGTTACAGACCTTCAAAATGTAATGACGGTACGTGGTTCACTTAATAAGTTTGGATTTTTATTTGTGATGATGATGGCTTCTGCCGTTTTCAGCTGGAAATATTATTATGACGGAGCTAATGTTATGCCGCTTCTTTTAACTGGCGCAATTGGCGGATTAATTGTTGCACTGGTTATTACTTTTAAAAAAGAATGGTCTCCGTTTCTTGCTCCTGCTTACGGTTTGTTAGAAGGCTTATTTGTTGGTAGCATATCTGCGTATTATGATTATGCTTTTAAAGAAAAATATCCCGGCATTATAATGAATGCAGTTGGAATAACCTTCGCTGTTACTATTGCTATGTTCCTGTTATATAACTTCCGAATTATACAGGCAACACAAAAATTTAAAGCAATCATATTTACAGCTACTGCCGGCATTGCTATCTTTTATTTAATTACATGGGTACTGGGAATGTTTGGAATTCATATTCCATTTCTTGTAGAAGGCAGTATGCTGGGTATTGGATTCTCATTGTTTGTAGTAGCTATTGCTGCACTAAACCTGATTCTTGATTTTGATATGATTGAACAGGGAGCTGCACAGGGAGCACCTAAATATATGGAGTGGTACGCAGGCTTTGGTTTATTAGTTACACTGGTATGGTTGTATTTGGAAATACTTCGCCTCTTAGCTAAACTCAGCGACAGAAAATAAAATTAATTCAGGAATATGAAAAGAGGTCAGTAATTAACTGACCTCTTTTTTTGTTACTTCATCTACCAACTCTTTTACTTTACTGCTGATATAATCCCTTACTTTATTAAATTCATCCGGTTCCATGTATTTGGGGTCGGGTATCTGCCAGTCAATAAATTGTTTTGCGGGCATCCACGGGCAAGCATCACCGCAACCCATAGTAACAACTGCATCAAATGGTGCATATTGTTCCACTGCCTGCAATGATTTTGAATCGTGTTTACTCAAATCATAACCTAACTCTTTCATAGCTGCAATTGCTTTGGGATTTACTACACCACTGGGTTTACTTCCGGCACTATATGCTTCTACTTCATCGCCTCCATGAATAATGGCAAATGCCTGGCTCATTTGAGAACGGTTGCTGTTTTCTACGCAAACAAAAAGTAATTTCTTTTTCATTATAATTTAATTAAACTGTTGAGATGAGGGTAAATAATATTTATTCCGGAGCCAGAAAGCAACATTCACCAGGGCAATCAATGCGGGCACTTCTACCAGCGGACCTATTACACCGGCAAAAGCCTGGCCGCTATTTATTCCAAATACACCAATAGCAACAGCAATAGCTAATTCAAAATTATTACCTGCTGCTGTAAATGCTATAGAAGCGTTGGTGGAATAATCTGCCCCCAATCTTTTTCCAATAAAAAAACTTACCATAAACATAATGGCAAAATAAATAACCAGCGGAACAGCAATACGTATAACATCCATTGGAATTTGCACAATCAATTCTCCCTTCAAACTAAACATTACTATGATAGTAAACAATAAAGCAATCAATGTGATGGGAGAAATAAAAGGAATGAACTTTGTTTGATACCATTCTTCGCCTTTCAATTTTAAAAGAATTGCTCTTGTCAAAAATCCCGAAGCAAACGGAATACCCAGGTAAATTGCTACACTTTTGGCAATTTGATAAATAGTGATATTAACAACAGAACCGGAAAAGCCAACTAAAGGAGGCAGCACTGTAATAAACACATAAGCATATACACTGTACAACAAAACCTGGAAAATGCTGTTGAGTGCAACTAATCCGGCTGCATATTCTCTGCTTCCTTCGGCCAGTTCATTCCATACAATCACCATCGCAATACACCGGGCCAATCCTATTAAGATTAAGCCAACCATATATTCAGGATACCCATGCAGAAAAATAATAGCCAGCACAAACATGAGTGCGGGACCAATTACCCAGTTTAATAATAAAGAAGCTCCTAATACCTTAGTGTTTTTAAATACTTCTTTCAATTTATCGTACTTCACTTTGGTAAATGGCGGATACATCATTAAGATTAAACCAACGGCCAAAGGAATATTGGTGGTACCGGAGGAAAAAGAATTAATAAACCCTGATGAAGAAGGGAAAAAATAACCGATAGCCACACCAACAGCCATTGCTAAAAAAATCCAGATGGTTAAATACCTGTCTAAGAAACTTAATTTTTTCCGCTCGTGTACCGGAGCACAATTATTTGCTGACATAGTAGATACCTGTTAATTAAAGACCGTCAATTTATTCAGAAAGAAAATTACAACCGCTTTTTCATTACCACGGCAGAAGAAGGACAAAGCGATGAGAACTCCGCTGTTTGCTTAATTGCTTCAGGCGTCTCTTCTCTTTTAATTACACAATAACCTTGCTTATCAAAAAAATCCTTTGCCGTTGTAGTGAGCAGGTAGAGGCAGTTTATTCCGCTTTCTTTGGCATAAGATTCTAATTCATTATTAATGAGTTTTCCATATCCTTTTCCCTGCTCTTCTTCTATAACACTTACACTGCGCAGCAATGTATAATCTTCAAATATTTCCAGTCCAGCTGTTCCAATTACTTTGTTGCCTTCTTTTAAAAGATAAAGTAATTTATCATCATCGATATCCTGTGCAGGTAATTTACTTTGCTGTAATAATTGAATAGCCTGTTGTCTTTCTTCTTCACTTACAGCAATGGCAAGTGTTAGCGGCGGGAGTTTTATAGTTTGCATAATTAATGGTTAATGGTTGAAAAATTATTTAACAGCATCCACTGCCTGGTTCACAGCATTTGCGTTCATCTTTAGCAGGTTTTTCTGCATACACAGTTACACTCAATATCCTCAGATCGCTGTTTTTATACTCATTCACTTCATCTTCGCTTAAGTAATTCGTCAAAATATCATCCGGAATATTGATCACCTTTTCTTTCTGCAGTGTAATGTTTACAAAACCGGCTTCTTTAATAATAGACAAATAATTTTCTTTTTGAATAGCACCGCTAACACAACCGGCATACAACTCAGCAATCTCTTTCCATTTAGCAGGCAACTCACCATTCAATACAATATCGGAGATAGAAAAATGTGCTCCGGGTTTTAAGGTTCTGTATATTTCACTGATCACTTTGTGCTTGTTAGGCACAAGATTCAATACACAGTTACTTACAACTACGTCTGCATAATTGCTGGTAACCGGCATATCTTCAATATCACCTAAACGAAACTCTACATTATTATATCCAACTTTTTCTGCATTAGCCCTGGCTTTAGCAACCATTGCTTCTGTAAAATCAATACCAAGCACTTTACCTTTTTCTCCAACAATTCTTCTTGCTATAAAAGCATCATTACCGGCACCACTTCCCAAATCAATTATGGTGTTTCCTTCTTTGATTTGCGCAAACTCTGTTGGAAGACCACATCCCAATCCTAAATCAGCATCAGGGTTATACCCTTCCAGTTTAGTGTAATCATCTGCCATAATGTTATAAACATCATCACCGCAACAAGATGAGGTGGCTCCGCAGCAGGAATTAAGATTTTGTGATTGCGGCTGACTGGCAATGGCTGCATATTTTTCTTTAACTAATTCTTTTAATTGTGTTTCGTTGTTCATACCCTTTCTTTTTTATTTTAAAATATCACTTTATCCATGTTTCCCTTTGCACAGAGTGAACCACTCCCTGGAGTGGCTCACTCTGCCACGCACTTAACAGCAGGCTTTTTCATTTTTAATCTTCAATTGTGTGAAAAGTCCATTGAATTCAAGGTTGAATTTTTCAAAAGCTTTCCAGTTAATGCAATAGCAACTGCGGGGGCCATCTATGGTTCCACTAATTAAACCGGCATTCTTCAATTCCTTTAAATGTTGTGATACGGTTGATTGTGCCAGTGGCAACACATCCACTATCTCACCACAAATACATTCATTATGCTGTGCCAGCACTTTTAAGATGGCGATACGGGCAGGATGACTCATGGCTTTAGCAAAAGCTGCCAGGTCCTGCTCTTTTTGCATAAACTCGTCTTTTTTATGAAATGCCATATCAGGTTGTTTTTAAAAAACTGCAGAATAAAAAATTTTGAATTGTGTTAAAAGGTGTCAAATGATCTTTGGTGATGCATTTGATCTTGTGAAAATATTTCTTTACAAAATCAGATAGACTGGTTTCTGTATATTGTTTCACTGTGAGACCACTGCATTTTTCTGGCCCTTTATCTGAAAAAGTTCCTATGATAACCTTTGCACCGCTCTTTAAATACTGGTTGGCTTTTTCTAAATAAATTGTTCTGTCCTGTTCTTCTGTCAAAAAATGAAGTACGGCCCGGTCATGCCACACATCAAATTTTTTTGATACGCTAAATGAATTAACATCGGCAACAATCCAGTTTACACCTTTAGCCCTGTCGCCCAAACGGCGGGCAGATTTTTCCAGCGCCTTTTCTGAAATATCCAGCACGGTAATATCTGTATAACCTTCCTGTAATAAATAATCAACCAATGTTCCATCTCCTCCGCCCACATCTATTATAGCAGCATCTTTTGGAATATTTAATTCCCTGAAAAAGGATAAGGACGTCTCAGGTTGCTGCTGGTACCAGCTAACCTCTTCAGACCCTTTGGTGGCATAAACTTTTTCCCAATGTTGTTTCAAATCCATTAATCGTTTTTTTACGATGATTATTTTTATTAAAAAAGACGAGCATGTCGTCTTCAATAATTTTATATCGCAAATATACGATTAACATTTTAGGATAAACAAATTTTCTGCTATATTTTTTTCTGAAAAGTCTTAAGCCGTCCATCAACTACCTCAAGAGATTGATTTTCAAAAATACTTACCTTCACTTTCTATGAGAAAATTATTTGTACTACCTGTATTATTTATTGCCTTCGCCTTAAACACTTTTAGCCAGGACCTTCATTACACCGTGACAAGAACCATGATTCCCATGCGGGATGGTGTTAAGCTATTTACTGTAATTATCAGCCCTGATAGTGCTACAGAGAAGTTGCCAATACTAATGCAGCGTACTCCGTATGGCGCAGATGTTCCTGATAATTTTAATCCGTTATTTGTTGCCTCTATGGCTTCCATGGCAAAAGAAGGATACATTTTTGTTCTCCAGGACATCCGTGGCAAATACAAAAGTGAAGGTGATATGCAAATTCATACACCATTAATTTCTGTTCAAAATAAAAATGCTGTTGATGAAAGTACCGATACCTGGGATACGGTTGACTGGCTCATCAATAATGTTCCCAATAACAATGGTAAAGCGGGTATCAATGGTGTTTCCTATCCCGGCTGGTTAGCATTGGCGGGTGCTGTTAATCCGCATCCTGCATTAAAAGCATCCAGCGAACAGGCTTGCATGGGTGATTTGTTTTTGGGTGATGATTTTCATCACAACGGCGCTTTTCGTTTGAGTTATGGTTTTGAATATACTTATGAAGTAGAGTATGATAAAACAACTGACAGCGATTTTCCTTTTCCGCAGTATGATTTGTACAACTGGTATTTACACATAGGGTCATTGAAAGATATCAATGATAAATATTTTCACAATAAAGTTCCCACCTGGAATAATTTCATCAAACATCCAAACTATGATGAGTTCTGGCAAAAGAATTCAGCGCTGAGTTATGTTTCCTCTCCGCAAATTCCGCAATTACATGTTGGCGGTTATTTTGACCAGGAAGATATTAATGGACCTCAGCTGATGTATGCACACATGGAGAAAAAAGATTCATTCAACAGAAATCATATTGTGTTAGGTCCATGGAATCATGGTCAATGGGCAGGAGCCAAAGCTGATAGTTTGGGTAAAATAAGTTTTGAAAGTAAAACAGCCGTTTGGTTCCAGGATATGCAAAAGCAATGGTTTGATTACTGGTTAAAAGGAAAAGGTGATGGCAAATTCAAAGAAGCCTATTGTTTTCAAACTGGAAGCAATCAATGGAAAACGTATGATCAATGGCCGCCAAAAGAAACTACTGCAAAAAAGTTATACGCAGCTGCTGGTAATAAATGTTCCTTTACTGCACCCACTGCAACTAATGGTTTTGTAAGTTATATCAGCGATCCAAAAAAACCGGTTCCCTACAGAACATTACCGATTGAAGCAACGTATGGGCCGGGCAGCCGCTGGAGGCCGTGGCAAGTGGAAGATCAGCGTTTTGTTTACACCCGGCCCGATGTAGTAAGCTTTACCGGTGAAACTTTAGAGAAAGACTTTACTGTTACCGGCAAAATAACGGCTCATGTATTTGCCAGCACTACCGGCACAGATGCCGATTGGATTGTGAAGCTGATTGATGTGTATCCTGATATTAATGCAATGAGTTTAGCGATGAGTGGTTATCAATTACCTGTTGCTATGGAAGTGTTTCGTGGAAGATTCAGAAAAAGTTTTAGTAAACCCGAACCATTAACGCCTAATAAAGTAGAAGAGTTTGTAATTGATCTTCATCAGATCAATCATACTTTTTTAAAGAGGCATAAACTGATGATTCAAATACAAAGCAGCTGGTTTCCGGTGATTGACCGTAATCCACAGAAATATGTACCGAATATTTTTGAAGCAAAAGAATCAGACTTCATCAAAGCTGAACAACGAATTTATTTTTCCAAACAATACCCTACTTATATTGAGTTGCCGGTAATGGAGAAATAAACCGCAGAGACGCAAAGGCGCAGAGAATAAACTCTGCGCCTCCCCGCCTCTGCGGTTAAAAATATTTTTAGTACCCTTTTTATCTGCCATCTCCATCCAGCAGATTACCTAATCCGCCCAATATACTTCCCTCCTCTTTGCGATGACCAAACTGCGGACTGTAAGAAATGATCTTACTTGCCAAACGACTAATGGGCAATGATTGCAACCACACTTTACCGGGGCCACGTAATACTGCAAAGAACAAACCTTCACCACCAAATACCCAGTTACGTATTCCTTTTACCATTTCAATATCAAAATCAATATTACCGGTGTAGGCAACAATACAACCTGTATCCACTCTTAAGAGTTCACCAGGTACCAGTGTTTTTTCTATCACATAACCACCTGCATGCATAAAAGCCATACCATCACCTTCTATCTTTTCCATTATAAAACCTTCCCCGCCAAAAATGCCTGTGCCTAATCTTCTTTGAAATTCTATTCCTATACTTACTCCTTTGGCGGCACATAAGAAAGCATCTTTTTGTGCAATGATCCTTCCATCTAATTGCTGCAGATCCATTGGAATGATTTTACCGGTATAAGGTGCAGCAAAACTCACTTTCTTTTTTCCCTGCCCAACATTAGTAAATGCTGTCATGAATAAACTTTCACCAATCAGCAATCTTTTACCGGCACCTAACAGTTTACCCAATAAACCGCTTTGTTGCTGCTGTTGTGATCCGTCACCAAAAATGGTTTGCATCTGAATGCCATCATCCATCATCATAAAAGCGCCGCTTTCTGCAATGGCTGTTTCCTGCGGATCAAGTTCTATTTCTACAAACTGTAATTCTTCACCATAAATCTTATAATCAATCTCGTGATTGCTGCGTTGAGAAGCATAAGTTGCATTCATAATTTTATCGTTTGAAAATAATTAAGAGTACAAAATTAGCGGGTCGGAAATTTATAAACGGTGTTGCCGGTGAATATTCGGTGAAAATATTTACTTATACAATCCTGATAACAGGAAAAACATTTCTTCTTACTTACTTATCTGCCTTGGATTGGTTAAATTTGAGGAATGGAAAAAGTGGTAAATATTCAACCCCTTCATAGTAAGAAAAATGATTTTCATTTCTGGAAGGATAAGCCAGATGCAGAAAAATTAGCGGCAATAGAAATGCTCCGTCAACAATACATCCATTTTAAATTCAATAATGTTCAGCCCCGATTTCAAAGAGTTTGCAGAGTTATTAATAAAGCACAAGGTTAAATATCTTGTGGTTGGTGGTTATGCGGTAGGCATACATGGCCATCCCCGCTATACTGGCGACCTTGATATTTGGCTATTGCCGGAAAAAGAAAATGCGGCAAAAATAATGGCCGCTGTAAAAGACTTTGGCTTTGGGTCGCTCTCCATTACAGCAGAAGATTTCATCAAAGAAGAAAATGTTATCCAATTAGGCTATCCTCCATTACGTATAGATTTACTTACTTCAATTGACGGAGTAAGCTTTGATGAATGTTATGAAAACAAAAAGGTTGTAACTGTTGATGGATTAGCAGTGAATTTTATTGGCTACAACGATCTTATAAAAAATAAGAGGGCCACAGGAAGACAGCAGGATTTGGGCGATATTGAAAACCTTAAATAAAAAAGCCGTCTCTAGTGTAGAGACGGTTTTTTTATTTAAACCCTGCCTGCACTACGTTTCGGCAGACAGGCAAAACCAACTGAAAATCTTTATGCTTGTTTATTTTCTTTTAAATCCTAAATAATGAGGAAGCATTGGCTTACCCATTATTAATCTCTTCCATACCCACATTATCAAAACCAGCAGGAAGAATAACGGGCCCGTAAAACCGAGTAATGCTACCCATTTGGTTCCATAGAATTTTGTCATGGGTCTTCTCAATCTTTCTGAAATTAAGTACATCGATGGTACGATGAGTAATGTCATAAAGAAAGCGAAGATCAAACCAAAGATCAATGTCCATGACAATGGTCCCCAGAATACCACACTATCACCACCAAGGAAAATATGCGGATTGAACGTTCGCAAGAATGATAACCAGTCAATATTTAATCCAATGGCTAATGGTAATAATCCAAGAATTGTTGCCAATGCTGTTAGCAACACCGGTATGATACGAATTTTACCCGCCTGGATAATAGCATCTCTTGTTTTATAACCACGGCTGCGCAATTCATCGGTAAACTCAATTAACAGGATCGCATTCTTAACTACTATACCAGCCAGACCAACAATACCCATCGCCACCATGATCAAAGGCATTTTCATTCCTGTTAAAGCAAAACCAAAGAACACACCAATGATACTGAAGAAAATTTCGTTCAATACAATAAATGGTTTACTTACAGAATTGAACTGAAGTACAAGAATACCAAAGATGATTCCCAATGCAACAATCAATGCGGTTAAAAGAAAACTCAATGATTCCTGTTGTTCTTCCTGCTGACCAGTTTGTTTAATGGTGATGCTATCTGGCTTACCCTTGAAATTATCAATGGCTTTCTTTACATCCAGGTTGATTTTGTTTGGGTCTGATCCCTGCAAAATGTTTGAGTAAACAGTGATCAGTCGTTTCAGGTTCTTACGTTTTACTCCACCCAGTGTATTGGTATAATCAAATTTCACCACATTACTGATCGGCACCTGTTTCACCTGGCCTGATGCGAAATCACGATAAGTGATCTTCATATTCTGTAAATCAGAAATATTATTCCGCAACTCATCGGTATAACGTATCTGCACTTTATATTCATCTTCACCATCTTTCAGTTTACTTGCTTCACGGCCAAACAAAGCTGTTCTTAATTCACTACCAATTTGCCCGGTACTTAACCCTTCTCTCATCGCTCTTTCCCTGTCAACAGATAAAGTGAGTTCAGGTTTATTTACGTCTACATCTAATTTTAGTTTTTCAACACCAGGAACATTCACACTGTCTAAATAGTTTTTCAGTTTCACCGCTGTCTTTACAATATCATCAAACTCATCACCAATTACTTCAACGTTTACAGGCGCACCGGAAGCAGGACCATTTTGTTGTCCCTGAATACTTACTTCAGCACCGGGAATTTCTTTGATAACACTACGCAGACTGTCTACATACATGGATGTTTTTATACCATGACGTTTTTCAAATTCTACAAACGAAATTTGAATTCTTCCCAAATGTGGTTGTGTTCCTCTTTCACCCTGGAAAGGATCTGTTGCACCAACAGCAACATTTGTAATTACAGATTCTACTACCGGGTTGTTTTCTCCTAACACAGAAAATACTTTATTCTCCAGCACTCTTGTAACACTATCAGTAACTACTGTTTTTGTACCTACCGGCATTTTTAAATACACATACACAACCGGCGGATCACCACTGGGGAAGAAATCTGTTTTCGTTCTTCCTGAAAAAATAGATGCTGCTAATGCTGCAAAAGCCAAAATAAATGAACCAAACACAGCAGCTAATAACCAACCTGGGCGGTTACGACTTAATGCCCACTTGATACCACGTTCATAACGGTTCATAATGCGTGGTAAAAATTTATTCTGAAAACGATGAATCCAGTCGGTTAATAAATATTTGTTGAATATAACCAGTACTGCCATTATCAGTAAGAAGTTGGCAAATGCAGGAAATCCAAACAAATGAAACAGCAAACCAAATCCAACCAAAGCCCAAAACCATTTCTTTTTAAACAAAGCTGATTTAGGTTTCGGGTCAGGATAAATTTCCGGTTTCATAAATGAGGTGGCAAATACCGGGTTTATGAGAAACGCAACAATCAATGATGCTGTTAATGTTAAGATCAGCATCGTTGGCAGATAGATCATAAACTTGCCAATGATACCCGGCCAGAATAATAATGGAAAGAAAGGTGCCAGCGTTGTAACTGTACCAGACAGCACCGGGGCAAATACTTCACCTGCCGCCAGCTTAGCCGCTCTTACAATCGGCGTTTTGCCATTATTGAATATACGGTGTGTGTTTTCTATCACCACAATGGCATCATCCACTATAATACCCAAACCAAACAGCAGTGCAAACAACACAATAAAGTTGAGCGTAACTTTTGTACCTACAATTACATCTGCTGATGGAATAAACAGGAATGCTACAAATACACTCAGCGGAACACTCAATGCCACGAAGAAGGCATTGCTTACACCCATAAAGAACATCAATACGATCAACACGAATATGAATCCAATAACGATTGTATTGATAAGTTCATTGAAAGATATTTTTGTAGGTGTACTTTGATCACCGCTAACAGAAATATCAAGGTCTTTTGGGAATTCTGATTTCTTCAGTTCATCAATGATCGCATGTACCTGTTCAGAAGTACGAATCAAATTCTCACCTGATCTTTTTACGATCTGCAGTGTAACTACATCTTTTTTATTCAGTCGGCTATAACTTTCTTTTTCTTTTACCGTATCAACCACTTGTGCTATATCTCTTAAATAGATTGGTTGACCATAAATATTTTTGATAACAATGTTATGCATATCCAGCGCCGTTTTAAACTGGCCACGTACCTGGATGGTTGGCTGCATCTCACCGATTTTTATATTACCGGCAGTAATGTCCCTGTTCTCATTAGAGATCGCATTGGCAATATCCGTAAAACCTAAACCGGCTGCTTCCATTTTATATTTATCAACATTCACCTGTATCTCTCTTTCCGGTGCACCAGCTATTTCGGCTTTACTTACTTCCGGTAATTCTTCAAATTTATCCTGCAGTTTCTTTGCATACTCTTTCAGCTTTACTCCATCATAATTACCACTTACATTCACAAACATGATGGGAAAATCAGAGAAAGCCACTTCCACTACATCCGGTTGTGTGGTCATATCAACTGGTAAATCTGTTTTTGCTTTATCTACCGCATCTTTTACTTTTCGCTTGGCTGTTTCTACATCAACGGTTGTTTCAAACTCCACCAATATGCTGCTGAAATCCTGGATTGATGTACTTTTTATATTACGGATCTTTGCACCACTGATAGCTTTGATCTGTTTTTCTATCGGGCGGGTTATAAGATTTTCTATATCCTTGGGAGAGTTACCGGCGTAAACTGTTGCCACATATATCTGCGGCAAAGTAATATCAGGATATTGCTCCTTTGGCAGCGAAGTAAAAATATTTAAGCCCCACAGCGTAATGGCAATGGTTGCCACATAGGCCACCGTTGTATGATCAATCACCCAGCTGGTTGGCTTAAATTGTTTGAATAATTCTTTTATTTTGGTTGCAATGTTCATGATCTTTCGTTTAGTCAATTCTCAAATCGAATCCTGTCTTCTTGCTTAACTATTGTGCAATAGCAATGCTTTGCCCGTCATATAAACTTTGGAAACCTTTAGTGATTACCTGGTCGCCTGCAGCTAAGCCGCTTTTTACTTCCACTATATCACCATTTACTTCACCAATGATCACTGGTTTTTTACGGGAAACAACTTTGTTGTTTTCTTTTGCATACACAAAAACAAATTTTCCTTTTTCATCCGTTTGAATGGCAGCTAATGGCACAACAAATGCAGTAGGATTCGCATAGTCCTGTATCTTCACCTGTGCTACCATATTTGGTTTTAATAAACCATCAGATCGAATTTTTGCTTCTACAATAAAACTCCGTGATGTAGTCCCTACAACCTGGCTCACAACCGATACATTTGTTTTAATTACTTTATTACCTAAATCAGGAATAACTACTTCAACAACATTTCCTGTTTTTACTCTGCTTAAATAAGTTTCAGGAATATCAGCAGTAACCTTCAAACTACTGTTGTTTACAATTTGAATTTGTGGCTGAGTGCCATTAAAGCCAGTAAAAGTTTCTCCCACTCTTACATTTACTACATCTGCAACACCGCTAACGTCTGCATAAACATTTGTCGTAGCCCATTGTTCCTGTGCAGATTTCATTGTTTCTTCTGCAGTTTTTAATTGGGCTTCGGTCGCTTCAACATCGGTTTTTGCTTTAATCACTTGCACTTCCGTACCAATATTCTGATCCCAAAGATTTTTTTGACGTTGATATAAATTTTGGAGAAAAGCCAATTGGGTTTTTATTTGCTCCAACCCCTGCCTTGCTGCAGCAATATTTTGTTTAATTACCGCATCGTCTAACTTAGCCAGTAATTGTCCTTTTTTTACAACATCTCCCTTCTTCACATACAATGCTTTCACTAAAGCAGGTTGTCCACGTGGTGATACAAAGAAATATTATCCGAACCTATATTTCCCTGCAATTCTATAAAGTGTTCAAACTTTTGATTGGCAATAGTTACTACTTCTACCAGCTTAGCTGATTTAGCTGCGGCTGCAGCCGGATCAGCTTTGGCAATTTCATCTTCTAATTTAGCGATCTTATCAGCCAGCTTTGATTGTTCTGACTGCAATTTTGCTAATTCAGCTTTCTTATCTCCTAATGCTGATTTTTCTTCTTTAGCTCCTCCTCCGCAGGCGGCGATTACGATCATCATCCATGCGGCTATACTTATTCTTATTATTTGTTTCATACGATTATTTTATGCTGTTTGGTTAATGTTGTTATTGAAGTTTTCCAATGGCTTTATGGTAATCAACTTTAGCAATGATGGCATCATATAAAGCAGCGTAATAATCGCTTTGTGCCACCTGTAAATCTTTCCAGGTTGTGTTGATCTCTGTATTGGAACCTAAGCCTTGTTCATATTTCTTTTTGGTTTGATTATATACTGATTCTGCCAGTTCCATATTTTTTCTTTGTGCATCAATGGTGAGAATAGCACTCTTGAGCTTGTCTCTTGTTTGCTTCACCTCCATATCTACATTTTCTTTAAAATTATTCAGGAGGTTAGTGGTCTTTTGAAAATCGATCTTCGCCTGTTTCATTCGGGCATCCTTCGTAAACCCATCAAAAATGGGAACATTAAGTCTTAAGCCAACAACTGATGTAGTAAACCATTGTTTGCTGAAATCGAAAATGTCAAATTTGGTACGCTGTGCATTTTTACTGTAGGAAGCAAAAGCAGAAAGCGAAGGGATATAACTTAGTTTATAGCGACGTACATTATAAGCATTTAATTTATTCGCCAGTTCCAACGCCTGCACTTCTTTACGATCTTTATAGTTATAGGCATCATCTAACAGATCTTCTTTAATATTTTGTTCTGTTAGTGTATCAGTTAATGCTAATGCATCTTTTTGCGGCATGCCCATTAAAAATTTTAAAGAAGCATTACCTGCATCCATCGAATTCTGCACTTTTACTTTTTCGGTTTGCACATTGGTTAAAGCCACCGTGGTTTTATCTACATCTAATTGTTCTGCAAAACCATTTTTGTATATCTCTTTGGTATCATGCAACAATTTTTCCAGCAAAACAATATTCGCATCAATCTTTGCCATTTGCATTTTACCAATTACTAACTGGTAATAAATCTTCTGAATGTTAGCATTAATCGCTTCCTGTGTTACTTCAGCATTTATTTGTGACAGTTTTAAATTGGTACTTCTTGCCTGCAGCCCAATAAAAACCTGTCCATCAAACAATGTTTGATCAAGATTAATAGAACCTGTTGCTGAATACTTGGTTCCGAATTTTACAGGGATATACGTTCCGGCAGCACCTCCAAAAAATTGTCCCGGAAGCAATGTAGTAGGGATAGCAACATAATCGTTTATGATGGCACTACCACTTACCTGGGGAAGAGCCAATGCGGTGTACTCCCTGTTTACCTGCTGGGTTTTCTTAATATCCAGCAGAACATTCTTTACCTGTACACTGTTTTTCATTCCATACTCCACTGCCTGCTGAACAGAAAACTGGTGTGTTTCATTTTCCTTTGGTTGCGCAACGGCCGTGTTCATCATCACCAACATGGTAATGATCCATACTGAAATTTTAGCCCATCTGTTTCTCATGATTCAGTTTTTATTCTTTCTTGTTTGTATTTCAAAATTTGTTTGTGTCCTTTTAGCGTAACAAGTCCATACAGAAAATGCTCCATTATATCATGGGTAACATTGGCGAGGTTGTATTTGCCGGGCGGAAAAACAAATACATTAAACGGAAGCATCATTGTTTCGATACGGTACTTACAAATAATGTCAATATTTAATTCCGGACGGTACAGTTCTTCTTTAATACCTCTTTCTATATTGGCTTTAATTACTTTGTATAAGAACTCGTTTTTGTGCTTCGAGAATTTCTGGTAAGCCTGCTGGTGAAATTTTTCCAGGTCAAACACCACCATCGGGTTCATATTGCTCATTTGCTCATGCACCTGTTCCATGGTAAGCAACATTTCTTCAATGGCATCTTTTGCCTGGTCCCGGCATTGAAGGCAATCGTGTTGTGTGGAATCCAGCTCTTCGTTTACCACTGCTTCCACCAATTCATCTTTATCGGCAAAAAACTGGTAGATGGTTTTTTTACTCATACCCAATTGGGCGGCTATATCGTCCATCGATACGGAGCGGATACCGTACTGCATGAAAAGGTCATGTGCCTTGTTTCTTATTCTGTCTCGTATTTCCATAATCCAAAATCGGGCACAAAACTATGGAAACTTTTTTCGTTGCCAAAGTTTCCATCACTTTTTTTTGCCATTTATCCAGAAACAGGGTTTTGTTTGTGCCTTTGGCCGGAACTATCTTTGGTAAATGAAGAAGCTTTTCTCTTTCCGCAATCTCTTTCCACGGGAACCATTTCGTTTCAAAAAAATATTCCAGTATTTCTTGCAGGGGCTTTTAATAATTGCACCAGTGGCTGTTACAGGTTATGCTATTTACTGGATCGTTTCCACCATTGATGGATGGATTCCCATCTTTACTGCCCGGAATGATGAAGGGCACCTTTATGTACGGAACTTTGGATTGGGTTTTCTCATTATCATCGGCGCTGTTTGCCTGCTCGGATATCTATCTTCCTTTTTTATTGAAAGCCGGTTGTTTAATTTATTTGATTACTGGATGGAAAAAACACCGGGCATCAAATTCATTTACTCAACAGTAAAAGATTTTTTTGAAGCCTTTGCCGGTGAAAAGAAAAAGTTTGATAAAGCCGTACTGGCTAATATTGATGATAACGATGTATGGAGAGTAGGTTTTATTACCCAGCAGGATATGACTGAATGGGGCTTTAAAGATTATGTTGCCGTGTATGTGCCCATGAGTTATTCCATTGCCGGTAATGTTTATTTAATACCAGCCACCAGGGTAAAACCAATTACCAATATCAGCAGTACCGATGCCATGAAATTTGCTATCAGCGGTGGTATTACCACAGTGGATGAAGCGGCGCATCCAGACAAAGAAAAGGATAACAAATAATACTTATCTTACGACAGTGAAAAAACTTTTCTTCTTACTGGCATTACTGGCTGTGCAAATCAAAGCGCATAGCTGGGGATTTTTTGGTCACCGAAAGATCAATTATTACTCAGTGTTTTTATTACCGCCAGAAATGATGGTATTATATAAATCACAAATAGATTTTCTTACCGAACATTCAACCGACCCTGATAAAAGAAGATATGCAGTAAGCAATGAAGCTCCCAAACATTACCTGGATATTGATCATTACGGAACGTATCCATACAATGACCTGCCAAAAAAATGGACCGATGCTGTTGCTAAATACGGACAAGACTCTTTAAATGCTCATGGCATTGTTCCCTGGTGGGTGCAGACGATGATGAATCGTTTAACTGCATCATTTAAAGAAAAGAACCAGGCAAAAATTTTAAAATATTCTGCTGAGATTGGTCATTACATTGCCGATGCACATGTACCCTTACATGCCAGCAGTAATCATGATGGTCAGTTAACCGATCAAAAAGGTATTCATGCTTTTTGGGAAAGTCGTTTGCCTGAATTGCTTGCTGATAAAGAATGGGATTTCTTTATTGGTAAGGCAGATTATATTCAGCGTCCCGGTGAATTTATCTGGACAAGATTTTTAGAAAGTGCTAAAGCAAGTGATACAGTTTTACATTTTGAAAAAACCCTAAGTCAAAAATATCCTGACGATAAAAAATATGGATTTGAAAACCGTAATGGTGTAGTGATACGCCAGTATTCAAGTGAATATTCAAACGAATATAATAGGATGCTTAATGGTATGGTGGAAAGAAGAATGCGACAGGCGATTTATTGCGTTGCTTCCTTCTGGTACACTGCGTGGGTAAATGCCGGTCAACCTGATTTAAGTAAACTCTCCAATAAAGAATTCTCTGCCGAAGATTTGAAAGAGTTTGAAGAACTCAACAACCAATGGAAAGGCGGTAAGATACAGGGCAGAGAAGAGTAGCAGCTCCTCATTATACTAACAACTATTACTTTCATTACCTGTACATTTGCACTTCATTTTTCATTACAGGTGATTACCTGTGCAAATACATTGAATAGTGGTACACAATTTTAATTCTGGTCCAAGTATTTTACCAAAAGAAGTTTTTGAAGAAGCAAGCAAAGCCATTATTGATTTTAACGGAACTGGTTTATCTATTTTAGAATTAGGTCATCGCACTTCTTTATTTGAAGCGGTGATGGATGAAGCTATTGCACTGACAAAAGAATTAATGCAGTTGGATAGCGATCATGAAGTATTGTTTTTACACGGAGGCGCTTCCACGCAGTTCTTCCAGGTACCAATGAATTTGCTGAATGAAAATGAAGTGGCTGCTTATACTGATACCGGTATATGGGCAACCAAAGCCATTAAAGAAGCCAAGCAATTTGGACATGTAGATATTGTATGCTCTGCAAAAGATAAAAACTATTCTTACCTGCCGAAAGATTTTGCAGTGGCACAAACTTCTAAATATTTACACCTTACCACCAATGAAACTATTGGCGGTGTTCAATGGCAGGATATGAATCCTTTTTATGATGCCGGTGTTCCATTAGTAGCCGATATGAGCAGTGATATTCTCAGTCGCAAGTTAGACTTCAACAAGTTTGATCTTATTTATGCTGGTGCACAAAAAAACTTAGGCGCTGCAGGTGTAAATCTCGTTGTGGTTAATAGAAATATTTTAGGGAAAGTAAATCGTATCATTCCTTCCATGCTGGATTACCGTATTCATATTGACAATGGTTCCATGCTTAATACTCCGCCAGTATTTGCGGTGTATGTTTGTATGCTCACTTTAAGATGGTTGAAAAAAAATGGTGGTGTAGAAGTGATGGAAAAACTAAATGAAGAAAAATCAGCATTGCTTTATAATACCATTGATTCACTACCCATCTTTACGCCAACAGTTGCCAAAGAAGATCGTAGTAAAATGAATGTGGTATTCATCATTAAAGATGCAGCACAGGAAAAAGAATTTTTAGATGTCTGCAAAAAAGAAAATATTGTTGGTATTAAAGGCCACCGTACTGTTGGTGGTTTCCGGGCAAGTTTATACAATGCTATGCCGCTGAGTAGTGTGCAGGTGTTGTGCGATCTGATGAAAGATTTTGCAGCGAAGAAGGGATAAATTTTAGTGCAACTACTTATTTTTTGAAAAAATACCAGTTTGAGGTATTGTTTGATACTTATTTTCTTCACAGTTTTAGATATTAACAAGTCTTAATTTTTAAAAGAAAAAATTGATGAACCCTTTTCTTATCATTCTTTTCCTTTTTTCTATTAATAAAATTTATGCCCAAAAAAGAGCATTAAAAAAAGAAATTCAGGTTTCAGTTGGTAAAAGTTTTCATGGAACCGGTGATATGAATGGCCTTTACTTTAATGTCCTATATGAAGAATACTTTAAAAAAAGGTTTTCATGGTCATGTGGTATCGGAAGCACAATACATGATGGTTCCTTTCCGGTTTATTTCAATGATCCCAATAACCAGCCTATAGATGGCTCTGTAAGATATACAACAGCAGGAGTGCAGGCTATTGGTAACATGGGATATAGTTTCCTGAAATCAGAAGAGAATACCTTACAAATTCGCACAGGAACCTTAATAAGGTATCAATCCTCCTCTTATTACGATGATGTAACAGTTTTATATCCGGCCGGTTCTGGGTTGCCAATACCGGTAGTAATTTTTCAAAATAAAACCCCGCAAAGAACCCTTGTGCTTGGAGGAAGTATTCAGTTGCTTTACAACTATACGCTGAAACACAATATTTCGTTAGGTCTGTTAGCAGGAATACAAACAGATACAAGGGGCGATACTATCAGTCAATTATGTGCAGCCATTGGCAAAAAATTCTAACTTTAATCATCTCCTTAAAATTCTTTTCATGAAACCTGTTCTGTTACTATCCTGTTTAATCTTTTCCACTGGTTTAACAGCACAATCTCCTTTTTTAAAAAACACTATTTATATTGAAGCAGGTGGAAATGGTTTATTTGGTTCGTTAAATTACGAAAGACAATTAACCAGCAAGCCCGGAATTGGAATAAGGGCCGGAATCGGTTTCTATACTGAAAACGCATTTTATCTTACTCTTCCAGTTGGTGTCAATTATTTATTTCCTTTAAACAATAAAAATTCTTTTATTGATGCCGGTATGGGAATAACCTGGTCAAAAGTAGATGGTAAAATTTTTGGTGAATCTAAAAACACCCGGGCAAATAGTTTTGTAAATTTTATTCCTTCCATTGGTTACAGAAAACACACTGTAAAAGACATGATGTGGCGGGTTAGCATAACCCCAATTATCAACAAAAACTCTTTTTTCCCGTGGGCAGGCATAAGCATAGGTAAAATCTTTTAAAATTGCCTGCAATATTTTTCAACCACAAACAATAAACTAAAAACCATAAACCCTTTTAGTTGCCTATACAACTGAAATACTACCATCCGTTTAGTGCAAATAGTTTATCTTGCGGCCTCCTTAATACCCTGCTGAAACATCTTGCCACATGAGAGAGAATGAAGCCTGGTTGCTTCATAGAAAAATCAGCGATAAAAATTATGGCTACAATATCACCGTTCAAAGCACTGAGACCACAGGCTCCGTATGCCAAACAAGTGGCCTCCAGACCTTATGATGTCCTTAATTCTAAAGAAGCAAAATTAGAAGCACAGGGCAACCCTGCTTCTTTTTTGCATATCACCAAATCAGAAATTGACCTGCCGGATGATACGGATCTGTATTCCCCCGCAGTTTATAAAGCAGCAAAGGAAAATTTAACGGCTTCCATCTCCCGTGAAATGTTATTTCGTGAAAGCAAACCCTGTTATTATATCTATCAATTGATCATGAATGGCAGAAGTCAGACAGGTTTGGTTGCAGTATCTGCTGTGGATGATTATGAAAAAGACATCATCAAAAAACATGAATTTACACGGCCAGATAAAGAAAACGATCGTATCAATCATATTAAAACAACTGGTGCACAAACCGGTAATGTTTTTTTAGCTTACCGTGATGTGGAGGCAATCAATGAACTGGTTGAAAAATGGAAGAAAGAAAAATCACCGGGGTATGATTTCATTGCAGATGATGATATACGTCATACCATTTGGGTGGTGAGTGATAATAAAACGATTGAAACAATTACCAGTTTATTCGCCGCCAATGTTCCCTGTACTTATATCGCTGATGGACATCATCGTGCTGCTTCTGCTGCAAAAGTTCGTGCTGCATTGGGTGATGAAGCAACAGAAGAAAGTGATTTCTTTTTAACCACTTTATTCCCGGCTGATCAATTAGCAATTCTGGATTATAACCGTGTCATCAAAGATTTGAACGGATTGAGTGAAAAGGATTTAATTGAAAAATTAGAAGAAAAATTTACTGTAAAGAAATCTGTAAAAGCAGTTAAGCCTTCTTCTTTGCATGAGTTTGGAATGTATCTCAATAAAACATGGTACCAGCTCAACAGCAAAGAAGGAACTTACAGCAATGACCCAATCGGCATACTGGATGTAACCATTCTTCAAAACAATATATTGGACCCGGTCTTTAACATCAAAGATCAGCGTACTGATAAACGAATTGATTTTATTGGCGGCATCCGTGGATTAGAAGAATTAGAGAACAGAGTAAACAGCGGTGAAATGGCTGTTGCTTTTAGTTTATACCCGGTAAGCATTCAGCAGTTGTTTGATATTGCAGATAGCGGTAATGTAATGCCTCCTAAAAGCACCTGGTTTGAACCTAAGCTGAGAGATGGCCTGCTTACTCATCTTATTTATGAATAATGACCTCACCCTCTTTCCCTCTCCTAAAGGGGAGGGACGGCGCTTTTGTACTAAGCCAACCAGTTTGCACTTCCAATTCAGCATTAATACTATCATAAGTTTTAATCATTGCTGTTTCTCCTTCTCCTTTAGGAGAGGGCTGGGGTGAGGTTTTAACATTCTGCTTAAATTCTTACCATAAATAATTTGTAATCTTGCAGTGGAGACCTAACCGTCTCCATTGTTTTAATAAGAACTTTATGAAGCAAACACTGGTTTTACTTTTCACCCTCTTCTTTATCGGGGCAAAGGCACAGGATGTAAAAGAATTGCAGGAAACAGCCCGCAACTTTATGAAAAGCGGCGATTTTGCCAATGCTATTCTCGTTTTACAAAAAGCGGCTGCACAGGATCCTAAGGATGTTGATATACAAAAAGACATGGTACTGGCTTATTATTATAGTCGTGATTATGCCAATGCCAAAGTAGTGGTGGAAAAATTAATTGAGAGAGATAATGCCGATGTTCAATCTTTTCAGTTGGCAGGTAATGTATATAGGGCTTTGGAACAAAACAAGGAATGTGAGAAAGCTTACAAAAATGGACTGAAGAAGTTTCCTAACAGCGGAGCTTTATACAATGAGCTGGGTGAACTGCAATGGGGCAAAGGAAACAGTGAAGCCATTGAGCAATGGGAAAAAGGAATTGAAGTGGATCCCAATTACTCTGGCAACTATTACAATGCAGCCAGGTATTATTTTGTAACTACTGATAGAGTGTGGGCTTTAATTTACGGAGAAATGTTTGTGAACATGGAAAGCTATTCCACCCGAACTGCAGAAATAAAATCTTTATTGCTGGAAGCCTATAAAAAATTCTTTACCAATGATGCTGCATTAGCAAAGAAAGAAAGCAAGACAAAAGACAATGAATTTGCCAAAGCATTCATTGAAACAATCAATAAAAATGCATCAGCCATTATTGGCGGTATTACACCCGAAACTTTGGTAATGTTGCGCAGCCGTTTTATATTAGACTGGTTTGAAACAAATACCACCCGTTTCCCCAATCGTTTATTTGATCATCAGCGTCAGTTGTTACAGGAAGGAATGTTTGATGCCTATAATCAATGGCTGTTTGGTGCCGCTGATAATCTATCGCAATACGAAGCCTGGACCAAAACACACCAGGAAGAATACAACCAGTTTACGAAGCTGCAGCGCAATAAATTATTTAAAGTACCACAAGGGCAATACTATCAAAAACTGTAAGTAACCTTCAAATAAAATTGAGAACCACCCCCCAACAAGTTGGGGGGATTTTTATTGGTAATATCGAACCACACACCTATTTTGCTGTTTTTTACTAAATTGTTGAAGTAAGACTCACTAAATCGCCGATTGCTATGACTGAGCCAGGAAGACTTTTCGATTGTATTCAGTACCATATAGAAAATGGACCCATTGATAATATGCTTGCTGCTAAAGAAAATGGCAAATGGCGTACTTATAGCACAGCAGAAGTAAAAACTATTGTTCATAAACTGAGTGCCGGCTTAATCAATCTTGGTATTAGTGCTGGTGATATGACATCCGAAGGAAGAGATAAAGTAGCGATCCTCTGTAAAAATCGTCCTGAATGGATTATGCTCGATATGGCTGTTCAGCAAATTGGTGGTTTGCTCACTCCTATATATCCAACCATTAATGTAAATGAACTGGAATATGTGCTGAATGATGCGCAGGTAAAAATCGTTTTTGTAAACGATGAAGACCTTTACCTGAAAGTATTAAGCTTAAAAGCAAGAGTGCCTTCTCTTACTGAGATATTTACATTTGAACATGTGGCCAATGCTAAACACTGGAAAGAAGCACTCAATGCTTCCAATGATGAAGCCTTACAAAAAATTCCGGCTATTGCTGATAGAATTGGTTATAAAGATTTAGCCACCATTATATACACATCGGGCACTACCGGTAAACCGAAAGGAGTAATGCTGAGTCATGAAAATATTTTGAGTAATGTAATGGCAAGTATTCCCTGTTTTCCCAAAGGTGAAAGACAAAGAGCATTAAGTTTTCTTCCGCTTAATCATATTTTTGAAAGGATGGTTACTTATCTCTATCTCTTTTCAGGAACAGCTGTTTATTATGCAGAAAGCCTGGATACCATTGGAGATAATTTAAAAGAAGTAAAACCCGATCTGTTTACAACGGTTCCCCGTTTATTGGAAAAAGTGTATGATAAGATCATGCAGAAAGGAGCTGAACTAACAGGTACAAAAAGAAAATTATTTTACTGGGCACACGATCTTGCCACTAAATATGAAATCAATAAAGAACTTGGCTTCTCTTATAATTTAAAACTTGCTATTGCCAATAAATTAGTGTTTAGTAAATGGAGAGAAGGTTTAGGTGACAATATTAAATGTATTATCACTGGTGGCGCTGCCTGCCAGGTAAGACTGATCCGCATCTTCACTGCCGCAAAAATTCCGGTAATGGAAGGTTATGGTTTAACAGAAACTTCTCCGGTAATGTGTGTGAATCGTATTGAAGTGGAAGGAAGAATGTTTGGTACAGTTGGGCCAACACTGAGTAATGTGGAAGTGAAGATCGCAGAAGATGGAGAAATTCTTTGTAAAGGACCCAATGTAATGGTGGGCTATTACAAAAATCCTGAACAAACAGCCGAAGTAATTAAAGATGGCTGGTTTTATACCGGCGATATTGGAATGCTGATTGATGCTGATTACGGACCATACAAACAATATTTAAAAATTACTGATCGTAAAAAAGAATTATTCAAAACCAGCGGCGGTAAATATGTTGCTCCGTTACCCATTGAAAGCAAGTTAAAAGAATCTCCTTTTATAGAACAGGTAATGGTAGTTGGCAGCGAAAGAAAATTTGTTGGTGCATTAATTATCCCAAGCTTCCCCAGTTTATTGGATTGGGCAAGAAAAAATGGAATTACAGAAACCAGTAATGAATCACTCATTCGCAATGAAAAAGTAAAACAGTTATTTACAGAACTGGTAGAGAACTTCAACAAATTCTTTAACCATGTGGAACAAATAAAAAAATTTGAACTGTTGCCGCAGGACTGGGCAGTGGAAACAGGAGAGTTAACACCCAAGCTCAGTCTTAAACGCAAAGTTATCATGGAGAAATATAAAGAGGCCGTTGAACGTATCTATGCCTGATAAAGAATAGTTTTTCCTATGCATAAAAAATATTTTTCAAGAACGATTATTGTATTTGCATTGCTGCTCATCAATTGCCCCGGTACATTTGCACAAAAAAATGAAACAGTTACGGGCTATGTTTTCATTGACAATAATCAGAATGGTATTAAAGACGGTAATGAAGAAGGCATAAAAAATGTTGCGGTATCTGACGAGGTAAATGTGGTTACTACAGATGTCAATGGATTTTATCAGTTGAGCAATTCAGGTTATGGAATCGTCTTCATCAGTTTGCCAGATGGATATACCACCAAAAATTTCTGGCAAAAAGCAAATAGCAATCTAAGCTTTGCATTAACTAAAACTAAGCCGGTTACTTCTTTTAGTTTCATCCAGGCTTCTGATACACATATCAGTGAAAAGAGTTTGGAAAGAATGAATCGCTTCAGAGCATTAGTTGATTCAGTTAATCCATCATTAGTATTAATCACCGGCGACTTAGTAAGAGACGCACTTCGTGTTTCAGAAAAAGAAGCGACTGGTTATTATGATCTTTTTAAAAATGAAATTCAAAAAGTAAAACAACCTGTGTGGTTAGTTCCGGGCAACCATGAGATATTTGGCATAGAAAGGCATCTTTCATTAGTAAGTTCCAAAAATCCTTTGTACGGAAGAAATATGTACCGTTCTTATTTCGGCCCGGATTATTATTCCTTCAATTATGGTGGCGTACATTTTATCGCATTAAACAGTTTGGAATTTGAAGATCTGTGGTATTATGGAAGCATTGATTCTGTTCAGCTGGAATGGCTGAAAAAAGATATTGCCTTATTATCTCCTTCAACACCTGTTGTAACATTTCAGCATGTTCCTTTTTTTACCGGAGGTATGAGTATTTCACCCTATGAACCCGATGGGCCCGGAAGAACATTGGAAAAAGAAAAAGGAGTAATTAAATTCCGCCATATAGTAACCAATGCACAGGATGTATTAGCCATTCTTAAAGATCGTAATTATCCATTAGCACTGGCAGGTCATTATCATTACCAGCAAAAATTTAGTTTGGAAGGAGTACAAACACGGTTTGAACAAACAGCTGCCGTAATTGGTCCATCAGAAGAAGGTGTTATTAAAATGCCTTCGGGTATAACCTTATATAAAGTTATCAATGGCAAAATAGATGAAGGCATTTTCATTTGGATGGATAAATAGTTTGCCAGTTTTACTGCAATAGATCAGCAGGCACATCTCCACCTGTTTGTTTAGCATGCATAGCATCAGCTTTTGAAGCAATAACATTTCCTAACTGTTTATAAGCTCTTGCACGGCCTATATAATAAAGCGGTTGTGTTTCTTTTAGTGAAATAGCTTTATTAAAATCAGCAAGTGCCTCACTATATTTACTCAGTTGATTATAACAATTCCCCCTCTCATAGTATATATCAGCATTGGTTGAATCTTGTATCAGTATTTTATTGTAATCGTTTACAGCCAGGTTAAATTGATTGCGGTTTAAATAAATCAATGAACGATTTAAATAAGCATTTTTATTAAGAGAATCTAAAGCCAATCCTTTTGAAAACTGAAATAATGCTAAATCAAAATTATTCAGCAGTGCATAAGCAACACCTTTGTTCACTATAATTTCCGAAGATGTTTTTTTGTCGGGAAACTTATTTATTGAATCAAATCTTTCTGCCCGGTTATAATTAAATAGTGCCAGTTCAGCCAGTCTTTGTTTTTCGGCATTAAGGTTAGGGGTTTGAAATGGAAGTGAAAGACATTTATCTACATAAACTTTTGCCAGACTATTATAAACAACCTGGTTAGTGCTGTCTAATGAAATTGCTTTTTTAAAATACTCTTCGCCCTTATTAAAATCTTTTTCTTCATCTCTGTAATAAAAGCCTGCATTGCGCCATGCCACTGGATTAGCAGGAAATTCTGCTTTTACATAATCCCATAATACACCACCATTCTCCCAAATCCGCATCTGCTTGTTTGTTAAAAAAAGAAACAACAGGAAATAAATACTGTATCCTGCCAGCGCAAACTTTTTTACATCCGGTTTATTTTCTGATAACCAATCATACAATTTGGCCAGCAAAAAGAGTAAACCGGTATAAGCAATATAAGTAAAGCGATCTGCTAAAAAACCCTGACCCGCCGCCAGAATCTGTAAGAGAAACATAACATTGAACGTAAAGAATGCCCATCCAAAAATTAAACTGGTTTTTTTCTTTTTAAAGGCCCAAACTAAAAATGCAATAATTAAAATTGGCACTATTGCTAATGCAGCAAATGCTTCTGCCGGTAATTTTTCAGGATAAGGATACAGTGGCGACATTTGATAAGGGTAAATAAACTTAATCAAATACACAGCATAAGAGTACGCCCCAACTGCTAACCGGTCAATAAAAGTATAAGCCAATGAAGCATTGTCCGGATCAATTGATTTGTTTGCTTTCAGAAAATAAATATTAATCAACCCAAATACCAATGATAAAATCCACCACGGCAGTTTTTCAATAATCAATATTTTAGGTGAATACCATTTTCGCTTTAAGAGAAAATCTATTGCCACCATTGAAAGCGGCAAAGTAACTGCCTGTATCTTGGCGAAATAAGAAAATACGGATAACACCAAAGCAATAACATACCATTTTGTTTTCATTTTTTCATCCTGTACATATTTGAGGTATGCAATGAGTGCGGCCAAAAAAAACATTCCATACAACACATCTTTTCTCTCTGTAACCCACACCACCGATTCAATCCGCATAGGATGAATACCAAACAATAATGCACCAATAAAACAGGCAGCACGGCTTAGTCCCAGTTTGAAAAGAATAATGAATACAAAGAGTGTGCACAACAGGTGCATCCATAAATTATCAAAGTGAAAGATAAATGTGTTATCAGCCGGGTTCTTTGCAAAGAAATATTTTTCGACAGCGAAAGTAAAAAGAGGCAAGGGATTATAGTTACCCATAACATCCGAAGTAAATATAGACTTCACAGCTTCCCAGTTCCATTCGTAGGCAAATAATTTTAAGTGTTCATTCTTTGTCAGGTTTTCAGGATCATCCCAGTTTACAAAACCATATTGTAATGAGGGAATAAAAACTACTAATGTAATTAATACCACTACCAATGCCGGAAGCCATGCATTGAATTTATGATTCGCAGCTTTTGGAACTTTATTTTTTTTAATTGGCACTTTATTCTGCGCTTCCGGTTCCTGTTGTTGCTTGCGAAGTTGTTTTTTCTTTCCCATTGTTGGATAGCAGTTTACACTACTAAGATTGTCATTTTTACTAACCTGTGCAAGCCGGTTAGAAATAAATCTTGCAACCATACATTAATTCACGTAGCTCGTTAATGTAAAACCGCCGACAAATTCCTTTTTAATCTTTTTAACAGTTAAACCGAATGTAACCCAAGCGACAGGCTTCTGCTCAGTAGCAGAGTTACTTTGTTCTCATAAATCGAAACAACATGAAACAAGAGTTGATGAATCCAAAAGAATTAAAGGCCGTTGCTATATACCGCAATGCAAAAACAAACACTATAACCATTGTATTAAAAGTAGCATTTGCAATGCTGCTTGGTTTAACCACTATTTTAAATCTTGCTTTTGCCCAAACAGGCGGAAAACATTTTAACAATGTTGACGCCAATGGAGTGATATTAGATGGCTATGATGCCGTTGCTTTTTTTACCGATAACAAACCGATAAAAGGTGATGCACAGTTCCAGTACAAATATGAAGATGCTATTTATTATTTCGCTTCGCAGGAACACCTGGATTTATTCAAATCAAATCCCGATAAATACAAACCACAGTTTGGTGCCTGGTGTGCCTACGCTGTTTCATTGGGAAGAATTGCTCCTATCGATGTCAATACTTTTTCAATTGTTGACGGAAGATTATTTATTCAGCACAATCAACGGGCTGTTAATGGTTGGAATAAAGATGTGCCCGGGAATATTACAAAAGCTGATAAATACTGGCCGGATGTGGTTGATCATAACGGCAAACAAATCTTAACAGATGAAGAAAAGCAGTTTTATAATAATGTAAATGACGATGGAGTGATTATGGATGGTTATGATCCCGTAGCTTATTTCACTGATAAAACACCAACCAAAGGGAATTCACAATTCAGTGCCCGTTATAATGGTGCTACTTTCTGGTTTGCTTCACAGGCACATGCTGATATGTTTAAAGATCTTCCGGATATGTTTGCTCCGCTGTATGGTTCTTTCTGCGGTTATGCTATGGCATTTGGCAGAAGACGTCCTGTAAATCCTGAGTACTGGAATATTGTGGATGGTCATTTAATTCTGCAGCATTCAAAAGGTGCATGGGAATTATTTAATAAAGATATACCCAAATTTAAAATGCAGGCTGATGAACAATGGCCTCCTGTTTTAAAAGCTAATGCTGGTGGCAAAGTAAAATATGACAGACCGGTATAATTAATAATTAAGAAAGAACAATTAATAATAAGATGAAAAGAATAATAACTCTGTTGTTCGTAGTTGTAATGATGCTGGCGACAAAAGTCAAAGCACAAGTGCTGACACAAAAAAATTTATCACTCGATGCTGCTAAAAAAATTGTAGCAGAAGCAGTAAAATATGCCAAAGCAAACAACGCACCTGGTGGTGCCATTGCTGTAGTGGATGCTGGTGGTAACCTTATTTATTTAGAAAAATTGGATGGAATATTTGCAGCCGCCAGTGAAGTGGCCACTAAGAAAGCAAATACCGCAGCCTTATTCAAAGCACCATCATCCAAACTGGAAAATTCTATTAATGGTGGCAGAAAGGCATTGATAACTGTTGGTCATACTTTTCTGCAAGGTGGTATTCCCATTATTTATGAAGGCCAGGTTATTGGTGCTGTTGGTGTAAGTGGCAGTGCCAGTGCACAACAGGATGAAGACATAGCCAATGCAGGAGCCAAAGTAAAGATTGATTAAAAACAAACTGAATGATGAATATCGAACAAGGAATAATAAATAACCAATGAAAAATATCGTTCAAATTCATCATTCGATATTCCTTGCCTGATGTTCGATATTCAAATCTTCTTCCACGGAACACATCGCTGGTTATAGGTTGGTTTTGGTGCGGTGTGTCTCCTGTGGATTAATAAACAGCAAAATGATTCAATCAAGAATCGCAGTAGGAATTAGCGTTGGTATTGCCATTGGCTTAGCAACAAAAAATTTAGGAGCAGGAATAGTGATAGGATTATTTGTTTTTATTCTTCCTTCATTGCTCAAACAAAGAGTAACTAAAAAAGCAAAATCATGATGAGCCGCATTTATATTTTAGGCAAGATTTACATTCTGCTGATGGCATTGTTGTTTGCTTCCATCATTTTATTTGCACAGGAAACAAGACAACTGGCTGTTGATAAGCCACAGGCTATTGCTGATTTAAGAACCAGCGAAGGTGCTGTGTTGGTAAATGCAAAATGGTTTGTTCAAAATGCACAGGTGGTTGATGCTGATTTTAAAAAACCAGGACCAGGAACAAATGGAGATAAACTTCCACTTTATCCCACTGGAGAAGCAATTAAAACGCATCAGTTGCATCCGCAATTTGGTGCGGCTGATTTTGATACCGGTTTTGCTACAATAAAACCAACTGAACTGGAAACAAGACAGGGAACTGGTTTGTTTTCTTTTGTATGGTACAAAGTGGATGTAACGATTCCTGAAACTATTGGTAAACTAAATACCAATGGAACGACTGCTGTTTTTGAAATAGTGATGGATGATTACAGTGAGATATGGGTGAACGGAAAACAAATGCAGGGATTTGGTCAGAGTGGTAATGGTGTTATCAGTGGATACAATACAAGAAACAGGGTGATATTAACCAACAATGCAAAAGCGGGTGATAAATTTTCCATTGCCATTTTAGGAATTAACGGAACCATTGGAAAACTACCGGATAACTATATCTGGGTTCGTAATGCAGTAATTGATTTTTATAAAGATGGTTTACCTGCGAATAAAGCATGGAGTGATATTGGAAAGATTTATACCATTGATGAAAAATTAAATTCCATTATTCCACAGGGAACTAAAGTAGAAAAAGTGGCTGATGGTTTTTCATTTACTGAAGGACCGGTGTGGCATCCTGATGGTTATTTATTATTCAGCGATCCTAATACCAATACTATATATCGTTACAATCCAAAGAATCATAATGTAACAATTTATATGAGTCACAGTGGTTATACCGGAGCTGATATTTGTGAATATGGTCAGCCTGGTAGTAACGGATTGGCAATAGATAAAGAAGGAAGGTTAATTATTGACCAGCATGGAAACCGAAGAGTAATCCGCATTGAAAAGAAAGGACCAGTTACTGTATTAGCCGATAAGATAGATGGCAAACGATTCAACAGTCCGAATGACATAGTATTGAAAAGCGATGGTGCTGTTTATTTTACTGATCCACCGTATGGTTTACCCAACTTCTTCACTGATGCAAGGAAAGAACTGGATTACCAGGGCGTGTTTATGATTAAAGATAGAAAAGTTACTGTTGTTGCTAAAGATTGTGGTGGCCCCAATGGTTTAGCATTCTCTCCTGATGAAAAAAAATTTTATGTTACCAACTGGGATATTCGTGATATACATCATACCAAAACATTATGGCGTTATGAAGTGCAACCAGATGGTACTTTAAAGAATGGAAAAGTGTTTTATGATTTTAGTTTTACCGAAGATGATGAAGCATTGGATGGAATGAAAGTAGATAAAGATGGTAATTTATATGTAAGTGCTCCTGGTGGTTTATGGATACTTTCACCGGATGCAAAACTGCTTGGCAAAATAGTTACACCGGAACGTCCTGCTAATATGGCCTGGGGCGATGAAGATGGAAAAACATTGTATTTAACTGCACATACGAGTTTGTATAAAGTGAGGGTGAATACTGGTGGTAAATTTAGCTGGCAATAATTGTCTGAACCTGGATTTATTGGATTAAAGGGATTAAGATGATATAAACCTGTGAGGTTTTAAAACCTCACAGGTTTTTTATTTGCCTGTAACAATTCTTTCGCTTGTTCGTATAACATACATTCCAACTTTGTACGACATGGATAATTTAGTTACCGAAAGGAAATATTATATCGACTGGATCAGGGTATTAGCTTTTTTCCTGCTCATCTTTTTTCACTGTGCTATGCCCTTTGTAATTTTTGGGTGGGAAGTAAAAAATAAAGAACAATCATTGGCATTAAGCCGCCTCATATGGTGGTTACACCAGTGGCGGCTGCCATTATTATTCTTCATATCCGGAGTTGGAATATATTTTTCATTGGAGAAAAGGTCCATAATAAAGTTTGCCGGCGAAAGGATTGTCCGGCTGTTTATTCCTTTATTATTTGCCATGTTTTTCACGATACCGTTACAGGTGTATTTTGAAAAAACACAAAAGGGATTAATTCACCAGTCATACAGCAGTTTTTATCCCACTGTTTGGGATATGGTTCCTTATCCTGATGGCACATTAACCTGGAGTCATATGTGGTTTGTTGTTTACCTGTTTGTGTTTTGTATGTTATTGCTACCGGTGTTTGGAATTTTTAAAATTAATTTTCTAAAGAAACTGCTGGAGAAATTCAGTTTAGTTCTTTCACATCCAATCGCTTCATGCTTATTAGTAGCACCATTTATCATTTATTATTTTACGCTTTATCTTAAATACCCTGAGCAACAAAGTCTGTTAGATGATTGGTTTCTTTTTATATCCTCTCTTACGCTGGTAATATATGGCTATGTACTCGGCAGAAGTAACCGGTTTTGGGAGAACTGTGAAAAGTATCGTTTTATTTATCTCGCCATTGCTATCATTTCCATCATCATATTATTCTACAGCTATTGGTGGAATATGAATTTGCCCAAACAAAAAGGCAACAGCTTGTATATTTATGGTGTAGTTAATTCCATTCATACCTGGTGCCTGATAATGGCCTTGCTGGGTTTTGCGAAAAGGCATTTGAACTTCAGTAACCGCTTTTTAAAATATGTCAACCAGGCTGTTTATCCATTTTATATTTTACATCAAACATTAATTGTGGCTTTTGGTTTTTATGTGGTGCAATGGACAATGCCAGTCGTTTTAAAGCTTTTGATATTGATTATCCTCTGTTTTGGCAGTTTATGGCTGATCTATCATTGGATCATTCGTCCGTTCATGTTGACAAGAATATTGTATGGACTTAAGCCAAAAGAAAACCTAAGTAAGTAAGCAAACTCCTTTTGCCGTTTGTATATGAGCAACTATTTTAAAAGTTTCAGCTGATTTAATTATTACATTGCCTGAAAAGCTAATTGCTTTCAGAAAATTTGAAAGAAGAATTGATTGCGGATGAAAAATTTCCAGTGTAATAAGTGAACAATTATTATCCAGTAATCTGCTGGCCGGATGCGAAGCAGTTTGCCATTGAATTAAAGTGGGCATCATACCATCCATTAGCATTACTCCATCTTCAGGAATAGTGATGAACCAGTTTAAATCGCCACGGTTCATTGGTTCTATATTTCCCAATGAAACTGGACTTTCTTTGGCTGCTGCTTGTATATCAGTTGTTCTTACAACCCAGGTAACAAGTTTGGGTTTTACATTATCCGAAATATTATCCAACTCAAACCATCGTGGTCTGCCAACAGGTAATGATTGTGGATTAACTGCGATTACTTCCAAATAAAGTGTGTCGCTCAATTTTAGTAACCGGTTATGTGTGCCCATACGTTCATGCTCTCCACCCGGTTGCGGTCTTACTCCCAATTGCTGAAAAACATAGTCGCAGCCTGATTCTAAGTCCGGTGCTGTAATTACGAGGTGATCAATGAATGATTTCATTTTTTTTGTTTGCAACACAAATGTGATAAGATTTTTTTATTTGTCGCATAGTGTACCAAACCCTGAAGTGTCGAGACGCTAACGGTCTCGATGCCGACATTTATCGTCAGCATGCGACGCAACGGAAGCTAAATTGAAATACCTTCGTTCACTAAATCATCAGCATGAAAACAGCAATTGTAACCGGTGCATCCGGAAATATGGGGCAAGCAGTAGTACAAAAATTTATTGATGAAGGATATTTTGTAGTGGGCACTGTTATTCCAAACGACCCTGTGAAGTTGGATTTTCCTGCAGATAAATTTGAAGCGGTAATTGTTGATTTGATGAATGAAGATGATTCTGCAAAATTTATTGCTACTGTTATTACTAAATATAAAACCATTGATGCTGCTGTATTGACGGTGGGTGGTTTTGCTATGGGAACTGTTGCATCTACTTCCACAGCTGATATTATGAAGCAATACAAACTGAATTTTGAAACAGCCTACAATGTTGCCCGTCCGGCTTTTGTACAAATGCTTGCGCAAAACAGCGGAAGGATTTTTATTATTGGTTCAAAGCCCGGCTTAAGTGCAGCCAACAGCAAAGGAATGGTTGCTTATGGTTTGGGCAAATCACTCATCTTTCGCTTAGCTGAATTAATGAATGATGAAGCCAAAGGAAAAAATGTAGTTACTGCTGTTGTTATTCCCAGCACTATTGATACACCTCAGAACCGTAAAGCAATGCCTGACGCCAACTTTGATAATTGGGTAAAGCCAGAAGCCATTCCAGAGGCTATTTATTTTTATTGTACTGATAAAGCAACTGTATTACGGGAGCCTGTTATTAAGGTTTATAATAATGCATAGGCATCATTCCCTTTAAGTTTTGTTAATGAAAGTTCCTGTAAATGCATGGTGTGACATAGGTCACTCTGCAGGCAAAAGGCTATTGGCATATTTGCAGTCTATCTTCGATGCTAATAACAGTTTAGTTGCAGGAAACAATAAAAACTATGGCATTAAATGAATTAGTAAATGAAAAGTCATCTACCATTATAGATGTAAGAACCAGCATGGAGTTTATAGGCGGACATGTTACGGGTTCTGTTAATATACCTGTAAATGAAATACCCGGCAGACTGGAAGAAATAAAACAATTAAGTAAACCATTAATACTTTGCTGTGCATCTGGTGGCAGAAGCGGACAGGCACAGGCATATCTTATTCACCAGGGAATTACAGATGTATATAATGCCGGTTCATGGACAATGGTTCAATTATTAAAATTATAAAAGGTAACTATGAAAGAGATACTATTCAGAAACTGGCATTTAATGCGGATCATTCGTTTGGTGATGGGAGTTGCCATTATCGTCATGTCTATACAACAACATCAACCCATGCTGACCATACTAGGCGGATGGTTTAGTTTACTCGCTATATTAAACACAGGCTGTTCAGCACAGGGATGTGATTATCGTCCTCCGGCAAGAAGAACTTTTAATCAACCACCAGCATTTGAAGAGATTGAATCCAATAAAAAGCTTTAACAAATTTTCACAAATATTAATCCCGATACTTTCTGCATTTATCTCACTACTCACCTTTAAATGTGTATAACTGCATTGTTAAAAAAGATGATATACATCTTTATTGACTACTAATAATTTATTCCTTTATCTGCACTTTTCTTTAACAACCTGAAAAAGTTCTGGCATAGTTTTTTTACTTCTGTTATTCAGAGTTGAAAAACTAATTGTTCATCTAAAATTCAGGTTATGAAAAAAATTTTAAGTGTAATAGGAATCGTTTTAGTGAGTGCAGTAGTTTTTACTGCCTGCAAAAGCAGTACTGATAATAAAGAAGCTGATCAGACAAAAATATTGTCAGCATCAGACGCTGCACAATACCAGGAATTTCAACAATTCCAGGATTGGAAAAAACAACAGGATATGCAGAACGACAGGATGGCTGGCACTACAGCTTCCAATACTGGTGCTACAAGGGTAGTGTATAGAACAAAGCCGGTGTACAGAACTTCTGCACCAACTACTTCAACCACAACCACCAGGAAAAAGGGCTGGAGTAAAGCCGCTAAGGGAACAGTGATAGGTGCCGCAGGTGGTGCAATAGCGGGTGCTGTTATTAATAAACGTAACCGTGCCGTAGGTGCAGTAATTGGTGGTATTATTGGTGGCGGTGTTGGATACGGTATTGGCCGCTCAATGGATAAAAAAGATGGTCGTATTAATTAATACTTGAATTAATACCTGCACATAAAATAATCAGGGCGGAGCTGTCTATTCCTGTGGAAAGAAAAAGATATGCTTCGCCCTTTTAAATGATATAGTGATGACCGGTAATTATGAAATAGCAGTTTATGTTTTCTATTCTTTAGTTATGCTGCTCATTTTGATCACTGCTTATACAGGGTACCGGGCAGGGTTTATAAAAGAATTTATTTCATTGCTAAAAATTGTTATCCCTTTCCTGGTAAGTTGCCGGGCATATGAAGTTACCGGCGGTATGTTGTTATGGATATTTCCCGGCATTGGTGACTGGCTTTATCCGGTTGCATTTTTAGCTACTGCATTACTAACATGGAGCATCATTACAATTTTGTCTATTCCGTTAAAAGATCTCAGTGCTAATGCTGCTCCAAACAAATTAAGTAATATTTTAGGAATGGTCCCTGGTGCATTTAGCGGAGTAATTATAGTAACGCTGTTGTTGCAGTTTGCTTCATTCTTTTCAATACCCAAAGAAATAAATGCGGCTGTTTTTGAAAACCCTGTTTCGTCTGTTCTGTTGAAAAACAGTAACCGCTTTAAAAACAAACTGATCCCGGTATTTGAAAAACCATTACAGCAATATTTTGCTACTACCAATACTGTTCGCCGTTTTGAAGATTCTAATACTCTCTCATTTGTAACCAATATTTATCAAACTCGTTATGACCTTGAGATGGACATGATTGCACTGGTAAATGAAGAGAGAAGAAAATATGGGTTAAATCCATTGTTGCCTGATCATGATTTAACTGTTCTTGCCCGTCAGCATTCAGCTGATATGTTTGAAAAAGGATATTTTTCTCACAACACACCTGATGGACAAACTCCATTTGACAGGATGCATCATGCCGGCATTAATTACATCACTGCCGGTGAAAATTTAGCGTTATCACCTACTCTTTCTTTGGCACATACCGGCTTGATGAATTCACTGGGTCACCGGGCTAATATTCTTAATCCGAAATATCACATCATTGGTATTGGCATATTAGATGGTGGCCAATATGGATTGATGATAAGCCAGGAGTTTAAAGATTAATTTGTCCATTTATATAAATGGCGACAAATTTATAGTATCTCATCAGTTACATTTAATGCAAAAATTCATGTCACTCAGTAAGGCAAAATATATCTTGGTTGGAATCTTATTTTATTTCACTGCTGTTTTTTATTTACATTTTTCTTTTAATGAGTCTTTCAGGGATTTCTTTATTCCTCTTTCAGTATTAGGTATGGGCTTTTCATTAATTAGCTGGTTATTTACAAATCAATTTATTGATCCGGTTCATAAACCAAAGATTAAAAATGAGCTGTTATTCATTATCCCCCTTATTATATGGATTGCGTTTTATATTACTTACGGCGGTTCTCTTATCAATAAATTATTACCGGCTTCCTGGATCGAGAACCCGGCTATCTATTCTATCATTATCTTTTTAAGAAAACTGTTATTCTTTGTATTTGTTCCATTCTTAATTTATAAAGCTTACGGGTTTTCGGTAAAAGATTTTGGTTTGAAAGATTTTCCGGTGAAATTATTCTCCGGGCAATCGTTGTTGCTGCTTATTTTATCAATACTGGTATTGCTATTTCAGTATTATGCGGGCAGAGGCGGAAAGGATATACAGAATGGTTCTTTTAGTATTACACAATTTGTCATTGGCATTCCTCTATGTCTCATCTATCTTGTGTTTGATGCAGGATTGATTGAAGAATTTTTCTTTCGTGGTTTCCTGCAATCAAGATTAGCCACATTATTTAATTCCAATTCAGGTGGTATTGTTATCTCAGCTATTATTTTTGGATTAGTACATGCACCCGGACTTTATCTTCGTGGTGCGGCCAGTGAAGGCATCGGAGAGCAAATGCCATTTTTATATTTTGCTACTTACACTATTGCTTATATGAGTGTAGCAGGTGTGTTTTTGGGGATCATTTATTCCAAAACAAAAAACCTATGGTTGGTGATGATCTTACATGCAGTAGTGGATATTATTCCAAACTTTAGTGACTTTATTGCTACCTGGCATATTAAATAGACGCTCATTGCACTACTGCATAACTCAGCATTATTAACCCGCTCGGGTATGGTTTTGATTTCAGCAGGTTCAGTTTAATCCTCTTATCAATATTCTGAAACAAAGGTTTACCGGAGCCTAATAATATGGGATGAACCGCCAGTTCTATTTCATCCACATATCCATGATTCATAAAATAAGTAGTTAAGGAAGCCCCGCCAAAAAGCCAAATATCTTTCCCCGGTTGTTGTTTTAAATCAGTTATAAACTCATCAATGTTTCCGTTTACTAAAATTCTCTCTCCTTCCAGTTTTAACAAAGTAGTGGACACAATATATTCATTCACTTTAGGAAAACCCGGCATTGTTTGGCCACCCAGCGTTAATACCAGCTCATATGTTTTTCTGCCCATAACAATACTGTCAATACGTTTCATGTATTCTATCATTCCATAATCATCATCCATAAAACACCAGTCGAATTTGCCTTCAGCATCTTCAATATATCCATCTAAGCTAACAGCTACCTGCAGTATTACTTTACGCATAAAATGTTTTAAAACAATTTACTCAAATTGCTCAGTACATAATTGATTCTACTGCAAATAAATTTTTTACGGGAATAACTGCATTAAAAATTAAACCCCGGGACTTACATTAGCTCTTTCACCATATCCAGATTATCTTTTTCATCATGCCAGAATGAGCCATATAATTCGTACCCAAATTTTTTATAGAAGTTAACTGCTCTTTCATTAGTAGCCTGTACACCACCCCACAAAACAATATGCTTTATCCCTTTTGTCCTTAATTCTTTTTCAATTTCATTATACATCACTGAACCCAGGCCCGAACTTTGAAATGCATCTGCTACAGAAGGTGCATAAGTAACAGTAGTAGAGTAGTTGAAATACTGGTTTCGCTCAGCATAACGCTTATCATCCCAGTAAATCATTCCCTGTTTAAATAACATATAGCCTACAATGTTAGCGGTTGATTCATCAATAGCCACATACCGCATTACATCATCCTTATTATTGCAAATTTGTTCTATTGTTTCCCTGTTAAAAAGATGCGGACCGAATCTGGATTTTGTTTCCACTGAAAGGGAAAAAACATAATTAAATAAGTTTTGTACATCTGTATTTTGCAGCAGGCGTGTATTTATAGGTATTCCATTTCTTAAAGTCAGTTCCATATTCAAGTTATAATTAATCTGTCATCTTAATAATTATTGTTACCTGCACATGCCAATACCTCCAGTCCCGGACGAAATAATTCCAGTTTAGAAATTCTGGTAATACTTTTATTATCATTCACATATAACACAATCCAGTCGTCCTGCTGAACCACTCTTGCATTAATAGAAACAGGCTCTGCCACATAATCCTGTACAGCTTCATTCATCTTTTCTCCACCGGGACCAACAATGAAATAAAAATTTTCTTCTCCCTTTTCATTCTGCACTTTCAATAACGGGGGAATACCGCCAAGTATACAACGAATAGCACAGTCTCTGTGTACTTTACCTTCACCCGGTTTCATTACACCGAAATAACATTTGGGGTCAATGATTTCCCCTTTTACAATTTGGTTACCGAGTTCTTTTTTTACAGGTGCAATAGATGCATCAGCTTCCTTGCCAATACTTATAACCGGATTATCATCTTTACTAACCTGCATTAATGTTTTTCCTTCGCTGTAGATTAATGAGCCTCTGAGTATGATTTCTTTATTATTAAGTGTGGTATTTTTTTCTTTTTCAATTTCCATGATGGCCGTTTCTGCCCCATGTTTACCATAACCAACCAATGGAATAGTGATATAGGAAAGGTTGCCCCACATATCTTTCCCACTCACCACTTTTAATACAGGAACTGGCTGGTTATAATAAATACCTTTTACTTTGGTGAGTTTTCCATATTCAAAATTGCCTGCTGAGAATTTTTTTTGGTAAGATGCCAGCAGCAACGCAACTATTAATGCAGCCGGAAACAAAACAAGCAATACATTTTTTACATGCTTTGCAAAACTTTGCGGTGCTTTAGGCATCCATCCAATATAAAATTCAACCTCATCCCCCGGCCCCTTCTCCTTCAGAGAAAGGGGGCCGGACATTTGCTCTTTATTAATCTTTTGCTCTGACATATCAGCTTTGTTTATTACTCATCTTTGGATTTATTAGGGCCCAAGACTTCATCGGCAAAATGTTCTTTTCTTTTTGGCTGAGAAAATTTTTCTTTATTAAACTCCTTCGATTCCCCTTTAGGAATGGATAAACTTTTCCAATCCTTTGCTGCCATTCTTGCTATATACACTATCTGCCCGATATGATATGAATAATGTGCCAGCTGGCGATTGATGGCTTCCGTAACAGTTTGTCCCATGTTGCGGATATAAACCATCTTTCCCAAATCTTCTTCCTTCAACTGACCAATAGCATTGAACAAACAATTCCATCCTTCATTCCACAAATGCATCATCTCATCCTTTGTCTTTATATCATTTTCAAATTCTTCATCCCGTTTGCGCCATTCTTTCTCACCGTCTGTAGTTAAAAAATCTGTCCAGCGGCTCATCATATTTCCCCACAGGTGTTTTACAATAGTGGCAATACTGTTACTGTCTTGATTGTACTGCCAGAACAACTGCTCCTCACTCACCTGTTCAAAAGACTTCTCACCGAGTAGTTTGTAATATTCAAATTGTTTGATTACACTTTCCAGAAAATCGTTTGCCATAGATTTAATTTTTCCTAAAGTTCAAACAATTATTAATTCTTAATTGCTAATTATTAATTAATCACAGCACCGGTTCTTTCTGTTCCTTCTGCATACGGCGTTGGATTTAACCAAACATTACCATTCAACACCTTTACATCATAAGTGCTCACCTTCTCAGTAAATGGCGGCGGAGATTGTCCATTATGCGGCAGGTATTGATAACCATGCCACGGACAGGTAATACAACCATCTAATATTTTTCCCTCGCCTAATGGACCACCCTGGTGCTTGCAAACATTGTGAATAGCGTATAATTTATTTTCATGTTTATACACTGCTATTCGTTCTGTATCTGCACAAAATATCTTTGCTCTCCCTTCTTCAAATTCATTAACACCACACACTTTTACAAAACCTTCGTTTTGCAAAGCAAATTTTTCATTATCCTTTTTAACTTCTTTCCTGCCAGCCATTATGTGCAATGATGCCAACCAAACAAAACCAGCACTAATCAACAATACAAATACAGGATGTGTTTCGTATTGTATCACACCCAGCATTACATGCATTACAATGAGTGCATATGCCAAATACACAAACATGTGTAACGTCTTCCATACTTTAGGAGAAAGATTATGCAGCCAGAAATCATGACTGGTTACGGCCATTAAGAAAAATATGATCAGTGCAAAAAAACCAAGCGACTGAAACGGGAAACCACTTACTGAAGTAAAATTTTTATTGCTTACAAATAATGAAACAAATGGATTGATATTCCCCAACGAATGAAATTGCATAACACTAAACAAACCATGCACTGCAGCAACACAAAACATCGTTACGCCCAAGTGACGACGATTATATAATAAAGGCAAAAACTTTTTATTTAATCTTGCCAATGGACCGATACTGAGAATAACATGCAGCAGTAATACAGCCAATGTGGAAGTAGAACGAATCAATACTGTTTCAAAAGTATAATTGGGATTTACAAAAGCAGTAATAACAATAAAGGTGATTAGGTACAAAGCACAAAACCCGGCAATAAGCCAGTCATAAATTTTCTTTTGCCTGTTCCAGCCTACTGCGGCATATCCAACACTCATGGCGTTAATTTTATTATATCAATTTTCTGCTGATGAATAATATCGTACAGAACAAAAATGTTTTTTGCAGTTGAATCATTTTTCAAGGGAAAATAAAAATGATCTTTCGCTTCTACCCTTCCAATCAACTCAGCATCTTTCAATTCCTGTTTTTCATTGCTTACTTTATAAATTAAAGATGAAGGATAGGCCGATGCATTTTTATTTATCCATTCCAACTGCAATTGTGATTTATCCTCACTACTCCTTAGCGCTACTGAATAGTTTGTTTTATCAATTGAGTTTATTACCAGCGGTAATGCTTTCCCCGAATCAATTTGAATAAGTTCACCAGCAACTTTCTTTGGTATGTTTACATAAGCAGCTATCATTCCAATTGGAATGAATATGGCCCATACTGTCCATATTTGCAAATGCCGCCTACGCAGTGGTTTCATCATGGCTTATTGGTTTTGCTTTTATCCATTTGTTCAACAACACCGGCCACAATGCAATTATCCCGGGAATGATAATCAGTTTAAATCCCCAGGTGGCTCCATGTGCACTTTTATCTACTCTTTCAATGCCTTTTATTAAGAAAATAACCGCAAACAACAGCCCGGCTAATAAATAAATACCAAGAATGAAAAATAAGATGGTGACTACTGTTACCATGAGTTTGCTAAGTTTATACAAAGAGAATATAAGTATGCAAATTGCTGTGTCATGCGGTTGACGTAAAACTGCATTTTAATATCGAATAATGAACAGGGAATAATAAATGATGAATTAAAACAAATACTTCAGACTTCGATATTCCTTCTTCATTATTCATCATTGCTGTTTTGACCCACCCCTTGCCCCTCCCAGGAGGGGAACTCCTGAATAAAAATATGGCTCAGCTTTCCTCTTCGTAGCTGAGCCATATATCATCTCAATATCCCGATTAATCTTTGTATGCTATTGAATCATCAATATGCTGTTCCAACCATTAAAACCATCGGGTTCACGAACAGGGTTATCGAAATCTTCTACCCACATTTTGTCATCAATAAAAAATTTGTACTTGTAAGTTCCCTCTGGTAAAAGCGGTATTTCAATTTTCCACATACCATCTTCACCGGGTTCCATCAATAATACATCCTGTGCCCAGTGATTAAAGGTGCCCGCCAGTGAAATTTGATGGGCACAATCATTTTGAATAAAGAACTCGATGGTTTTTCTTTTGTCGTCAATGTGAGGTGAGTCGTGGGGCTTCATGATGACCTCCTTTTTTAAAATTTTTAGAAGTGCTTTTTTAGGTTGGATATATCCATACCCTTGCCGTTCCACAGGGATGCCGGATAATCGTTTGGCACTGCTGAAGAGTGCCCGCCGTATTTGCTGTGGTGTTAATGATGGTTGCGCCTGCAGTAATTGAGCAATAACGCCACTAACTATCGGCGCAGCAAAAGAAGTTCCATCCACATGCATGTATGCGGCTGAAAAGAACTTTGTAGTTTGTATCCGGGTAATGATTTGAGAACGTAGAAAAGTTACATCATTTGTTTTATAAAAATCATGACTTATCCCAGTTTTTTTCAACAAATCAAGGTTACCTGTTTGTAAATCTTCATTACTCATTTCAACCAATTCGTGTAAAATTTCTGCTTCTTCTTTTTCAGCTGTGCCGGGAAGAATAGGGGCGGCTATCCAAATAGCATTTGCTACCAGCTCCGGCTTATGTAATCCATCCGTAGTTACACCGAAAGAGGAATGATAAGACATCAATTCATTTTCCAACTGGTTAGCATCATCCACTCCGCCAATAGCAATTACATTGGGCGAATTAGCCGGTGGTTTAATTTCAGCAGTATCATCATTTCCTACTGCCGCAACAATAGTGATGCCTTCGTCAATTAATTTTTCCGCCAGTTCATCAATCACCGAATTTTTACAGGAGATAGCTTCATCATCGCCCAAACTCATATTCACAATTTTAATATCATATTGCCGGTGGTTCTTTAATACCCATTCCAATGCTTTGGCAATATTCTCAGTGGTGATGTGCCCTTCTTCGTTCATTACTTTTAACAACACCAGTTCTGCATCAGGCGCTACTCCTTTGTATAAGCCTTTACTCTTATACCCATCACCGGCACACACTACAGTTGTCATGGTTCCATGCCAGCTTTCTTTATGTGGCTGCATGAAATAGGTAGTGTTTTGTTTGGGATTAGTGATATCAACCACTTTTCTTACACGGTTGGAGGTGGCGATGATATCATCATGTAAATAAAATCCGCTGTCAATAAAACAAATGGTTATGCCTTTACCGGTAAACCGTGGGTCAGCATTCAGGCGAAGCATGGTAGGGAGAATAATAAAATCATCGGGACTTTTAATAGAAAAGTACGGACCAATCTCCGGCAATATCCGTTGCTGCATCACCAGCTCTGTTTGATAATAATCCACACATCGGCCACAGATACCATCATGCTCTGTCCATGCGGGATTATGTTCTTTAATTTTTTCCAACACTACTTTTTCGTTCTCTACATGAAAACGATAAAGCAGTTTGTTAACAGTATCTCCGCAGAGGGGGCAGGTTATTTGTTTTGTTTCACTCATGTTTTTAGTTTAAGGTTTAAAAGTTTAAAGTTTATGGTTAGCGGGTATTAAAAACTTTAAACCTTAAACATTCAACTTTAAACTTTTATTTCACTATTTCCTTAATCAACATCGCATGCCCATCCGGGTCTTTTACAATAAATGATTTGGTATGAATATTATTAATTTGCTGATGAACTAATTCTCCTGATACAAAAGAAGCATTGGCTGATTTTAATTTATTGTACAATGACGCTGCATCATCTGTAATCAATGTTGTTTGCCAGAACCATAAATCATCCGCCCTTGTATCAGCAGGATATGATTTACCCGGGCCAGGTTGCAGATATTGCAAAAACTCAATACCCGGACCAGCAGTTGCCCTGTTGCCGGTGATATGCAATGAAGCTCCCTGTACATTATTCAAATGTTCCTGTTCATTGCCTTTGTTCCAGCTATCACCTTTGCGTTCTATACCGAGTAATTCATTATAAAACTTCGCACTGTTTTCTGTATTGCTGATACCGATTGCCGTATGATCAATACCGAGAAAAATTTTACCATCAGATGTTTGCCATTTAGGTTGTCCTTTTTCTTTGGGAAAAAAAATAAGTTCGAGATTATGATTATCCGGGTCGTGAAAATAAAATGCTTTAATCCCTTCTGCACCGGGAATTGATTTAGGCAATGTTTGTGGTGCCGTAGAAACATATTCAACATTAAACTTCTTTACTTGCTCAAAAGCTTTATCCATATCACTCACCACAATGGCAATATGTTGAAAGGAAAGATCATTGCTATGCTGGTCTTCAGGAATACTTCTGCCACCGGTAGTTAAGTAATCTGTTAATTCAATAAACTCTTCTCCCAACTGCAAACGCACTACTCTAATATTTATACCAAAGACATTTTTGAGTTGTTCAATTTCTTTACCCTGGTATTCATGGTCACTTACTTTTTTAAAACCCAGTACTTCAATATAAAATTTTACCGAACGCTCTATTTCTTTCACCGTAATACCAATCGCATCCACTTTAGTTATTTGTGCAAATACAATCGAATGAATCAAACTCACTAGTAAGGTGAGGACAATAAATTTTAAAAACTGTCTCATATAACTCGTTTGTGCCGTTTAAAGATTTAAGGTTGTTCGTTGACCGATGGCCGTTGGTCGCAATACATTGAGCATTCACCATTCACTACTCACCACTTTCTCATTCCTAATTTCTAATTTCTTTTTCCTGATTTTCAAAAACACTTCCGCAGCCGTTAACATTCCCGCAAAAGGAATAATCATATAAATCCAGAAAGCGGTGTAAATATTCGCCGGGAAGGCTGAAGCGAAACTTCTTGCGGGGTTCATTCCAAATCCACTGATAGGGCCTGCAACAATTACCCAGCAGCAAACAAAACATCCGGCAATAATTCTTGTATAATTTTTTAATTTATCATAATGAGATGTAAACAATACCATCGTCATTGTTATAAACGCAATGATATATTCTGTTATCAATGCCGGCCACATACCCACAGCACCAGGAACTGTTACAGCAGAATGAACTGGCGCATCTGTCAATACACTTCCCATCAACCATTGCATCAGATAAACCGCCAGCGTTCCACCAATAAATTGAGCGATGATATAAAACACCGCATCCCAATGACACATCTTACCTAATCTTAAAAAAGTTAATGTAACAGCCGGGTTAATTTGCGAGCCACTTGGTACAGTAAATGGAGAATAAAAAATAAACAGGGCAGTGCTACCCATCATCACACCCATCAGCAAATTGCGCTGCATATTATCAGCGAACAAATGATACCAGTTACTTTGTGGTGAGAATAATTTGGCGGAGAAATAGCAGGCCGAAATCATAAAGATTCCCAGCCCCAATGCTTCCTGCAGATAATGCAACCAGTTCTTTTTGAACGAAGCTTTTAACTGCTTCATTCCGCCTGTTTCGGTAAATACTCTGATGGGCATTACTCTCATACTGTAAAGAGAGAAAAAATGCCGCAGTTTATCTGTCAACCATCAGACTGATTCAAGTATTAATTCTTAATTATTAATTATCGCTGTAGAGTTGCTTCTTTTTTGTACTTCTCAATTGTTTCAGGATTCATATAGCGTTCGTGCAGTTCATTATTATCATAAACAAAATCAACACCACGCCAGTTGTGTATATGCATTACATCCCTCACATGCTGACTGTAAGCCTGTAACTCATTACCTAATCCATGTTGTACACAAATCATATCAGTATGATATTCCATACGGTCTATAAAATGCCGGGAAAGATGACCAATAGCATTCCGTGCAGACTGAAAAAGATTTTTACTCCTGAAGTCAACCACATGACTTAATTCATGACCCATAATTCCTACCTGTTCTTCAAACGTTAAGTTTTGATACAGCAATCTTGTTAGTGTATCAATTGTTTTATCACTCATGGTAATGACATAACCACGTTTATTTTTTTGTTTGAACATGCTCCAGAAACCGGGTTTGGTAGTAAGCGGTGTGTACTGATGCTTAATACGCCATTTGATTTTTATATCCTTTAATTCGGGGAAATGTGACAATGTCAGCAATACCTGTTCACGATATTGAACAGGAATAGATTTATTTCTTCCGTATTCTTTAGTGAGAAAATTCATCAGGCTATCACTGTGAGAAGGTAATTGTTCCAGCGGAACGGTCACCTGCGAATTACCTGTAATGGCAAATAAAAAAATAAATCCAATAAGGATACTGCACTTCATGGTTGGTTTTTGAATGAAGATGCAAGTATCGGGCTATATGCCGACTAATCAAATATGCTTAACCTTTTCTTAACCAAATACAGGCCGATGCAGTTATAGTAATATCGCTTTTGTGTATTAACGATTGTTAGAATGGTGAGAATGTTTTAATTCTCTTTCCAGGAAATAGTTGAGGGCTGTTCTTAACACGGCAATCGCTGCCAGTTTGCCGATATCATCCCAACTCGGCGCAACAGCAGTAGCTAATACATCTGCTCCTAATAATAATTCTAATGAAACCGCTACCGAACTTCCAAATCTTACTCTTGCTTCTTCAGCAGACAATCCATTTTTAGTAAAGCTGAAAACGCTGAAATAATTCCATATCAATTTTACTACTGCTACTCCAATTACTATTGCTGAAATAATTTCCAGTGTATGGCTTACATAAATTGTTATCAGCTTTGCAATTGCTTCCATAATTATATTGCCACTAAGGCACAAAGACACTAAGAGCTTCTTTGTGACCAATTAAATAACACGTTCCATCATTCTTTTCACTGCCGGAGTTATTTTCAATACTTCATTAATAATATGATCTCCCACTCTCAGGGCATTGGCTGCTATGGTTAATGCGGGATTAAATGCACCACAACTGGGAAAGAAACTTGCATCCACTACATATAAATTATCTATATCGTGTGTTTTGCAATTGATATCGAGGACAGATGATGTTGGATCATTACCAAAACGCAATGTTCCGTTCTGGTGACTCATTCCACTTACATCCAAATCATAACCGCCCCACTGCACATCTTTATAATCAGCATCCAGTTCACCCAACTTTGCAAAAACTTCTTTTAGTTTAACTTTAAGTTTTTCATACGCTGTATAATTCGTCCGTGTGTAATCAACTTTTATAGAACCATCTGTTTTCAGTGTAACACGGTTATCAGCACCCGGTAAATCTTCTGCTGTTAACCAGAAATCAATACTCATCTTCTTCAGTTCATCATACGTTTTACCGGGAGCAATCGTTTCTCCTAACCACATAATAGTATCAGGATCATTACGGCCCATCAGTTGAATTTCTCCTAATGGCAATGCACTATCTTCAGCTCCATGATAAAAATCTGCCAGTCCCAAACTCTTCTGGAATACACAATCATTCATCTTTTTGGTAAATGCTACCAAACAACCATTGTGATGCAACATTAAATTTCTTCCCACCTGGCCGGATGAATTAGCCAAACCGTTTGGATGTTTATCATTGGCACTTCTTAAAAATAAAGCTGCACTGTTCACTGCACCACAGGCCACAAATATTAAATCAGCTCTGAACTTTATTTTTTCTCCGTTAACGATGGTAACAACATTAGAAATCTTTTTACCACTCTCATCCGTTTCTAATTTCTCCACATAAGCATTCGTTATCAGCGTAACATTCTTATTCATCAGTGCCGGACGTAAACAAGTTACCTGTGCATCTGCTTTACTATCGGTTAAATCAGGAAAGCCATCAAAGTTTTCCAATACCACCGGTGCTTCTGTTTGTGTATAATCCTGTGGCAACTTTACTCCCATCGGCAATGGAAACGGACGCAGACCGAATTGTTTCATTTTTGTTTCCATATCCTTTATCAATGGTTCGTAAACCAATGGCGGTAAAGGATAAGCAGCATTGGTGGGAGGTTCAGTTGGATCAACACCACGTTTACCATGCACATGGTATAATTTTTCTGCCTGTGTGTAATACGGTTCATACACATCATATTTCAATGGCCACTCCGGCGATACACCACCATAGTGCTGCACTTCTTCAAAATCAGTTTCTCTGAAACGAAACATAGCCGCTCCATACACTTTGCTGTTACCACCCACATTGTAATGGATATATGGTTTAAAGGGTTTATTATCCTTATCGTACCATGCTTCATTGGGACGATAACGGCCCACCGTTACCACTTCATGCGGGTCCCAGTTTTGTTTTTCTTTGGGAATAAAATCGCCTCTTTCTAAAAGCAAAATCCTTTTTCCGGTAGTCGCTAATTTATATGCCATCGTACTGCCACCGCTGCCTGTACCAATGATAATGATATCGTAGTGATTGGTCATGATTGTTTGTTTCAACTGCAAAGAGAATACACTACTGGTTAATGGCTTGTCGCTTGATTGACGTTGGGGAAGATTATATCGATTAATTAGCTTAATTTAATAGCTAATTTTATCATCAACTATGTCACTTAATATACAAAATTTTCAAGAAGGTCTGGCAATACTGGAACCAAGGTTTCGATCAATTTTTTTAGAAGGTTATTTCGATTCTTTTTTTAATAAGGAAAAAACAAAACTTCTGGCCTTCACTTATAGTATCATTAACCCTGAAAGCGATATCTTCTATGACCTGACCAGTATGGGCCATAGTTGTTATTTAAGTAAAGAAGAGCATCATGCCCAAAATAAATATATAGATTCTGACACTTTTCAGATGAAATCTGTTACGGAATGTATACAGGAAGGAATATTTGGGAGTTATTCATTCAGATTTATAGGACACTTCTATAATAAAGAGTGGTATATCTTAAAGGAGCTGATATTTTTTGGGAAGTCATTTAGTGAAAGGGAAGTCAAAAAAAATCTGATGAAGAATTATCTCAATTTCGATTTCTGGGAGTCAGATATTTTTGATACTTACAAAAAAGCCATTTATAGTAAAATTGATTTAAGAAAAGATAATTATGAGGATGAATTTGCAGAGCTTCCGATGATTGTATCCGAAATTAAAAAAACAAGAAAAGAAAATATCAATCGGGCTTATACTCATTATATGAATCAGGAAATTTTCCTGCCATTCATCGAAAAGCTACAAATAAAACATCCTGAATTATATAAAGAATGTTATGGTCTTTATGGTGTTGATTATACATTAATATTTCCCGAAAGCAAATCTTATACTATAATAGTGTTTCAAAAACGGGATGCAAATGGTAATTACACAATCGAATATTTTCTCTTTTTAAATCAAAGCAAAAAAATTTACAAGTGGATTTATTTTAATCCTGAAGTCACCAATTATAGTTTTCATTATGCCTTAGAAATAATTAAAAACTTAGAGAAAATTTCTAATTGGAATGACTGTGGATTCCTAAACAGTTCATGGACTATGGATGATCCAAAATTCTGGAATGAATATGTGCTGAAAATGCAAGATGGGAAATTTCTCTACTTGGAAGAAGTCAACGTTTAATCATGATTTAAGAGTTAATCCATATTTGTTAAACCTGCATCAGCCGCCTTGTTATGTCTCGTCCTGAAATAGCCTGACACAACTCTCTTAAAACAAAAAGAGAAGCATTTGCTGCTTCTCTCCATTATTAAAAATCATTGTTGTCCGACTAAACTCGGGTTTAAAAATGCTGCAACTCTTTACAGTTAAAGGCTACAGGTTAAAAATCTATTGTTTCAAAAGCGGGGGTAGTTACCCCTGCTTTTTTATGTTGCAAAAGCAAAGGAGGCATTGTGC